>NZ_AMXE01000037.1 GCF_000310205.1 Thauera linaloolentis 47Lol = DSM 12138 | reverse complement strand
GCCGCGTCCTCGCCGGCCGGCGCAGCGGGCGGGCGCCGGCGCGCGCGCCCGGCCAGCCGGGTGTTGATCGCGTTGTAGGCGGCGATCAGGCAGCCCAGTGCGAGAAAGGCGCCCGGCGGCAGGATGGCGAGCAGGAAGCCGGGGTAGTCGTCACCGAACACCTTCCAGGCCGATAGCCCGGGGGCGATCATGTCGATGCCCGAGAACAGCGTGCCGGCGCCGAGCAGTTCGCGGATGCCGCCGAGCAGGCCGAGCACCCACACCAGGCCCAGGCCCATCATGACGCCGTCCAGGGTGGCGCTGAGCGGGTCGTTCCGGGCAGCATAGGCTTCCACGCGCGCGAGCACGATGCAGTTGGTGACGATCAGCGGGATGAAGATGCCCAGCACCAGGTAGAGGTCGTGGAAGAAGGCGTTGAAGCTCAGGTCAACCACCGTCGTCAGCGCGGCGATGATGAGGATGAAGACGGGGATGCGGATCTCGTAGGGAATGAAGCCGCGCAGCGCCGATACCGCGAGGTTGGCCAGCGCCATCACCAGGATCGTGGCCAGCCCGAGGCTGACGGCGCTCACCATGCTGGTGCTGACGGCGAGGATGGGGCACAGGCCGAGCAACTGGGCGAGGCCGGTGTTCTGCTTCCACAGGCCGTTGTACGAGATGTCGAGGAATTGCCGTCGGTTCATGGCTGCGCTCCGAAGGTGCTGCCGGCGGGGGCGATGAACAGGGCATCGTGGTGCGCGGCGGCCCACGCTGTGGCGCGGCCCACGGCGCCGACCACGGCGCGGGCGCTGATCGTGGCGCCGCTGCGGTAGGCGAAGCTGCCGCCGTCCTTGCGCACCGCCCAGCGCGCGGCGTCGACGTCCTTCCACGCGGTGCCGGCGAACTGGCTGATCCACGGCAGGTCCTTGCGGCGGTCCTTGTTCGGGTCGATGTAGTCGCCCAGGCCGGGGGTTTCCTTGTGGGCGGTGATGCGCACGCCCGACAGCCGGCCGTCGGCGCCGACCGCGACCACCATCGAGATGCGCCCGGCGTAGCCGTCCGGCGCGCTGGCCTCGACGATCAGCGCCACCGGCTCGCCGGCCTTGCGCGCGCGCCAGGCGCGCCCGCCGCCGTCGAGGCCGAGGGCGGGGGTGGGGCCGAGCAGCACGGCGTCGTCGAGCAGGGCGTTGTCGTAGCTGCCCGGCGGCAGGACTTCGTCGATCAGGCGCATCTGCGCCTGCTGCGCCGAGGCCTCGATCGCCGGCCGGGTGCAGGCGTGAGTGAAGGCCATCAGCGCGGTGAACACGAGGGTGAAGGCCAGCATGGCGGCGGCGCTGCGCAGCGCCGTGCGCGCGGCCGTGGCGGGCGCGTTCATCGCGGCCCTCCGCGATCCCGGCGGCCGAACACGCGAGGCTGGGTCTTCATGTCGATGAGTGGCACGCACAGGTTCATCAGCAGCACCCCGAAGGCGATGCCTTCGGGGTAGGCGCCGAAGCTGCGGATGGTCCATGCCAGCAGGGCGGTGCCGGCGGCGAAGATCAGCTTGCCGCGCGGCGTGGTCGCGCCCGATACCGGGTCGGTGACGATGAAGAAGGCGGCGAGCATGGCGCCGCCACTGGCCAGGTGGAACAGCGGCGGCGCGAAGCGCGCCGGATCGATCAGCCAGAACAGCCCGGATACCAGGGCCAGGGTGGCGATGAAGGCGGCGGGCATGTGCCAGGTGATGACCCGGGTGGCGACCAGCGCGAGGCCGCCGACGAGGTAGCCGAGTGCGATCCATTCCCAGCCGTGTCCGCCGAGAAGGCCGAAGGCCGGGCCTTGCATCAGGGCGTCGACCGGGCCGGCGCCCTGATGCAGGCCGGTGCGCAGGGCGTCGAGCGCCGTCGCACCGGTGATGGCGTCGATGTCGCGCGCGCCGCCGAGGATCAGTCCGAGCTGGGTGTCGAAGCCCAGCCCGCCCGCGGGCGGCCACTGCGACATCAGCGCCGGATAGGCGACGATCATCGCGCAGTAGGCGACCATGGCGGGGTTGAAGGGGTTCTGGCCGAGGCCGCCGTAGAGATGCTTGGCGACGACGATGGCGATCAGCACGGCGATCACCGTCAGCCACCACGGCACGATGGGCGGCAGGCACAGCGCCACCAGCCAGGCGCTGAGGACGGCCGACAGGTCGGCCAGCACGATCGCGACCGGGCGCTTGCGCAGAGCCAGCACCAGCGCCTCGGCGGCGAGCGCGGTCAGGGAGGCGATGGCGAGATTGACGAGGATGCCGGCGCCGATCTCGGCAACGTAGGCGGCGATGCCCGGCACCAGCGCCGCGAGCACGAGGCCCATCATGCGCTGGATGCTGGCCGGTTTGCGGATGTAGGGAGCGTGGATCATGGCGTCAACGGGCGGAGTCTCCGGCTTCGGCGGATGTGGCCCCGCCGTCGTCCGGCGTGTAGGTACTGCCGGCTTGTCTGCGGCCTGCGTCGGCGGCGCTCTCCGCTCGCGTCGCCGCGCCCGGGCCGTCGGCCTTGCGTGGCGGGGCGGCGGCTTTCTGCGCCTGGGCGCGGGCCAGCGCGGCGGCGATCAGGGCCTTCTTCTTGTCTTCGGCGCTGGCGGGGAGCAGGGCGGCCTGCTGCGCTGCGCTCGGGCTGGCCGCTGCCGTGCCGCTTCCGGCAGCGGGCCTGGCCCGCGTTTCGGCGGCCTTGGCGGCGAGGCGGGCGGCTTTTTCCTCCTTGTCCCGCGCCTGGCGAAGGTTGCGGAACTCGAAGCGCTCGCGCGCCCGGTCGGCGGCGGCCTGGTCGTGCTCGCGCGCCTGGATCTCGCCCTTGGCGAAGCGGTAGTAATCCACCAGCGGGATGTGCGCCGGGCAGACGTAGGCGCAGCAGCCGCATTCGATGCAGTCGAACAGGTGGTAGGCCCGCGCCTTGTCGAAATTGCGCGCGCGGCTGAACCAGTACAGCTCGAAGGGCTGCAGCTCGGCCGGGCAGGCGCGCGCGCATTCGCCGCAGCGGATACAGGGCTGTTCGGGCGGTGGCGGGGGCATCAGCGACGGCGAGGCGGCGATGATGCAGTTGCTGGCCTTGGTGAGCGGCACGTCGAGCCGCGGCAGGGCGAAGCCCATCATCGGGCCGCCCATCAGGTAGCGGTCGGTGTCCGCTCCGGGCCCGGCGAATGCCACGAGTTCGTCGAGCGGCGTGCCGATCGCGGCTTCCCAGTTGCCCGGTCGGGCGACGTTGCCGGTGAGCGTGACGATACGGTCCAGCAGCGGTTCGCCGTGGGCGACGGCGCGGTAGGCCGCGTGCGCGGTGCCGACGTTGAAGCATTGCACGCCATGCTCGGCGCCGAGGCGGCCGTGTGGGATCTCGATGCCGGTCAGGACGCGGATGAGCTGTTTTTCGCCGCCCATGGGGTAGCGCGTGGGCACGGGCTGGATGCGCACCTCGCCGCCGGCATCGTGGGCCGCGGCGCGCATTGCCGCGATGGCTTCGGGCTTGTTGTCCTCGATGCCGACGAGCAGCCGGCGGGCGCCGGCGAGATCGGCCAGGATGCGGGCGCCGGCGAGGATGTCGGTGGCGCGCTCGCGCATCAGGCGGTCGTCGCAGGTGATCCAGGGCTCGCACTCGGCGCCATTGAGGATCAGCGTGTCGATGCCCGCATCCGCGCCGAGCTTGACGTGGCTGGGAAAGGCCGCGCCGCCTAGGCCGACGACGCCGCAGTCGCGCAGCCAGGCCCGCGCAGCGTCGCGGCCAGCGGCCTTGACGTCGAAGGGCCTGTGTTCGATCCAGCGTTCCTCGCCGTCCGGCTCGATGACCACGCAGCGCGTCGCCAGGCCCGAAGGGTGGGCCATGGTATGGGGGTCGAAACCGGTCACGGTCCCCGAGGTCGGCGCATGGACGGCGGTGCCGAGGCTGCCTTCGGCTTCGCCGATGCGCTGTCCCTTGAGGACCTTCTGGCCGACCTCGACGCAGCAGCGCGCGGTGGCGCGCGGACTCTGGCGCAGCGGGACGATCAGGCGCGAGGGCAGCGGCGCGCGGCGAATCGGCATGCCGGCCGACGCGTCCTTGTACGCCTCGGGGGCCACGCCGCCGCGAAAGCTGAACAGGCGCGCGATCATGCGGCTTTCCCGATGGCCGCCGCCGGGTAGCGCCATTTCCAGGTGGGGACGGTCTCGGCGACGGACACCATGGCGATGCAATCGACCGGGCAGGGGGCGATGCACAGTTCGCAGCCGGTGCATAGCGGCGCGACGACGGTGTGCATCTGCTTGGCCGCGCCGACGATGGCGTCGACGGGGCAGGCCTGGATGCACAGCGTACAGCCGATACAGGTCTGCTCGTCGATGACGGCGACGGCCTTGGGTTTTTCGATGCCGTGTTCTTCGGACAGGGGCGTGAACTCGCGCCCGAGCAGGTCGGCGAGCTTGCGGATGCCGTCCTCGCCGCCCGGCGGGCACTGGTTGATGCCGGCCTCGCCGCTGGCGATGGCCTGGGCGTAGGGCTTGCAGCCGGGGTAGCCGCACTGGCCGCACTGCGTCTGCGGCAGCACCGCGTCGATCTTGTCGACGAGCGGGTCGCCCTCGGTCCTGAAGCGGACCGCGGCATAGCCCAGCGCCGCGCCGAGCGCGAGGGCGATGCCGGTCATGACGAGGAGGGCGGTCAGCATGGGCGGTGTCTTCTGCGGTCGGGGAAAGCCGCCGTCACTGGACGCGGTCCAGGCCGGCGAAGCCCATGAAGGCGAGGCTCATCAGGCCGGCGGTGACCATCGCGATCGCCGTGCCCTTGAACGGTGCCGGCACGTCGGCGCCTTCGAGCCGCTCGCGGATGCCGGCGAACAGCACCAGTGCCAGCGTGAAGCCGACCGAGGAGCCGAAGCCGAACAGCAGCGATTCGAGCAGGTCGTGGCGCATGCCGGCGTTGAGCAGCGGAATGCCGAGCACGGCGCAGTTGGTGGTGATCAGCGGCAGGTAGATGCCGAGCACCTGGTGCAGCAGCGGGCTGGCCTTGTGGATGACGAGTTCGGTGAGCTGGACGATGGCCGCGATGACGACGATGAAGGACAGCGTGCGCAGGTAGCCCAGATCGAAGGGCTGAAGCAGGTAGTGGTCGATCAGGTAGCTCGAGCCGGAGCCGAGCGTGAGCACGAAGGTGGTTGCCGCACCCATGCCGACTGCCGTCTCGAGTTTCTTCGATACGCCCATGAAAGGGCACAGGCCGAGGATGCGGACGAAGACGACGTTGTTGACCAGGACGGCGCTGATGACGACGAAGATGTAGCTTGTCATGGTCCGCCGAGGGGGAAATAACCAGCGGATTATCGCCCGTGGCGCAAGGAGGCTCAAGCCCGGGGCAGTCGGCCCGGGAAGATCGCGGCGCAGGGGCTTCAGGCGGCGGACGGCGGAGGCGGCAGGCTTGCGCTGTGGAAGGGCCAGTGGCCGCGGCGGCGGTCGTCGAAGAAGTAGCGCAGGCTCATGCCGATGGTGCGGAAGGCGATCTGCTCCCACGGGATGTCTTCTTCGCGGAAGAGCGCGACCTCGAGCGATTCCTCGCCGGCGCGGAAGTCCAGGTCGAGCAGGCGGGCGCGGTAGATGAGGTGGACCTGGCTGATGTGCGGCACGTCGATGAGCGTGTACAGCTCGCCGACCTCGATGCGCGCGCAGGCTTCTTCCTCGGTCTCGCGCGCGGCGGCCTCGGCCGTCGTTTCCTCGTTTTCCATGAAGCCCGCCGGCAGGGTCCAGAAGCCGTGGCGCGGCTCGATGGCGCGGCGGCAGAGCAGGATCCGGTCTTCCCATTCCGCCAGCGCGCCGACCACCAGCTTAGGGTTCTGGTAATGGATCGTGCCGCAGCGCGGACAGACGTGGCGCGGATGGCTGTCGCCCGCGGGGATGCGGAATTCGACCGGGGCGCCGCAGTTCGAGCAGAAGTTCATGAAGTAGGGATGGACGATGGGTTTTCTGGATTCTAGCGTGCTTTTCTGTGCGGGCCGGCGCCCGAATTCCACGTATGCTTGCAGACCATCCTGCAGATGTCGTCGATGGCTGGATTGACAGGTTTTTGCGAACAGGATAAAGACCCTGCGGTTCCGCCTTGCCGACGATTGAACACACCCCGAGGATTCCATGCAGCAGCCGATTGACATGAAGCGTTTCGAGCAGCTCAAGGCCGCAGGCGACCTTCCGTCGCCTCGCGGTGTGGCGATCGCGATCATCCGGCTCACCCAGTCCATGGATGTGTCGATGGCCGAGCTCGCGCGCGTCATCAAGGGCGACCCCGCCTTCGTCGGGCGCCTGATCAAGGCGGCCAATGGCTCGCTGGGCAAGGGCCGGCGCGCGGTGGTGTCGGTGCAGGATGCGCTGATGGTGCTGGGCCTGCCCGCGGTGCGCACCATGGCGCTGGGGTTTTCCTTGCTGTCGAATTACCGCAGGGGGGCGTGCGAGGCCTTCGACTACACCCGTTTCTGGTCGTTTTCGCTGGTGATGGCGCTGTCGATGCAGGCGCTTGCGCTGCGTGTGCGCATGGTGGCGTCGGACGAGGCTTTCAGCCTCGGTTTGCTCGCGCGCGTCGGTGAACTGGCGTTGACGACGCTGTATCCGGCCGAGTTCGGGCGGGTGCTGCACGAGATCGCGGCGGCGCCCGCATCGCGCCAGCTCGACCTGGAGCAGGCTGCCTTCGCGATGAACCATTGCGAGCTTGGTGCCGCGATGCTGCTGGACTGGGGCATGCCCTTGCCGATGGCCAATGCCGCGCGGTTCTACGAAACGCCCGAACGTGCGGGCATTTGCGAGGACGCCCGCGAAGCCGCCCTGATGCAGTGCCTGGTGCTGTCACGGGCGATCGCGCAGCTTTGCCTGGCGCCGGAGTCCGAGCACGCGCGGCTGATGGCGCCGATGCTGCGGCTGTCTGGCCGGCTCGGTGTGTCGCGCGGCGATTTCGTGGCGCTGTGTGAGCAGATCGGCCGCGACTGGGGAGAGTGGGGCCGCCTGCTGCTGCTCGATACCGGGCGGGTGCCCGCATTCACCGAGCTTTCCGCCCGGGACGAAACTGCCGTGGCCAAGACCGCGGCTCCGGCCGGCGAGGCGTGCCCGGAATCCGGCGCCGATGCCCGGGTGGCACAGGAGCCGGACGGCGGGCGTGCCGCGGAGGCGGACAAGGTGCTGAGGGTGCTCGTGGTCGGTGCGACCGACGAGGAGCGGGGGCGCATCCGGGCGGCGCTGAAGACGAGCGAGTTCTTCTTCGTGGACGGGAACGACGACGACCTCGTGATCGAACGTGCGATCGACGTGCAGCCGCAGTTGATGATCATCGACTGGAGCCAGGACGATTGTGCTGATTGGGTCCGGGCCCTGCGCAGCACGCGCTTTGGCCGCTCGCTGTACCTGCTGGCCTTGCTCGACAGCCTGGATGACACGATCCTCGGCGAGGCGGCGGAAGCCGGCGTCGACGACTTCCTCGCGCGGCCGGTGCGCACCAGCGCACTGTCCGTGCGGCTGAAGGCGGGGCGTCGCACCATCGCCCTGCAGCGCAGGCTCGAGCACGAGAGCGAGGAATTGAGGCATTTCGCGGCCGAACTCGCGATCTCGAACCGCCGCCTGCAGGAGGCGGCGATGACCGACGTGCTCACCGGCGTGCCGAATCGCCGCTATGCCATCGACCGCATGCAGATGGAGTGGACCGCGTGCGCGCGGCATCATCGCCCGCTGTCGGTGATGATTGTGGACCTGGACGATTTCAAGGAGGTCAATGACGCCCACGGGCACGATGTCGGCGACATGGCCTTGCGGCAGGTCGCGGATGCCCTGCGCAGCGAGTTGCGCGTGCAGGACGTCGTCTGCCGCACGGGCGGCGACGAATTCCTCGTCATCTGCCCCGATTCCGACCTGAATGCGGCGCTTGCCTGCGGAGAGCGCCTGCGCGCCGCCGCCGCCGGACTCCAGATCGACACCGGCGGCCCCAGCCTGCGCCTGTCGGTCAGCATCGGCGTGGCGACGCGCGACGATTCGATGCCCGGCATGAAGGCGCTCACCAAGCTCGCGGACCGCGGCGCCTTCCTCGCCAAGCAGCGCGGGCGCAATTGCGTCGTCGCGCTCCAGGTGCCCGGTTCGGCCTTCTGAATCGCCCTTTCCCCGTTCTACCTCATGCTTGCGCAACAGATGCTGCGCAGCGATCGGGCGACAGCGATGTTCCGGCTCGGCATCGGCGAAGAACTGGCGAGCCTGATCGAGACGATGAGCGCGGCCAAGCTCGTGAGAATGGCCGGCAGCCAGATGCTGATGCCGTGCTTTCGTTTCGACGATGCCCGGCTTGCGCGCCTGATGGCCGGCGAGGGGCGCGATTCCGTGAGCGCCGGCCTGCATGCCGCAATCATTGCCGCGGGCAAGGCGGCCGAGGGTACGGCCTGAGGAGCATGAGATGAAGAACAAGAGCGTCATCGATGAGGCGGACGACATCCGCCGCGCGGTCGAAATGGTGCAGCTCGGTGCGCGCATGCAGATGCTCGAGGTCGAGACCCGGCTGAGCCGCGAGAAGCTGCTGCGCATCTACAAGGAGGTGCGCGGCGTGTCTCCACCCAAGGGTATGCTGCCGTTCTCGACCGACTGGTTCATGACCTGGCAGCCGAACGTGCATTCGTCGCTGTTCATGGGGCTCCACCGCTTCTATGCCGGGCATCGCGGGCTGAAGGGGCTCGATGCCATCATTAAGGCCTATCACCTGTACCTGGACCACATCGAGGCAAGCGGCGTCGAGCCGGCGCTGAGCCTGACGCGCGCATGGACGCTGGTGCGCTTTTTCGATGCGGATCTGCTGCAGATGGCGGCCTGCACCTCGTGCGGCGGGCACTTCGTCGCGCATGCCCACGACCCCGTGCATGATTACGTATGCGGCCTGTGCAACATGCCCTCGCGCGCAGGCAAGTCGCGCGCGGCCAAGGCGGTCGCCAAGCGCAGGCCTTCGGCCAGGCCCGTCGCCGTGACGGCTTGACGCAAGGTTCCGGTCCTCCGCCGGCCACGGCTGGCGGACATCGCATGGCAGGGGCTGCCCGCAGGCTGGGGCAGCCCCTGGTCTTTGGTGCTTACGCAAGCCGGTGTGCGCCCGATTCAAGTTTTTCGGGGGTGGGACGATAAAAGTCACGTGTTCTGGATTCAGTTGCGGTTAGGCTTTGCCGCAGCATCTTCATCTTGGAGTGACCAGTGTTCCTGATCATCGGCTACGTCATTATCCTGGCCGCTTCGCTGGGTACCTATGCAGTGCATGGCAGCCTTGCCGCGCTGTGGGTGCCGATGGAGTACCTCGCCATCATCGGCCTGATGATCGGCGGCTTCGTGGCGGGCAATGGAGGCAAGGCGATCAAGGCGACGATCGGTGCGCTGCCTTCGGTCTTCAAGGGGTCCATCTACAACAAGGCCATGTATGTGGACCTGCTGGCGCTGCTCTACGAGATCCTGGCGAAGGTCCGCAAGGAAGGCCTGATGTCGATCGAGAACGATATCGAGAATCCGGATGCGAGCCCGATCTTCTCGAAGTATCCGAGCGTCACCGCGGACCATCATGCGGTCGAATTCATGACCGACTACCTGCGCATGATGGTGGGCGGAAACCTGAACGCATTCGAGATCGAGAACCTGATGGACATGGAGATCGAGACCCACCATGCGGAGGCGCACCAGGCGCCCCACATCGTGTCCAAGGTGGCCGATGCGCTGCCGGCCTTCGGCATCGTCGTGGCGGTGATGGGGGTGGTGAACGTGATGGGCTCGGTGGGCCAGCCGCCGGCTGTGCTGGGCAAGATGATCGGCGGCGCGCTCGTCGGTACCTTCCTCGGCATTCTGGTGTCCTACGGCTTCGTGGCGCCGATCGCCGGCCAGCTCGAACAGAAGGTCGAGGAGAGCGGCAAGATCTACCAGGTGATGAAGGTGGTGCTGCTCGCCAGCATGAATGGCTATGCGCCGCAGATCGCGGTCGAGTTCGGGCGCAAGGTCCTTTACTCCACCGACCGTCCGGGCTTCGTCGAGCTCGAACAGGAACTCAAGAACCGCAAGGGCTGACGATGCGAGCGCAGAACTGCGGACGGACTGAAGGGAGCGTGGCGTGAGCGACGATACCCAGCAGCCCATCGTCGTCAAACGCATCAAGAAGGGCGGCGGCGGCGCGCATGGCGGTGCATGGAAGATCGCCTACGCCGACTTCGTGACGGCGATGATGGCCTTCTTCCTGCTGATGTGGCTGCTCGGCTCCACGGCCCAGGGCGACCTGGAAGGCATTGCCGACTACTTCCAGAATCCCATCAAGATGTCGATGGCAGGGGGCGACGGCACGGGCGACAGTTCGAGCGTGATCCCTGGAGGCGGGGAAGACCTGACGCGCTCGGTGGGCCAGGTCAGGCGCGGGGATGTCGAGAACACCCGCTCGATCAACATGGATGCCGCGGGCGGCAAGCGCAAGAGCGATGCCGAGATCAGCGCCCAGCAGCTGGCCGAGCGCAAGGAGCGCGCGCGGCTGATCGACCTGAAGGGCCGGCTCGATGCGATGATCGAGGCCAATGCCTCCCTGCGCCAGTTCAAGAACCAGATCCTGATGGACATCACCACCGAAGGGCTGCGGATACAGCTCGTCGATGAGCAGAACCGGCCGATGTTCATGTCCTCGAGCGCCGAACTGAGGCCTTACACGCGCGACCTGTTGCGCGAGATCGCGCGCGCGCTGAACGACGTCGATCACCGCATCAGCCTGTCGGGCCACACCGATTCGTCCCAGTACGCGGGGGGCGAGCGGGGCTTTTCGAACTGGGAGCTGTCCTCCAACCGTGCCAACGCCTCCCGCCGCGAACTGGTCGCGGGTGGGCTGGAGGCCGGCAAGATGGTCCGGGTGGTGGGGCTCGCGGACACCATTCCGCTCAATCGGGACGATCCTTACGATCCGGTCAATCGGCGCATCAGCATCATCGTGCTGAACAAATCGACCGAAGAGGCGATCCGCAGCCAGACGAGCACCGCTGGCATCGACGTGAAGTCCGGCGATGGCGAAGCGATCGGCGAACAGATCGGGAATGCCGCCCCGGCGGAGCAGGTGGCGGCACCGTTCGGCGGCGTGGGGGGGCTGATCCAGGGGCTTCCCCCGCCGCCGCCACGCTGAACCGCGCGGCTCAAGTCTTGATGTATTTGGCCGATATCGAATCCGTACCGTCGCAGATGCGATAACCGACTCTTGCCCCAGGTGGGGGAAACATGTCCGACCTTCTAAAGAACATCGATGCACGCACCCGGCTTGCAGGCACGAACAAGCTCGAGATCCTGCTGTTCACCCTTGGCGTGGATGCACGCACCGGGCGGCGCGAAACCTTCGGCATAAACGTGTTCAAGGTGCGAGAGGTGATGCGTACGCCGAGCATCACCGCCGCCCCCGAGATGCCCGCCTCGGTCGAGGGCATGGTCAGCCTGCGCGGCACGCTGGTGCCGGTGGTCGACCTCGCGCGCTACATCGGCATGAGCGTGGAGACGCCGCGGGAGATCATGATCGTCACCGAGTACAACGGCCATACCCAGGGTTTCCTGGTCGAGGCGGTCGATACGATCCTGCGTCTGGACTGGTCGCAGATGCGGGTGCCGCCCGAAATGCTGACCGCCAACATGGGGGGGCTCGTCACCGCGGTCACCGAATTGCCGGGCGACAAGCTGGTGATGATGCTCGACGTCGAGAAGGTGTTGTCCGAGACCACCCGCTACGACAACGAGTTCATCTTCAAGGACATCGCCGAACTGCCGGACGGCGAGGGCCACGTCGTGTATTTCGCCGACGACTCTTCCGTGGCGCGGCGCCAGATCCAGCAGACGCTGGAAGCCATGGGCGTGCGCTACGTCGCCGCGGTGAATGGCCGCCAGGCCTGGGAAGAGCTGAAGCGCGCCGCCGCGCACGCGGAGGCGACCGGGCGCAAGGTCAGCGATCTGGTCAGCCTGGTGCTGACCGACGTCGAGATGCCCGAGATGGACGGCTACATCCTGACCAAGCAGATCAAGTCGGACCGCCGCTTCGCCGGCATCCCGGTGATCATGCACTCTTCGCTGTCGGGCAATTCCAACCAGCAGCTGGGGTTGTCCGTCGGGGTGGATGAATACGTACCCAAGTTCGAGCCGCAACGCCTTGCGCAAACGCTTACCCGCTTGCTGCTGGACGGCCCCGCGCCGCAGGCGCAGGACTGAGGAACCATCATGCTGAAACTTGACCGGGAAGAATCCGCGCTGCTCGACTCGATTGACAGCCGTACCCAGCTCGCAGGCTCCAACAGCATGGAGATCCTGCTGTTTTCGCTCGGGACGACCGAGAATTTCGGCATCAACGTGTTCAAGGTGCGCGAAGTCTCCAAAACGCCCTTCATCACACGCACGCCCAACATGCCGTCCGGGGTCGAGGGGTTGATCTCCCTGCGCGGCAACGTCATTCCGGTGCTGTCGCTCGCGAGCATCCTCGGCATCGCCCCGCCGGGCTCGCAGAAGGAGGACGCGATGATGGTCACCGAGTACAGCAAGCGCACGCTCGGTTTTCTGGTCGAGGAAGTGGACCGCATCATTCGCGTCGATTGGGAAAAGGTGCGCACGCCGGAGAACGTGTCGGGCGGCAGCCATGCCTACATCACCGCGATCACCGAACTGCCGGACGGGCGGCTGGTGTCGATTCTCGACGTGGAAAGCATCCTGGCGAACACTTTCGGCGATGCGATCGTCGGCAACATCAGCCCGCTCGGCAACGGACACGAGGTGAACGTCTTCTTCGTCGATGATTCGGCCGTGGCGAGGCGCAAGATCACCGAAGTGCTGGACAAGCTCGGGGTGCGCCACAAGTATGCCCAGAACGGCCTCGAGGCGTGGACGCGCCTGGTCAGCATCGCCGATCACGCCGAGCACACCGGACGCTCCGTGGCGGAAGAAATCGACCTCATCATGGTCGATGCCGAGATGCCCGAGATGGACGGCTACGTACTGACGCGCAATATCAAGGCCGACGTCCGGTTCGGCGGAATTCCGGTGGTGATGCATTCATCGCTGTCCTCCGAAGCCAACCGGGCGATGGGCAAGCGGGTGGGGGTGGATTCGTACGTGGCAAAATTCGACGCCGACGTGCTCGCCGAAACCCTCAGGCCGCTGCTGTTGCGCGCGCGCCGGGCTGCGTGAGCGGGCCGCGCAGGAATAAATGGAGAATCTGGAATGTCCGACCCCAAACTCAAATTTCTCGTTGTCGACGATTTCTCGACCATGCGGCGGATCGTCCGCAACCTGCTCAAGGAGCTGGGCTACACCAATGTCGATGAAGCCGAGGATGGCGCGATCGCCTTGCAGAAGCTGACTTCGGGGCAGTTCGACTTCGTCGTCACCGACTGGAACATGCCGAACATGGATGGCCTGACGCTGCTGCAGACGATTCGCCGCACGCCGCAGCTCAAGCACCTGCCGGTGCTGATGATCACGGCCGAGGCCAAGAAGGAGAACATCATCGCCGCGGCCCAGGCCGGCGCGAGCGGCTATGTCGTGAAGCCCTTCACCGCGGTGACGCTGGCTGAAAAGCTGCAGAAGATTTTCGACAAGATGGGACGTCCTGCCTGAGCGCACGAGCACCCGCAAGCACGGAGTCTGGACATGAGTAAAAGGCCGAAATTCGACGAGTCGGGCGACTCGGACGACCTGCAGGCACTGTTCGACAGCATCGCCGCACAGCCGGTGGAGGCATCGCCGCCGCCGCTCGCCGCGCCCGTGACGGGCACGCCGGCGGCCGATGGCGCTGGAGACAGCGATGAGCTTCAGGCGCTGTTCGACGCGGTTTCATCCGAGACAGGCGTCGCGCAGGCCGCGCCGATGATGCCGCGGGCCCAGGCCGCCGTGGCAACGGGGCGCGATGATCATGCCGTCTTCAACCGCCTCGGGCACATGACGCGGCAGCTCCACGACACCTTGCGCGAGCTGGGGCTGGACGAAAGCCTGCAGGCGGCGGCGCAGGCGGTCCCGGACGCCCGCCAGCGGCTCGATTACATCGCCCAGATGACCGAGCAGGCGGCGAGCCGCGTGCTCAATGCGACCGATATCGCGCGCCCCATGCAGGAACGCATGCAACAGGGCTCGGCCGCGCTGCGCGCCCGCTGGGACGGCGTTTTCGCAGGCAGGGTGTCGCCCGACGAGTTTCGTGCGCTGAGTGTCGAGACGCGTGATTTCCTCGGCCAGGCCGAGGCCGACAGCCGCGCGGTCGGCACGCAGTTGATGGACATCATGATGGCGCAGGACTTCCAGGACCTCACCGGGCAAGTCATCAAGCGCGTTCTCCAGACCGCCAGGGAACTCGAGACCCAGTTGCTGGAAGTGCTGATCGAGACGGCGCCGCCCGCGGTAAAGGTGGAGTGCGCCAGCAGCCTGATGAATGGACCGATCATCGACGGCAAGTCGGGCGACAACGTCGTGACGAGCCAGGAGCAGGTCGACGACCTGCTCGAGAGCCTGGGCTTCTGAGCCGGGCATGCCTGTCGGCGGGGTGGCATGGCCAAGGTGGCCGGGGCACCCGCAATGGAAAGGGTGGAGCTAGAAAGCCATGAGTGATTTCACGGGAATGGAAGACCTGCTGCAGGATTTCCTCATCGAAGCGGGGGACCTGCTGTCCGGGGTGGACAACAAGCTGGTCGATCTGGAGCGTTCGCCCGATGATCGCGGCCTGCTCAACGACATCTTCCGCGGCTTCCATACGATCAAGGGCGGGGCGGGATTCCTGAACGCGGCTGAACTGGTCACGTTGTGCCACCTGACCGAGAACCTGTTCGACAAGCTGCGCAACGGCGAACTGTCGATCACGCCCGAGGCCATGGACATGATCCTGGCCGCCACCTCCGCCGTGCGCGAGATGTTCGGCTTCCTCGAAAGCGGCACCCAGCCGCCGCCTGCCGATCCGGGCCTGATCGCCGGCCTGAAGGCCACGCTCGCGGGCGAGCCGGCCGCCGCGGCACCTGCCGAAGGGGTCGGCCTGCCGAGGCCGGGCGAGCCGGACTGGGAGTTGCTTTACACCGCGGTGGCAGGCCGGCCGGCGGCAGCGGTGCCGGCCGCAGGCGAGGCACCGGGCGTGGCCGAGGCCGGCGTGCCGGCCCTTTCCGCGTCCGCGCCTGTTTCGCCCGAGGCGGTCATCAAGGCCGCAGTCGGGCGCCGTGCGACCGACGTGCCCGGGGTCAGCGGGCCGGTTGGCCGGCGCGACAGCGAACGCCAGCGCGACAATTCGATCCGCGTCGATACCGCCCGCCTCGACCAGGTGCTGAATCTCTCGGGCGAGATCGGCCTGACCAAGAACCGGCTCAATGCCTTGCGCAGCGACATCCTCAGCGGGCGCAACGATTCCGAGACGCTGCATGCCCTCGATCTCGCGGTGAGCCAGCTCGACCTGCTCGTCTCCGACCTGCAGAACGCGGTCATGAAGACCCGCATGCAGCCGATCGGGCGCCTGTTCCAGAAATACCCGCGCATCGCGCGCGACCTCGCCCGCAACCTCGGCAAGGATGTCGAGCTCGTCCTCGTCGGCGAGGAGACCGAGATCGACAAGACGATGATCGAGGATCTCTCCGACCCCATCATCCACCTGATCCGCAACGCGGTGGACCACGGCGTGGAGGACCGCGCCGGGCGCATCGCGGCGGGCAAGCCGGAAAAATCCATCGTCCGCCTCGAAGCGCGCCAGGAGGGCGACCACATCGTCATCCTCGTCGCCGACGACGGCCGCGGCATGGACGCCGAGCGGCTGCGCAACAAGGCGCTCGCCAAGGGCCTCATCACGGATGAGGAGGCCAGCACCATGGACGAGCGCCAGAGCTACAACCTGATCTTCCTTCCCGGCTTCTCGATGGCGGAGCAGGTGTCGGACGTGTCGGGGCGTGGCGTGGGCATGGACGTGGTGCGGACCAACATCCAGAAGCTCAACGGCGCGATCGAGATCCGTTCGCAGCAGGGCAAGGGCACGACCCTGATCATCAGCCTGCCGCTGACGCTCGCCATCCTGCCGGTGCTGCTGGTGCGCCTGGGTGATCAGCCCTTTGCCGTGCCGCTGTCGATGGTGCGCGAGATCCTGCCGATCGATCCGTCCGTCATCCAGGACGTCGGCGGCAAGGCGACCATGGTCGTGCGCGGCGAGGTGCTGCAGATCCTGCCCTTGTCCTCGCTGCTCGGCTGGCCGCAGGAGCGCGTGCCGCAGTACGGTGTGCTGATGCAGGCGGCCGAGCTGTCCTTCATCCTTGCCATCGACAGTTTCGCCGGCCGCGAAGACGCGGTGATCAAGTCGCTCGACGACTTCCGCCCGAAGGGCGTTGCCGGGGTGACCACATTGTCGAATGGCCAGATCGTGCTCATTCTCGACATGAAGGAACTGCTCGGTTCCGCCGGCGACCATCGCGGCGTGCCGCGTTCGGCGCTGATGCGCAAGGCGGAGGTGCCCGCACTGGCCTGAGCGGCGTGGCGGCTCGATGAAGCCGGCCTTTCGCGCCCGGAGCGCGCAAGGCTGGCTTCCGCAGATTCCTCCTGTCCCGTCGTTTCCAGGGCAGCGGGTTGCTGCGCGTGCTCAGGCTCAGGCGGTGAGTTCGAGCAGCGCGGAGAACGACTGCTCGAACTGCCGCAGCCCTTCATGCTGCAGGCGCTCGCCGGCCTGGTTCAGGTCGATGCCGTGGTGTTCCAGCGCGGCGTACTGTGCCGCTGCCTCCTCGATGCCCTGGCGCAGCGTATCGGCGGCGACCTTGCCGTGGTCGCGCAGTGCGTCCAGGGTGGCGTCGGGCAGCGTATTGACGGTTTCGGCGCCGATCAGGGGCTCGACATAGAGCAGGTCGCTGTAGGCGGGGTTCTTGGTGCCCGTGCTTGCCCAGAGCATCAGCTGCGGCCGTGCGCCGAGTGCGCGCAGCGCGGCGAAGTCGGGGCCGTGGAAGCGCTCGCGGTAGCGCAGATAGGCGAGCTTGGCGGTCGAAACAGCGGTCTTTCCGCGCAGGGCCAGCGCCGCGCCGCCGAGTTCATCGAGCTGCTTGTCGATCAGGGTGTCGACCCGCGACAGGAACAGGCTCGCCACCGACATGATGCGGGCCACGTCGCCGCCGGCGTCCCGCAGGCGTTCGAGGCCGCGCAGGTAGGCCTGGGCGACGGCATCCACGTGGGCGAGGGAGAACATCAGCGTGACGTTGACGCTGACCCCGGCGCCGATCAGTTGCTCGATGGCATCGATTCCGGCAGGCGTGGCCGGCACCTTGATCAGCAGGTTGGGGCGATCCGCTGCGGCCTTCAGGCGGAGGCCCGCTGCGAGTGTGCCGGCGGCATCGTGCGCAAGTTCGGGCGAAACCTCCAGGCTGACGTAGCCGGCAGCGCCGGCGCTGTCGCGATACAGCGGCGACAGCAGGTCGCAGGCGCGCTGCACGTCCGGAATCACCAGGGCTTCGTAGCGTGCTTCGGCACTGATCGGCTGCTGCTTCAGGGCTGCCAGATCGTTCTCGTAATAGCGTCCGTCCGCGATCGCCTTGTGGAAGATCGCCGGGTTGGTGGTGATGCCGGCGACACCGTCGTCGGCGACGAAGCGCGCGAGTTGCCCGTCGTTGAGCAGCGTGCGGGAGAGATTGTCGAGCCAGATCTGCTGGCCGTGCTGGCGTACCTGGAGCAGCGGATTCATCGATATACCCGGATGTGCATGAGTGGTCGGAAGCGCCGGTGCCCGGCCTGCGAGGAGGGTAGCGGCGAAAGTCCGATTGTGCCCTGAAATCGCCGCCTGGGGTTGGACTGGAAGGCCGCGCCGGGTGCTCAGTCCAGCAGGCTGTCATGCCAGCCCAGGGCCTCGATCACCTCGCGGAAATCTTCGCCGGGGCGGGCCTGCAGTGCCAGCGGGGCGCCGGTGACGGGATGCTTCAGGCCGAGGCGGGTGCAGGCCAGCAGCAGGCGCCGGCAGCCGAAGAGCTGCTGGAAAAGGCGGTTGTGACGCCCCTTGCCGTAGGTGGCGTCGCCGATGATCGGATGCGAGATGTGTTTCAGGTGGCGGCGCAACTGGTGCCGCCGGCCGGTTTCGGGAAACAGTTCGACGAGCGCGTAACGGCTGGTGGGGTAGCGATCGACGGCATGCGGCAGTTCGGCGGTCGCCAGCCGGCGAAAGCGCGTCAGCGCCGCCAGGGCGGTTTCGGCGCCTGGCGGGCCGGCGAGCCAGGTGTCGCGATCCAGATCCTCTTCGCTGTCCTCGTCCTGGCCTTCGCGGCTGTCCCGCGACAATGGGTCGCGCCGGCCGGTACCGTGTCCGAGGCTGAGTTCGATCGGATCGAGCCGGCGCACGAGCGGGTGGTCGATGATGCCGCTCTCGGGCGGATGTCCGCGCACGATGGCGACGTAGCGCTTGTCGACGGTGCGCGCTTCGAACTGCCTGCCGAGTGCGGCGGCGATGTTCCGCTCCAGCGCGAACAGCAGGATGCCCGATGTGCCGCGGTCGAGCCGGTGCGCGGGATGGACGCGCTGGCCGATCTGGTCGCGCAGCAACTGTACGGCGAAGCGTTCCTCTTGCGCGGCGATGGGGCTGCGGTGCACGAGCAGCCCGGCAGGCTTGTCGATGGCAATGAGCCATTCGTCGCGGTAGAGGATGTCGAGCATGGGGGCGGGCGGATGTGCGGGCTGGGGGGTGCAACGGAGCAGGAAAAAAGAAAGCGACCACGGCGGGTCGCTTTCTCGCGTCTGCCTTGCCCGGCCGGGGCCGGGCGGGGCGCATCAGGCGAAGTTCTGCGCGGCGAAGTCCCAGTTGGCCAGCTTGTCGAGGAAGGTGGCGACGAAGTCCGGGCGGCGGTTGCGGTAGTCGATGTAATAGGCGTGTTCCCATACGTCGATACAGAGCAGCGCCTTGTCGCCGGTGGTCAGCGGGGTGCCGGCGGCGCCCATGTTGATGATGTCGACCGAACCGTCAGCCTTCTTGACCAGCCAGGTCCAACCCGAACCGAAGTTGCCGACGGCCGAAGCCTGGAAAGCCTTCTTGAAGTCTTCGAAGGAGCCCCACTTGGCCTTGATGGCATCAGCCAGCGCGCCGGTCGGCTCGCCGCCGCCGTTGGGCTTCATGCTGCTCCAGAAGAAAGTGTGGTTCCAGACCTGGGCGGAGTTGTTGTACACGCCACCAGCGGGCGCCTTCTTGATGATGGCTTCGAGTTCGAGGTTCTCGTACTCGGTGCCCTTGATCAGGTTGTTCAGGTTGGTGACGTAGGCCTGATGGTGCTTGGCGTAATGGAATTCCAGCGTCTCGGCCGAAATGTGCGGAGCCAGGGCGTCCTTGGCGTACGGCAGGGCGGGCAGGGTGTGTTCCATGCGTGTCTCTCCTTGTTGCAGGGGTTCGTAATTCGTGAGTAAAGCCCGACGATTCTAGTCAGGATTGGCGTTTGGTGACAATCCTCGCAGCCGACATCATAGGCGCACGACCGAGTACCTGTCAGCCGTCTGCAGGCGGCTTTCTGCATCCTGGCGGGCGGAGTGCCACGGGTCTGCCGGAATCAGCCTTCCTGTCCGGTCACGCGTGTGTGCAGCGTGCCGTCAGCCAACTGGACATCGATTGTCATTCCAGTCTGGGCTTCGTCGACCGAACGCAGGATACGGCCCTGTGCGTCGCGGGCAATGGCGTAGCCACGTGCGAGCACCGATGTTGGACAGAGGTGCTGCAGGTGGGCCTCGAGGGCTTCGATCCGCGCCTGGTGCTGCCGGAGGCTGGCCTTGGCGGCCTGCTGCAGTTGCCGGGCGAGCCGGTCGCAGCGTGCGCGTGCCGCGGGCAGATCCGGCCGGAGACGGGCCATGCGGATGTCGAGCGCGGCATGGCGGAAGCGGGCCTGCTCCAGGCGGTGCTGCATGGCGCGTTGCAGCCTGCCGGCGTTGGCGCCGATTTCGGCGCTGGCCTGGCGCAGGCGTTCGCGCGGATGGATGAGGCGCAGCGAAGCCCGGTCCAGGCGCTGGGCAAGGGCGTCGAGCCGGCGCACGACGCTCCGGTCGAGCCGCGGACCGAGCGCGGCGATCTCCTGGTGTGCGGCATGCCAGCCCGCGCTGGCCAGTTCCGCGGCGCCGGTCGGCGTCGGGGCGCGGAGATCGGCGGCAAAGTCGGCGATGGTGAAGTCCGTCTCGTGTCCGATGCCGCTCACGACGGGTAGCGGACAGGCGCGCAGCGCGCGCGCGAGGCGCTCGTCGTTGAATGGCCACAGATCTTCCAGGCTGCCTCCGCCGCGAACCAGCAGCAGCACGTCGACGCCATCTTGCGCCGCGCGTCTGCCGGCCGTCGTCACCGCTTCGGCCAGGTGAAGCGCAGCGTCCACACCCTGTACCGGCGTGGGGTAGAGCACGACCGGAAGGTGTGGCGCGCGCCTGCCCAGCGTCGCCAACACGTCATGCAGCGCGGCGGCGGCGGGAGAGGTGACAAGCCCGATTCCGCGCGGGAAGCGGGGCGGTGTGCGTTTTGTCCCGGCATCGAACAAGCCTTCGGCCGCCAGCCTGTCCTTGAGGCGGTTGAAGGCTTCGAACAGGTTGCCGACGCCGGCGGGGCGGACGCTTTCTATATTGAGCTGGTAGTCGCCGCGCGCCTCGTACAGCGTGGCCAGGGCGCGAACCTCCACCCGCATGCCGTTCTCGGGGCGGAACGGGAGCAGTTGCGCACGGTTGCGCCACATGGCGCAGCGTACCTGCGCATTGGCGTCCTTGAGGGTGAAATAGAGATGGCCGGAGGCTGCGCGGGTGAGATTGGATATCTCGCCGCCGACCCACATCAGGGGCAGTGCGGATTCCAGTGCTTCGCGCGCGAGCCGGTTGAGGGCGGATACGGTAAGTATCGGAGCGGACAGCATTCCATTCATGCGAAGTGCATCGTTGGCGATGGGGTGAAAGGAAAGAACGTGCGCGGATTGTAACGGAATCCACAGCTTCGATGCGCTGTCAAGCGGCTTGACGCAAGTCCTTGATCTGCAAGGGTTGTGTTTTCAAGTATTTGTTTTTATTGATAAATGTATGTTGCACAATTTTTCATCGGAGTGTCTGAAGGCTTGTGGCGATGGGGTTTCGGGCCGACTTCCAGAAAGAACCCACAAACTTATCCACAGCTTTTGTGGATTGCTTGCCGGTGCGCGGCCCCAGGTCGACAAAATGGCGCCGGCGGCATGCCTGGCGATATGTCGGATGGTGTTGATTCCGCATTTCATCGCGCATGCCGCTTGTCGCGGCGGGCTCGCCGGCGCTAAAGTTCCGCCTTTGCAGACAGGAGAGCCGGCAGCGTGTTCGCGATCATCCAGGAAGTGGGCTGGCCAATCTGGCCGTTGATTCTGGCTTCGGTCGTGGCGCTTGCGCTGATCATCGAGCGTTCGGTGAGTTTGCGGCGTTCGCGCGTGGTGCCGGCGGGGCTGCTCCAGAACGTGCTCGACGACTTGCGCAAGCAAGGCGTGTCGGAGGCGATGGTCGAGCGCGTCAGCGTCCATTCCCCCCTTGGCCGCGTACTGGCTGCGGGCCTGCGCAACGTCAGCAGCCCGCGGGAGATCATGAAGGAGTCGATCGAGGAAACCGGGCGGGCGGTCGCGCACGAGCTGGAGCGCTTCCTCACCACGCTGGGCACCATCGCCGCGGTCAGCCCGCTGCTGGGGCTGTTCGGCACCATCATCGGCATGATCGACATCTTCGCGTCGCAGGGCGTCAATGGCGCCAACCCGGCGCAGCTCGCGCAAGGCATCTCGATCGCGCTGTATACGACCGGACTCGGGCTGATCATCGCCATTCCGTCGATGATCTTCTGGCGCCATTTCCGCGCCCTCATCGACAGCTTCGTCATCGACATGGAGCAGCAGGCGGTGAAGCTCGTCGAAGTGGCGCACGGCGAGCGCCGAGACTGAGGCGCGAGGCATGAACTTCCGCCGCGGCAGCCGCAACGAAGAGCCCGAGATCAACCTGATCCCGCTGATCGACGTCGTGCTCGTCATCATCATCTTCCTGATGCTGACGACGACCTTCTCCAAGGTGTCGGGGCTCGAGATCAACCTGCCGTCGGCCGAGGCGGACGGCATGGAGTCGGTGCCCAACGAGATCCTCGTCGCCGTGACCGCCACTGGCGAAGTGCTGGTCAACCGCCAGCCGGTCGCGGAACCCAGCGTCGAATCGTTGGCCGCCGCGCTGGGCAAGGCGGCGCCGGCTGCTGCCGGAGAGCCGGTGATCGTCATCAATGCCGATGCCAAGGCTGCGCACCAGAACGTCATCGACGTGATGCAGGCGGCCCAGCGTGCGGGTTTCAGCCACGTGACCTTCGCCACCCAGGCGCCGGCGCAGTGAGCCGCTGAGGGCGCGCGGACGATGGCGGCCCAGGCTCCGGCCTTCTGGCGCAGGCGCGGCCTGCCGGCCTGGCTGCTGCAGCCGCTGTCGTGGCTGTTCGGCGCGCTGGCGCGGCGCCGCCGCCGGCGGACACGGCCGGAGAGGCTGCCGGTGCCGGTGATCGTCGTCGGCAACATCGCCGTCGGCGGCAGTGGCAAGACCCCGGTGGTGCAATGGCTGGTGCTGCGGCTGAGGGCGGCGGGCTATCGCCCCGGCGTCGTCAGCCGCGGGCATGGCGGCCGGGTCGAAGGCGTGGCCGAGGTGCCCGCCGATGGCGACCCCGCCGTTCATGGTGACGAACCCGTACTGCTCGCCGGTACCTGCGCTTGTCCCGTGGTCGTCGGCCGCGACCGGCCGGCGGCGGCGCGCGAGCTGCTGCGCCTGCATCCCGCATGCGATGTGATCGTGGCCGACGACGGCATGCAGCATTATCGCCTCGGGCGCGACGTCGAGATCGTCGTGCTCGATCCGGCGACGCTGGGCAATGGCCTGCTGCTGCCGGCCGGCCCCCTGCGCGAGCCCCTGGCGCGGCTGGCCGAGGTCGATGCCGTGATTGCCCATGGTGGGCTGTCGCCGGCGCTGCGGGCGGCGATCGGCGGCGTTCCGGTTTTCCCGATGCATCTGCAGGGCAGCGCGCTGCGTGCGCTGAGGGATCCCGCCCGTACGCTGGCACTGGAGGCGCTGCGCGGGTGCCGTGTGCATGCGCTTGCCGGCATCGGCCGCCCGCAGCGCTTCTTCGATCAGCTCGAGGCCGCGGGGTTGGTGGTGCTGCGCCACCCGTTTCCCGACCATCATGATTTCTCGCCATCGGATCTCGTCTTCGCCGAGCCCGCGCCTATCCTGATGACGGCCAAGGATGCGGTAAAATGCAAGGCTTTCGCGCCTGATGATTGCTGGGAGTTCCCGGTCGAGGCGCAGATCGGTTCGGGAGCCGCCGAACGCATCCTGGAGAAACTGAAGAATGGACGCACGCCTGCTTGAAATCCTCGTCTGCCCGCTGTGCAAGGGCCCGCTGGACTACCTGAAGGACAAGCAGGAGCTCGTGTGCAAGGGCGACCGGCTTGCATTCCCGATCCGCGACGGCATTCCGGTGATGCTGGACGAGGAGGCGCGCACGATGAGTGCCGAGGACGTCGAGGCCTTGCGCGCGTGAGCGGCATGGCGACGCCGTTCCGCATCGTCATTCCGGCGCGCTACGCATCGACCCGGCTGCCGGGCAAGCCGCTGGCGGACATCTACGGCAAGCCGATGATCGTGCGCGTGCTGGAGCGGGTACGGGCGGCCGGCGCGCTGGAGATTTGCGTCGCGACCGATCACGAAGGCGTCCGTGATGCGGTGCTCGCCGCGGGCGGCGACGTGGTGATGACACGCGCCGATCATCCGAGCGGCACCGACCGCCTGGCCGAGGTCGCGATGCTGCGCGGCTGGGGCGAGGAGGACATCGTCGTCAACGTGCAGGGCGACGAGCCCTTGATCGAGCCGGCCGTCGTCGCCGCGGTGGCCGGCACGCTGGCGGGGGATGCGGAGTCGGCGATCGCCACGGCGGCGCATGCGCTGGGCGGGGCGGACGAAGCCTTCAATCCCAACGTCGTCAAGGTGGTGTGCGATGCGGCCGGGCGCGCGCTCTATTTTTCGCGTGCCCCGATTCCTTGGGCGCGCGACGCTTTCGCCGAGAGGCGCGATGCGCTGCCCGCGGGGCTGCCCATGCTGCGCCATGTCGGGCTTTATGCCTACCGGGTCGGCTTCCTGCGCCGCTATGCCGGTCTGGCGCCGTCGCCGATCGAGCAGTGGGAGGCGCTGGAGCAGTTGCGTGCGCTGTGGCACGGCCATCGCATCCGGGTGCTCGAGCTGGCGGCTGCGCCGCCCGCCGGCGTCGATACGCCCGAGGATCTGGCGCGCGTGAGGCAGTCGTTTCGCATCGAAGGGGTTTGACCACCGGCTCCGTGTCGGTTAATTTCGCAAGGTTTCGTATAAACAAGCGGCCATATTTCACGGCCGATATTCATCGGGAGGGTGTATGCGACTGATTCTGTTGGGGCCGCCGGGAGCGGGCAAGGGTACGCAGGCCAACTTCATCAAGGAGAAGTTCGGCATTCCGCAGATATCGACCGGCGACATGCTTCGCGCGGCGGTCAAGGCCGGTACCCCGCTCGGCATCGAGGCCAAGAAGGTGATGGATGCCGGCGGCCTGGTGTCGGACGACATCATCATCGGCCTGGTCAAGGATCGCCTGCAGCAGGACGACTGTCAGGCGGGCTACATGTTCGACGGCTTCCCGCGCACCATTCCGCAGGCCGATGCGATGAAGGATGCCGGCGTGCCGATCGATTTCGTGCTGGAAATCGACGTTCCCGACAGCGAGATCGTCGAGCGCATGAGCGGGCGCCGCGCCCACCTGGCGTCGGGCCGCACCTACCACGTCAAGTACAACCCGCCGAAGGTCGAGGGCAAGGACGACGTCACCGGTGAAGACCTGGTGCAGCGCGACGACGACAAGGAAGAAACGGTCAAGAAGCGCCTCGACGTCTACCATGCCCAGACCAAGCCGCTGGTCGAGTACTACAGCAAGTGGGCGGCTTCGGGCGAGGCCGGGGCGCCGAAGGTGCGCAAGATCGAAGGCCTGGGCGCGGTGGCGGAAATCACCGCGCGCGCATTCGATGCGCTGAAGTAAGCACCGGGTCCGTATCCGCGCGGCCGGCTCCTTCGACGGAGCCGGCCGTTTTGTTTTCATGCTGCATGCCGGTTTTCCCCCACATGGCGCAATCGAACCTGCTCTATGCCCACTCCGGCGGTGTCACCGCCGTCATCAATGCCTCGGCCAGTGCCGCCATCGGTGCCGCCCGGGGCCGGCCGGAACGGATCGGAAAGGTCTTCGCCGCCCACCGCGGCATTCTCGGCGTGCTCGCCGAGGACCTCATCGATACCGCCTGTTTCGATGAAGCCGCCCTGTACCGGCTGTCGCTGCGCCCGGGCGGGGTGTTCGGTTCGTGCCGTTTCGATCTGCCGTCGGATGACGGCGGGCGCGTGATGGACAGGTTGTTCGAGGTCTTTGCCGCGCATGGCATCGGATACTTCGTCTACAACGGCGGCAATGGCTCGATGGATGCGGTGGGGCGGCTGGGCGATGCGGCACGCGAGCGGGGCTATCCGCTGCTGTGCGTCGGCGTGCCGAAGACCGTCGACAACGATATCGTCGGCACCGACTGCTGCCCCGGTTTCGGCTCGGCGGCGAAGTTCCTCGCGACTTCGATGCTCGAGGCCGGGCTGGACATCCGTTCGATGGTGGGCAAACGGGGCAGCGTGTTCGTGATGGAGGTCATGGGGCGCAACACCGGCTGGCTGGCGGCGGCGACCGCGCTTGCCGCCGGCGGCGATCCCGATGCCGCGCCGCATGTCGTGCTGGTGCCGGAGGCGCCGTTCGACGAGGAGGCTTTCCTGGCGGAGGTCCGGCGCATCACCGAGCGCCTGGGGTATTGCGCGATCACGGTCGCCGAGGGCATCCGTCGCCCCGATGGCGGCCTGATCATGGAAAAGTCGCGCGATCCGTGCGGCTACATCCAGCTGGGCGGAGCGGGTTCGGCCATTGCGCGCATGATCCACGAACGTCTGGGCTACAAGCATCATTGGGCGATCCCGGATTACCTGCAGCGTGCGGCCGGGCACTGGCTGTCGGCCACCGATCACGAGCAGGCGATGGCGGTCGGACGGGCGGCCGTCGAGTTGGCGCTCGATGGGCACGGCGGCTGCTTTCCGGCCATCAGGCGGATCGGCGATGCGCCTTACCGCTGGGAGATCGGCATCGAGGACGCGGCGGGGATTGCGAACCTCGAGCGCGCCTTGCCGGCGGCATTCGTGCGTGCCGACGGCCTGCACGTCACCGCGGCGGCGTGCGACTACATCCGGCCGTTGATCGAGGGTGAGGTTGCGCAGGCCACCGCCGGCGGCCTGCCCGACTATGGGAGGTTTGCCTTGCCCTTCGTCACGCGCCGGCTGCCGGCCTGGGAGGGGTGAGCGCCGCCCCTCGAGACGGCGCCGGTGTTCAGGCGTTGGCGGGCAGGGCGTCGTGCTTGCCGTCCCCGACCGGGCGCTCGGGCATGTAGGCGGCGATCTGGCACAGGATCGCGGCGACGTAGGGGATGCACTGCAGGCACAGGATGCCGACCCATAGCTGTGTCTCCAGGTTGTCGGCGCCGCGCTGGGCGACCAGCGTCACTGCGCCGAGCAGCAGGGCGACCAGCAGGCCGATTTCCTCGCGGATCGGGTTGAAGAAGGCAAGCGCACCGCCGCCGCGCCAGCCCTTTGGCGTGACGACGAACACGCCCTTCTTCTTGACCAGGCCGGCGAATACGCCGCGGGCGATGGCATGCGCCAGCCCGACGGACAGGATCGAGGCGCCGAGGATGTCCTTCCATGGGCAGTCCATGGTACGGCGGTACAGAATGGGGCCGAGCGCGGCCTTGAAGGCCATGAAGCCGAGGATGGGCAATGCCAGCGCCGTCACCGGCAGGCCGAACGCCTTCGGGAACAGCAGGATGCCCAGTGTCCACAGCAGGCTGCCGAAGGCGAACACGAGCTGCAGCGCATCGCCCAGCCAGGCGAACCAGCCGGTCAGGAAGTGGTAGCGCTGCGCCAGATTCAGGTTGCTGCGGCCGATCATGTGCGGCAGGTGGGCTTTCAGGATCTGCATCGCGCCGAAGGCCCAGCGGAAGCGCTGGCTCTTGATCGCGGCGAAGCCGGACGGCGTCAGGCCGCGGCCGAGGATGTGGTCCACGTAGCGGGTGTCGTAGCCCTTCTCGATCAGGCGCAGGCCGAGTTCGGTATCCTCGCAGATGCACCATTCGGACCAGCCGCCGACCTCTTCGAGCGCGAGGCGGCGAACCAGGGTCATGGTGCCGTGCTGGATCAGCGCATTGCGCTCGTTGCGGTGGTGCATGCCGATCCGGAAGAAACCGTCGAACTCCCAGTTGCACATGCGCTTGAAGGGCTGGCCTTCCCAGTCGCGGTGGGCCTGCGGGGCCTGCACGACGGCCACGTCGGGCTTGTCGAAGTGCGGGATCAGGCTTGCCAGCCAGTCCGGATCGACGACGTAGTCGGCATCGACGACGCCGACGACTTCGGCGCGCGGGTCGGTGACCTTGAGGCCGTAGTTCAGCGCGCCGGCCTTGAAGCCGGGCCAGTTGGCGAGATGGAAGAAGCGGAAGCGCGGGCCGAGTTCGGCACAGCGTTTTTCCAGCGGTTTCCAGAGCGCTTCGTCGCGGGTATTGTTGTCGAGGATCAGGACCTCGAAGTTCTGGTAGTTCAGCTTCGCCAGACTGTCGATGGTGGCGATGACCATCTCGGGCGGCTCGTTGTAACAAGCCAGGTGCACGGAAACGAAAGGCTGCTCGTCCGGGGCGTGCGGCGGCAGCGGCATGAAGCGGCGCTGCCATTTTTTCTTGAACAGCATCTCGCCGAACTCGAAGCCGTGCGACAGCAGCACGGCCGCGGTCAGGATGGTGGCGCCGATGAGCAGGCCGAGGCCGACGAGGTCGCGCTGCGTAAGGTAGTACTCGACGGGGACGTTGAGGCCGACGATCAGGGTGGAGACGCAGGCCTGGATGAGGCTTGCGAGGAAGACCCTGCCGGCGACGTTCCAGTCGGACAGGAAGAAGGCGACCAGGAACATCGGCAGGAAGGCGAGCGCCGCGGCGTTGAGTGCCTTCTTCGACCAGTGCGGATCGCGTTCGACGATGCCGTCGAGGGCGAACTTTTGCTCGCGGTCGGCGTTGTACATGCCCCAGTACGGGCCCGCCCAGCCTTCGACGTCCACCTTCCATGGCTGGTCGATCGCTTCCATCAGGAAGTAGTCGATGCGTGCCGTGCGGGGGTGGGCAAGGAATTCACGGATGAAGCGCGCTTCGTTGTCGAGCGAAGGGATGGCCGCGCCGAGGGTCGGCCCCTTGCTCGGCCAGCCGATTTCGCCAACCACGATCTTCTTGCGCGGGAAGGTTTTGGCCAGTTCGTCGTAGCGCTCGAAGGCATACTCGACGGCGGCCTCGACCGGCACGCCCTCGTGGTAGGGCAGCAGGTGAACGGTGATGTAATCGACGTGTTCGACCAGTTCCGGATAGCGCAGCCACACGTGCCAGGGCTCGGCGGTCGAAATCGGCTTGCGCACGGCCTTGCGCACACGGTCGAGGTAGACGATGACGTCCTCGGGTTTGAGGTCGCCACGCAGGATGGACTCGTTGCCGACCATCAGGCGCTCGATGTGGCGCATCTTGCGCGCTGCCTCGATCAGCGCATCGATTTCACGGTCGTTCTTCTCCTGGTCGGGGTCCAGCCAGGCGCCGGCGGTGACGTTCATGTCGCGCTCGCCCGCAAGTGTCAGCAGCTCCGGCATGTCGGTGGTGCCGTAGGTGCGCAGGCCGTCCGAGGTGCGCGCGAGCAGGTCGAGATCGGCGGCGAGGTCTTCCCGTGTCGGATAGCTGCCTTTGAGCGGGCTTTGGTCGCGTTGGAAGCCGTTGTAGGCGAAGCCCTTGATGCTCTGGTTGGTGCCGATGAATTCGGCGCCGCGGTTGAATTGCTGCCAGATCCAGTACTGGAGGAACGCGACCCCCGCGGCGATGGCGAGCGCGATCGCGATGCGGTAGAGGAGCGAGGCGGCTTGTTTCATGTCGAGTCCTGAATGGCGTACCGGTACGTACGGTGCCGAAAAACGGTGAAGCATGTTGCCTGGTTGCGAAAAGCCGTGATGCGCTGATCGGCTGGCGGCGTCTGCCGCATTGCGCAAATTCCTTCGGCGGGTTCCGTGTGACACAATCGGACACTTTGCCGCAAGCGATCAGTGCCGGCATTTTATGCACGATTTCAGCCGCTTACGAGCCACATTCGGTGCCAATTTGCAACACTGCGTGATGCCGTTGGCGAAGGGCTGATTTACAAGGAAAAGGCGGGATGGGGCGAAATAATTTGGGCAAATATGGTGTCGCAGCAATGCTGTTCTCGGCGCTGCTGGTGCTGGGAGGTGCTTATGCGGTGCGCTACGGCTTGCTGGAGAACGGCGTGTTGCCGCGCGATTGCAGCCTGCCCGAGGCGCAGGGCGGGCTGTGCGTGTTCAAGACCGTGCTGGTACAGAGTTTCGTGCATCAGCGCATGGGTTGGTTCAGCCTTGCCTGCGGTGTGCTGGCCTTCGTCCTCGGGGGCAGGAGGTTCGCCTGGGCGGGTTGGCTGAGCGGGTTGGCCGGGCTCGTGTTCTACAGCTACGACCCGGCTGCGGTAGGTGCGTTGTTGTCACTCCTGGTGCTGGCGCGCCCGCGTCAGGGGCGCGAGGAGGGGCGGAAGGGCGAGGGCGAGGCCGGTGGCCAGCCAGGCGATGGCCTGGGGGTTCGCCGGCTCGGGTAGCCAGCGGCCGATCACCGACAGCGCGATGAGCGCCGCGCAGATGCGTTCGGCACGGCCGTGCGCCGCATGTGTCCAGCCCGCTATGCCGAGCAGTGCGGCTGGACCCAGGTAGAGCAGGGTGGGGAAGTCGCGGTAGCGGGCGTCGGCGAACAGCAGCAGGGCGGCGATGGCGGTTGCGAACAGCAGCAAGCCGCGCAGCAGCCCGAGGGCCTGGGCCGGGCCGAAGCTCCGGGGGGTGTTGCGCGACGCCAGCCATGCGCGCTCGGCCGATGGAATAGGGGTGCCGCGCCATGCGGCGAACGCCGCACTCAGCAGGATGCCGAGCAGGGCGACGCCGCCGAGCACCGACCATTCGAACGCGTCGCGATAGGCGACCTGCGCGTGTTCGGCGTGGAGCACCGCAATCAGGCCGGTCGTGGCGCCCAGGGCGACGAGTGCCGCCCGGCGCAGGATGCCGCCCCATGTGCAACCCAGGCCGAGCAGCAGGCCGGCTGCCGCACCCACGGCCATGCCGGCCATGGCCCGGCCCAGGCCGGAACGCTCTGCCACGGGGCCCGCGAGCGGAAATTTCGGCGCCAGCGTCGATGCGTCCAGCATGCCCCAGAAGCCGCCCACCGTGCCTTCGAGCTGGCGCTTCCAGGGTTGGTCGATGGCTTCGATGAGGTTGTAGTCCCAGCCGTGCGCCTGCGCCTGGTGGACGAATTCTCTTACATAACGTGCCTGGTTGACCTGCGATGGCCGAGAGGCTTCGCGCTGCCGTCCCTGGCTGGGCCAGCCGGTTTCGCCGATCAGGATGTCCTTGCCGGCGAAATACTCGCCGACGTGCTCGCGGGTCGCGGCAACGTGCTCGAGGGCGCGTTCGATGTCCACAGGTTCGTCTTCCCAGAAGGGCAGGATATGGACAGTGACGAAATCGACTTCCTGCGCGAGGCTGTCGTGCCGCGTCCAGAATTCCCATACATCGGCATAGGTGACCGCGACCCGGGCGCGCGATTTCGCCTCGCGGATCAGGGTGCGCATTTCGTCTTCGGTGCGCTCGCGGCGCAGCAGGACTTCGTTGCCGACGATCAGGGCGCGGACGACGTCGGTGTTGGCGTTGGCGAGTTCGATGGCGCGGCCCAGCTCCGCCGCGCTTTTCTCCCGGTCATAGCCGATCCACGCGCCGAGCAGGACCTCGATGCCATGTTCGCGGGCAATGGCCGGAACCTGGTCGAGCCCCTGGTCGACCGAATACAGCCGCACGCAGTCGGTGATCCTGGCCAGGGCCTTGAGGTCGGCGTCGATCTGCTCGCGGGAAATGCGCAGTGCCGGGTCGAATGGCGTCTGCCCCGGGTGGTGATAGGGTGCATAGGAGACGCATTTCAGCTTCTCGCCGTCAGCCAGGTGGAGGTCGTGCATCTCCACCGGCCGGGTTTGCCAGCCGATCCAGGCGAGCAGGCCGGCGAGCAGGGACAGGTGGCTGAGCAGCAGGGCGAGCCAGAGTGTTTTGCGTTCCGGGTGGGGTGTCGGCATGATCGGGTGGATTCGGAGGAGGAAGGGGCGCTTGTTGCGGTGCGTCGATGCGTGCGGGAGCGGGCGGCAGGGCGTCAGGCAAGACCCCGACGCCCTGCCGCTGCGCGGGACGGGGTTTCCCTGAGGAGGTGTTTGCCTTGCAGCGGCCCGGCAGCAAAAAAGAAGCCACGCCCTTGGGCGTGGCTTCTGTCCGAAGCGGCTGGATTCTACCGGACTCAGGCTTCGTAGTCGCCGACCGGCACGCAGGCGCAGAACAGGTTGCGGTCGCCATAGACGTCATCGATGCGATTGACGCTGGGCCAGAACTTGTTTTCTGCCACCCAGGGCAGCGGGAACACGGCCTGCTCGCGTGAGTAGGGATGCGACCATTCGCCGATGAAGTCGGCCTGCGTGTGTGGTGAGTTCTTCAGCGGGTTGTCGGCCGCCGGCCAGGTGCCCGTTTCGATCTGGCGGATTTCTTCGCGGATCGCGATCATCGCCGCGGCGAAGCGATCCAGTTCGTCGAGATCCTCGGATTCGGTCGGTTCAACCATGATGGTGCCAGCTACCGGGAAGGACATCGTCGGTGCGTGGAAACCGTAGTCCATCAGGCGCTTGGCGATGTCGACCTCGGTGACGCCGGTCGCGGCCTTGATCGGGCGGATGTCGAGAATGCATTCGTGGGCGACGCGGCCCTGGCTGCCAGTGTAGAGCACGGGGTAGTGGTCCTTCAGGCGCGCAGCGAGGTAGTTGGCGTTGAGGATCGCCACTTCGGTCGCACGCTTCAGGCCGTCGCCGCCCATCATCGTGATGTACATCCACGAGATAGGCAGGATGCTGGCCGAACCGAAGGGCGCGGCCGATACCGCGCCTTGCCCCCGGTTGGGCCGGTCGGGGCCGCCGGTTGGCTGCACGACGTGATCGGCGGTGAAGGGCGCGAGGTGCGCCGCCAGTGCGATCGGCCCCATGCCCGGCCCGCCGCCGCCGTGCGGGATGCAGAAGGTCTTGTGCAGGTTCAGGTGGGTGACGTCGGCACCGATCGCGGCTGGCGAGGTCAGCCCGACCTGGGCGTTGAGATTGGCGCCGTCCATGTACACCTGTCCGCCATGGGCATGCACGACCGCGCAGATCTCGCGGATCGATTCTTCGAACACGCCATGGGTGGAGGGGTAGGTGATCATCAGCGCGGCGAGGTTCGCGGCGTGCTTCCCGGCCTTCGCCTTCAAGTCGGCGACATCGACGTTGCCGTCGTCGTCACAATCGACGACGACGACCTGCATGCCGCACATCTGGGCGGTGGCAGGGTTGGTGCCGTGCGCGGATCGAGGAATCAGGCAGACGGTGCGCTGCGTCTCGCCGCGGCTGGCGTGGTAGCGCGCAATCGTCACCAGTCCGGTGTATTCGCCCTGGGCGCCGGAGTTGGGCTGCATGCAGACCGCCGGGAAGCCGGTGATCGCGCGCAGGTAGGCGGACAGCCCTTCGATCATTTCGAGATGGCCGGCAGCCTGCTCGCGTGGGGCGAAGGGGTGCAGGTCGGCGAACTCGGGCCAGGTGACCGGGATCATCTCGCTGGTGGCATTGAGCTTCATCGTGCACGAGCCGAGCGAGATCATCGAATGGTCGAGCGCGAGGTCGCGATTCTGCAGCTTTTTCAGGTAGCGCAGCATCTCGTGTTCGGTGTGGTGCGTGTTGAACACCGGATGCGGCAGGATTGCGTCGCCGCGCAGCAGTGCAGAAGGAAGGCTGCCCCCGGTCTTCGCCGCGTGTGCATCGAGCGCATCGATGTCGGCCATGATGCCGAAGCAGCCCAGTACCGCGGCGATGTCCTCGCGGGTGGTGGTTTCATCCACCGCAAGGCCGATACGGGTGGCTGAGATCTTGCGAAGGTTGTAGCCGGCTGCCGCAGCCGACTCGATGATCGCCGTGGTGTGCGACCCGGTTTCGGCCTCGATCGTGTCGAAGAAGGCCTTGCTGCCAGTGTCGAAGCCCGCGCCCCGCAGGCCCGCAGCGAGCACGGCGGCGAGGCGGTGGATGCGCGCGGCGATGGTCCGCAGGCCTTGTGGGCCGTGATATACGGCGTAGAAGCCGGCCATGTTGGCGAGCAGCACCTGCGAGGTGCAGATGTTGGAGTTCGCCTTCTCGCGGCGGATGTGCTGTTCGCGCGTCTGCAGGGCCATGCGCAGCGCAGTCTTGCCGCGTGCGTCCTTGGACACGCCGATGATGCGGCCCGGCATGGCGCGCACATGGGATTCGCGCGTGGCGAAAAAGGCGGCATGCGGGCCGCCGAAGCCTATCGGCACGCCGAAGCGCTGAGCCGAGCCGAGCGCGATGTCGGCGCCCATCGCGCCGGGACTCTTCAGCAGCACCAGCGCCATCAGGTCCGTGGCAACGGCGACGACGGCGCCTTTGGCTCTTGCCGCGGCGATGGTCTCGCTCAGGTCCGCGGCCTCGCCGCGCACGTTCGGGTACTGCAGCAGCGCACCAAAGACGTCGTGTGCGGCAGCGTCTTCCGCCTTGCCCTGCACCAGTTCGTAGCCGAAATAATGGGCACGGGTGCGGACGACGTCGATCGTTTGCGGGAAGCAGGCTTCATCGATGAAGAAGGCGTTCGACTTCGATTTCGAAACACGGCGCGCCATGGTCATCGCCTCGGCGGCAGCGGTCGCTTCGTCGAGCAGCGAGGCATTGGCGAGTTCCAGGCCGGTGAGGTCGATCACCATCTGCTGATAGGTGAGCAGCGCTTCGAGGCGGCCCTGCGATATTTCGGCCTGGTAGGGTGTGTAGGCGGTGTACCAGCCCGGATTTTCCATGACGTTGCGCAGGATCACCGCCGGGGTGTGCGTGCCGTAATAGCCCATGCCGATCAAGGATTTCTTGACGACGTTGCGTTTGGCAATCGACTTCAGCCTGGAGAGGGCTTCGTGCTCCGGCACCGCGGCCGCGAGGGGCAGCGGAGATTCGAGACGGATGCCTGCGGGAACGGTCTGCCGCATCAGCGTGTCAAGGTCGTCGATACCGAGGGTCGCGCACATGCGCGCGATTTCGCCGGCATTCGGTCCGATATGGCGATGGATGAATGCATCGCGCTGCTCAAGCCGGGCGAGAGGAGCAGAAAGCAGGGAGTCGGTCATGGTCGGTCGGAAAACTCGGGCGAGGGCGGTTCAGGCCTGGGCGATTTCGGCTGCGTAGCCGGCTGCGTCCATCAGGGTTTCGACATCGGCGGTGCTGGCGGGCTTGAGCTTGAACAGCCAGTTGCCGTAGGCGTCGGCGTTCACGCTTTCGGGTGCATCCACCGCATCCTGGTTGGCGGCGACGATTTCTCCGGCAACCGGCGCATAGATGTCGGACGCGGCTTTGACCGACTCGATCACGGCGCAGGCTTCGCCCGCGTCCACGCTGCGGCCGGCTTCGGGCAGTTCGAGGAAGACGACGTCACCGAGCGCCTCCTGGGCGTGGTCGGTGATGCCGATGGTCAGGCTGCCGTCGTCTTCGATGCGGATCCACTCGTGGGATTGGGTGTATTTCAGGTCGGCGGGGATGTTGCTCATGGTGTTCTCCGGATGAGTCGGGTGATCGATGCCCTCGCGCGCAACTCATGCTTCGGAGGGCGGTGTTCGGGTGGGTTCAGACGAGCGGCTTGCCATTGCGTGCGAAGGGCAGCTTGACGGTACGGGCCTTTAGCCGCTTGCCGCGGATTTCGACTTCGACAATCTCGCCCACTTGTGTTGCGAGGGGAACGCGTACGAAGCCGATGGAGCGCTCGAGTGTGGGCGAAAAGCTGCCACTCGTGGTTTCTCCCTCGCCGGCAGCGGTGAACACTTTCATGTGGGCACGGAGCACACCCTTGTCCTCGAGGATCAGGCCGAGCAGACGTTGGGAGGCGGGTGCCGCCTGCAGCGCAGCGCGGCCGACGAAGTCGCGGCTGTCGTCCTTCAGGTCGATGGTCCAGGACAGGCCGGCGTTCAGCGGCGAGACACTTTCGTCCATGTCCTGCCCGTACAGGTTCATGCCGGCCTCCAGGCGCAGCGTGTCCCGCGCGCCCAGGCCGCAGGGCTTGACGTCCGCTGCTGCGAGGGCATTCCACATGGTTTCGGCGCGGTTTGCGGGCAGGGCGATTTCCAGGCCGTCCTCGCCCGTGTATCCGGTGCGCGCAATCAGCAGGTCGCCGGCGCGAATGGCGCTGAAGGCGGAAGGAATGTCTTGCTCGGCGGCCAATTCGGGCACCGCGGTTCTGGCGCGTTCGATCGCCCCGGGCCCCTGGATCGCGATCATCGCCAGATCGCGTCTGCTGTCGAGCGTCACGTTCGCGCCGGTGGCTGCAATACGTGCCCGAATCCACGCGACATCCTTGTCGGCCGTGCCGGCATTGACGACGAGGCGGTAGTCGCCCGAGTCGAATCGATAGACGATCAAGTCGTCAATGACGCCGCCCCGTTCGTTGAGCATGCAGGAATAGAGGGCTTTTCCTGGCTCACTCAGTTTGGCGACGTCGTTTGCAAGCAGGTGACGCAGAAAACGGGTCGCATCCGGGCCGGTGAGATCAAGCGACAACATGTGCGATACATCGAACATCCCGGCGTCGCGGCGCACTGCGTGATGCTCCTCGATCTGCGACCCATAGTTTACGGGCATGTCCCAGCCGGCAAAGTCGACCATGCGGGCACCAGCGGCGACGTGGGCTGCGTGAAGCGGTGTGTGTCTGGAAGGGGTGCTCATCGATACGGACTCCGGTGACAGGTGAACGAAAAAGGGCGAATCCGGCCATCTCGCCGGATCCGCCCCATCTGTCCCTTGTACCTGAGAGATTTCGTTTCGAGCCATCGCATCGCCGTGCGAATCGTATACATATGGCGAGCGGTCGAACGAGTGCCCCTTCGGTGGGTACGCAGCACCGCCAGGTGCCCGTGCCGCTCTCCAGACTTGCACTTTGCATGCGGTCCTTTTGCCTGAGCGGTTCCGGGGGGTTGCGCCTTCGGCGACTCCGAGTCGGGAGTTCTCTCCCGCATGCCGCGCGGACGATAACACATAGCAGATGGGCCGTGAGCGCATCTTTGCTGCGGGCGCTCCGGTTTCGGATGACTGGCTGGCGGCGTCATGGTGCGTGTGCCGATGGTGCTGATCGGCGTGATGCGCTCAGGCATGAATCCCCTCTTGTTCTTTTCTTTTTGTTATCTATAATGCGCGTCTCTTTCGCGGTGTCTGCCGGACGGGTTGAGTGGTTTGTAGGCACGGCGGGGGGTTTTGAGGCGGGGTTTGGGTTGTTTTCTTCGGTGTTTGTTTTGAAGAAAGTGGTCTGGACGGGTTGACAGGTTGTTTGCTGTTGG
>NZ_AMXE01000036.1 GCF_000310205.1 Thauera linaloolentis 47Lol = DSM 12138 | reverse complement strand
CTGGTGCGCGCTGCGCGGCGCGCGCGTGCGCGTGGCCGACAGCCGCGCCACGCCGCCGGGCCTGGACGCGCTGCGCGAGGATGCCCCGTTGGCCGAGATCGTCACCGGCGGCTTCGGCGCCGAAGTGCTCGACGGCATTGAGCTCGTCGCCCTCAGCCCGGGCCTCGATCCGCGTGCCGGCGTCGCTGCGGAGGCGGTCCGCCGCGGCCTGCCCGTCACCGGCGAGATGAGTCTGCTGGCGCAGGCGCTCACCGAACTCGGCGTGCGCGACCGCAGCCGCATCCTCGCCATCACCGGCACCAACGGCAAGACCACGACCACGGCGCTGGCCGCCGCGCTGGCGCAATCCGCGGGCGTCGACGCGGTGGCTGCAGGCAACATCAGCCCGGCCGCGCTCGACGTGCTGATGGAGCGGCTGGAACTGGGCGCCGAATTGCCCGCCTGCTGGGTGCTGGAACTGTCCAGCTTCCAGATCGAAACCCTGCGCGGGCTCGATGCCGAGGCGGCGACGGTGCTGAATGTCAGCGACGACCACCTCGACCGCTACGCCGGCGTCGACGCCTATGCCGCGACCAAGGCCGCGATCTTCCAGGGGCGCGGCGTGCAGGTGTTCAACCGTCAGGACGCGCGCGTCGCGGCGATGGCCTTGCCGGGACGGCGCATGATCCGCTTCGGCACCGATGCGCCCGGTTCGGCGCACGACTACGGCATTGCCCGCCACGACGGCGCCGACTGGCTGGTGCGCGGCGGGCAGGCTTTGCTCGCGCTGGCCGAACTGCCGCTCGCGGGGCGCCACAATGCCGCGAATGCGCTGGCCGCGCTGGCCTTGTGCGAGGCAGGGCTGGGCATCGAGCCCGGACGCCTGGCCGCCGGCCTGCGTGCCTTTCGCGGCTTGCCGCACCGCGTCGAACTGGTCGCCGAGCGCGCCGACGGTGTGCGCTTCTACGATGATTCCAAGGGCACCAACGTTGGCGCGACGGTCGCCGCGCTGGACGGCTTCGACCGCCCGGTGGTGCTGATCGCCGGTGGCGACGGCAAGGGACAGGACTTTTCGCCGCTGGCTCCTGCCGTTGCCGGCAAGGCGCGCGCGGTGGTGCTGATCGGCCGCGATGCCGGATTGATCGGTGCCGCCCTCGCCGGTTCCGCTGCGGTGGTCGAACACGCGGACGATCTCGAAGGCGCGGTCTCCCGGGCCGGTGCCCTGGCACGGGCCGGGGATGCGGTGCTGCTTTCTCCCGCCTGCGCCAGCCTGGACATGTTCCGCAATTACGCCCACCGCGCCGAAGTGTTCGTCGCCGCGGTGCGGCGCCTGCCGGGGGTCGAAGCGCGATGAAGCTGGGTGCGAGCCTGACGGGCATGTTTTCTTCCGCTTCGCGCAAGGCCGGTTCCGGCCCGCGTGCCGCGGATCGTTTCGTGCGTGGGGGCGGTTCGACGCGCGAGCTCGATCCGCTGTTGATCTGGTCGGCCGTCGGCCTGCTGCTGCTCGGGCTGGTGATGGTGTATTCGGCGTCGATCGCGATCGCCGAGGGCAGCCGTTTCACCGGCTACCAGCCGTACTATTTCGTGATGCGGCATGCGCTGTTCATGACCATCGGCATCGTCTGCGGGCTCGCGGCCTTCCAGCTTTCGATGGCACGCTGGCAGCAACTGGCGCCGGCCTTGTTCGTGGCCGGCGTGGTGCTGCTGATCGTGGTGCTGATCCCGGGCGTGGGGCGCGAGGTCAATGGCGCGCAGCGCTGGCTTTCGCTGGGGCCGGTCAACCTGCAGCCATCGGAGCTGATGAAGATCTTCGCCGCGCTCTACGCCGCCGACTACACGGTGCGCAAGCTCGATGCGATGAGCAGCTTCAAGCGCGGCTTCCTGCCGATGATGGCGGTGATCCTGTTCGTCGGCTTCCTGCTGCTGCGCGAGCCGGACTTCGGCGCCTTCGTCGTCATCACCACGATCGCTTTCGGCGTGCTCTTCCTGGGGGGGGTGAATGGCCGTGTCTTCGCCCTGCTGGCGATCGCCGCCGTGGTCGGTTTCATCATCCTCATCCTCAGCTCTCCTTATCGACTGGAACGCGTGCTCGGGTTCATGGACCCGTGGAAGGACGCTTTCGGCAAGGGCTACCAGCTGTCGCATGCGCTGATCGCGTTCGGCCGTGGCGAGTGGTTCGGCGTCGGCCTCGGCGCGAGCGTGGAGAAACTGTTCTACCTGCCCGAGGCGCACACCGATTTCCTGCTCGCGGTCATCGCCGAGGAACTCGGCTTCGTCGGCATCATGGTGGTCATCGCCCTGTTCGCACTGCTGGTGCAGCGTGCCTTCGTCATTGGGCGCGAGGCGATCCGGCTCGAACGCTACTTCGCCGGGTTGGTCGCGCAGGGCATCGGCCTGTGGATCGGCGTGCAGTCCTTCATCAACATGGGCGTGAACATGGGCCTGCTGCCCACCAAGGGCCTGACCCTGCCGCTGATGAGCTTCGGCGGTTCGGGCATCGTCGCCAACTGCGTGGCCCTCGCGATCCTGTTGCGCTGCGACTGGGAAGTGCGCCAGCTCAAGCGCGGAGGCAGCGCATGAAGACGCTGATGGTCATGGCGGGCGGCACGGGCGGCCACATCTTCCCGGGCATCGCGGTGGCGGAGGCGCTGCGCGAGAAGGGCTGGCGCGTGGTGTGGATGGGCAACCCCGACGGCATGGAAGCGCGCATCGTGCCGGCGCGCGGCTACGAAACGGCCTGGGTGCGTTTCGGCGCCCTGCGTGGCAAGGGCGTCGTGCGCAAGCTGATGCTGCCGCTGAACCTGCTGTCCGGCTTCTGGCAGGCGCTGCGCGAACTGCGCCGCGCCAGGCCCGACGTGGTGCTGGGCATGGGCGGCTACATCACTTTTCCGGGGGGCATGATGGCGGCGCTGCTCGGCCGTCCCCTGGTGCTGCACGAACAGAATTCCGTGGCCGGACTTGCCAACCGCGTGCTGGCGGGCGTGGCCGAACGCGTGCTGACGGGTTTCCCCGAGGTATTGAAGAAAGGGCGCTGGGTCGGCAACCCGGTGCGGGCCGAGATCGCGGCCGTCGCACCGCCGGCCGAGCGCTTTGCCGGGCGCGAAGGGCCGCTGCGCATCCTCGTCGTGGGCGGCAGCCTCGGCGCGGCCGCGCTCAACGACACGGTTCCCGCCGCGCTCGGCCTTCTGCCGGCCGGAACCCGGCCGCAGGTGCTGCACCAGGCGGGCGAGAAGCAGATCGATGCCTTGCGCACGGCCTATGCGCGCGCGCGGGTGGAGGGCGATCTGCGCCCCTTCATCGACGACATGGCAAGTGCCTATGCCGAGGCCGACCTGGTGATCTGCCGCGCTGGCGCGCTGACCGTGTCCGAACTGGCCGCGGTGGGGGCGGCCAGCCTGCTGGTGCCTTTCCCGCACGCGGTGGACGATCACCAGACCGGCAACGCCCGTTTCCTCGCCGATCGCGGTGGCGCCTACCTGCTGCCGCAGACAGAACTCAACGCCGAACGGCTGGCCGGCATCCTCGCCAGCCTCGACCGCCCGCGCCTGCTGCAGATGGCCGAGCATGCCCGCGCCCTGGCCCGCCCCCTGGCGGCGTCCGAGGTTGCCCGCGCCTGCGAGGAACTGGCCGGCGGAGACGACACATGAAGCATAAGGTCAGGCACATCCATTTCGTCGGTATCGGCGGTTCCGGCATGAGCGGCATCGCCGAGGTGCTGGTGAACCAGGGCTATGCCGTGAGCGGCTCGGACCTCGGCGACAACGCCGCGACCCGGCGCCTGCAGAAGATGGGCGCGCGCGTCGTGCGCGGCCACGACACGGCCAACGTCGCCAATGCCGACGTGCTGGTCGTATCCACCGCGGTCAAGCCGGACAACCCCGAGGTGGTGGCCGCCCGCGAGCGCCGCATCCCCATCGTGCCGCGCGCGCAGATGCTGGCCGAGCTGATGCGCTTCAAGCAGGGCGTCGCCATCGCCGGCACCCACGGCAAGACCACGACGACGTCGCTGGTGGCGAGCATCCTCGCCGAGGGCGGCATCGATCCCACCTTCGTCATCGGTGGCCGCTTGAATGCGGCCGGCGCCAATGCGCGCCTGGGCAAGGGCGAATACCTGGTGGCGGAGGCCGACGAGTCGGATGCGTCCTTCCTGCTGCTGAGCCCGGTGATCTCGGTCGTCACCAATATCGATGCCGATCACATGGACACCTATGACCATGATTTCAGCCGCGTCAAGCAGGCTTTCGTCGATTTCCTGCAGCGGCTGCCGTTCTATGGCGTGGCCGTACTGTGCGAGGACGACGCCAACGTGCGCGAGATCATGCCGCAGGTGTCGAAGCAGATCGTGCGCTACGGCCTGTCGCCGAGCGCCAGCATCCGCGCCGAGAACGTGCGCGCCGAGGGCGGGCGCATGCTGTTCGACTGCGTGAGGGTGAACGGCAGGACCACGCGGCTGCCGATCGAACTCAATCTGCCCGGCATGCACAATGTGCTCAATGCGCTGGCGGCGATCGCCGTGGCGACCGAGGTGCAGGTGCCGGACGCGGCCATCGTCAAGGCGCTGGCGGATTTCCGCGGCGTCGGCCGGCGCTTCCAGCGCTACGGCGAAGTGCAGCTGCTGGACCAGGACGGCGACGAGGCCGGAAGTTTCACGCTGGTCGACGACTATGGCCACCACCCAGTGGAAATGGCCGCGACGATCGCCGCCGCGCGCGGCGCCTTCCCCGGCCGGCGCCTGGTGCTGGCATTCCAGCCCCATCGCTATACTCGCACGCGCGATTGCTTCGAGGATTTCGTCAAGGTCCTGTCGACGGTCGATGGCCTGCTGCTGGCCGAAGTCTATGCCGCGGGCGAAGCGCCGGTCGTCGCTGCGGACGGGCGCTCGCTGGCGCGTGCGCTGCGCGTCGCCGGCGCCGTCGAGCCGGTGTTCGTCGAGGACATCGCCGACATGCCGAAAATGATTCTTTCCGCCGCGCGCGATGGCGACGTGGTGATCACCATGGGGGCGGGCAGCATCGGCGCGGTGCCGGGCAAGCTCGCGTCGATCGAGGATGTGTCGTGAAAGCGCGATTCGGCAAGGTTGCGGTGCTGTTCGGCGGCTCGTCGGCCGAACGGGAGGTGTCGTTGATGTCCGGCCGGGCGGTGCTTGCCGCCTTGCAGGGCGCCGGCGTGGATGCGCACGCCTTCGATCCGGCCGAACGCGACCTGCACATCCTCAAGGAAGAGGGCTTCGAACGCGTTTTCATCGCGCTGCACGGCCGTGGCGGCGAGGACGGCACGGTGCAGGGCGCACTGGAGCTGATGGGCATTCCCTACACCGGCAGCGGCGTGATGGCCTCGGCGCTGTCGATGGACAAGTGGCGCACCAAGATGGTGTGGCTGGCCTGCGGCCTGCCGACGCCGCGCTACGCCATCCTCGAAGCGGATACCGACTGGGATGCGGTGGCGGCGGATCTCGGCTTGCCGATCTTCGTCAAGCCGGTGCACGAGGGCTCGAGCATGGGCGCGACCAAGGTCGTCGCCGCGGACCAGTTGAAAGCCGCCTGGGAACTCGCCGCGCGCTACGACAGCCTGGTGATCGCCGAGGAATTCATCACCGGCGAGGAACTGACCGCGCCCTTCCTCGAAGACCAGGCGCTGCCGCTGGTCCGCATCGTCGCGCCGGACGGCAACTACGACTACCAGCACAAGTATTTCACCGACGACACCCGCTACGACTGCCCCTGCGGCCTGCCTGCCGAGCTGGAAGCCGAGCTGCGGACGCTGGTGATGAAGTCCGCCCGTGTGCTCGGCTGCCGGGGCTGGGGGCGGGGCGACCTGATCCTCACCGCCGACGGCAGGCCCTACCTGCTGGAGATGAACACCTCGCCCGGCATGACCAGCCACTCGCTGGTGCCGATGTCGGCGCGCGTGGCCGGTCTCGATTTCGAGACCCTGTGTCTGAAGATTCTGGAAGGAGCCCGCCTTGGCTGAAGTGAGCGCGCGTCCCGCGGCCATCCGTTCCGCCCGTCCGGAGCGGGGGGCGACGCGCGCGCGCGCCGAGAAGGGGCTGTGGCACAGGCCGGCGCTGCTCAACCTGATCTCCGATCTGCTGACCCTGCTGGCGGCGATTGGCCTGGGCTGGGCGCTGGTGATTTGGTTCGTGTCGCGGCCGCTGTTCCCGATCGGCGAGATCGTGGTGCTGACGCCACCGGATCAGGTGACCGAGGAGCAACTTGAATATGCCGCCCGCACCGCGATCGAAGGCAACTTCTTCACCGTCGATCTCGATGCGGTCAAGGCCACCTTCGAGAAGCTGCCGTGGGTGCGCAAGGCCGAGGTGCGGCGGCGCTGGCCGGACGCGCTCGAACTGCGCATCGAGGAACACCAGGCCGTGGCCTACTGGACGGTATCCGACAGCGGCGACGCGCGGCTGGTGAATGTGCAGGGCGAGGTTTTCGTCGCCGCAAGCAACGCCGATATGCCGCATTTCGACGGGCCGCAGGGCACGTCGGGCTGGCTGCTGGCGCGCCATGGCGAGTTCTCGCAACTGCTGCAGCCGATGGGCGCGCGCCTGGTCGGGCTGGCGCTGTCGGCGCGCGAGGCCTGGCAGCTTAGGCTCGACAACGGCCTGGTGATCATGCTCGGCCGGGAGCAGGAGCGTTCCCAGCTCGCCGACAGGCTCACGCGTTTCATCACGGTCTGGCCGCGGGTGAGGGAACAGGTCGACATCGATATCAAGGTAGCGGATCTGCGCTACCCGAGCGGATTCGCGCTGACACCGGCTGATGGCACGGTGCTGCTGCAGTCCGCTCCGCAAAGCGCCAGGAAGGGCAGGTAATGAGCAAGGAATACAAGGATCTGATCGTCGGCCTCGACATCGGCACGGCCAAGGTGACCTGCATGGTGGCCGAGGTGCGGCCCGATGGCCGGCTCAACGTCGTCGGCCTGGGCACGCAGCCCACCAACGGCCTCAAGCGCGGCGTGGTGGTCAATATCGAGGCCACGGTGGATGCGATCTCGCGCGTGGTGCAGGAGGTCGAGCTGATGGCCGAATGCAAGATCCACGACGTGTATACCGGCATCGCCGGCAGCCACATCAAGAGCTTCAACTCCAGCGGCACGGTCGCGATCAAGGAGAAGGAAGTCACGCCGACGGATGTCGACCGCGTGATCGAGGTCGCGCGCGCGATGCCGATTCCGGCCGAGCAGCAGATCCTGCACATCCTGACCCAGGAATTCATCATCGACGGTCAGGGCGGCGTGCGCGAGCCGATCGGCATGAGCGGCGTGCGCCTTGAAGTCAAAGTGCATATCGTCACCGGCGCCGTGTCGGCGGCGCAGAACGTGATCAAATGCGTGCGCCGCTGCGGTCTCGAGGTCATGGACCTGAGCCTGCAGCCGCTGGCATCCAGTCACGCGGTGCTGACCGACGACGAAAAGGAACTGGGCGTGTGCATGGTGGACATCGGCGGCGGCACGACCGACATCGCGGTGTTCACCCAGGGCGCGATCCGCCATACCGCGGTCATCCCGGTCGCCGGCGACCAGATCACCAACGACATCGCGATGGCCTTGCGCACGCCGACGGCCGAGGCCGAGGAAATCAAGATCCGCCATGGCGTGGCGATGCACCAGATGGCCGACCCCGAAGAGATGATCGAGGTACCCGGCGTGGGCGACCGGCCGCCGCGCAAGCTTTCGCGTCAGGCGCTGGCCGATGTCATCGAGCCGCGCGTGTCCGAGCTGTTCGAACTGGTCCAGGCCGAATTGCGCCGCAGCGGCTACGAAGAGCTGCTGTCGTCCGGCATCGTGCTGACGGGCGGCTCGGCGGTGATGCGCGGCATGGCCGAACTGGGCGAGGACGTGTTCCACATGCCGGTACGCGTCGGCGCGCCGCAGTACGACGGCGGCCTGGCGGACGTGGTCTGCCAGCCGCGCTATTCCACCGCGATGGGGCTCGTCATGGAGGGCGCGGCGCAGCGCCGGCGAGGCTTGCAGACGCGCGATACGCGCAGCGTGAAACAGATTTTCGGACGCATGAAGTCGTGGTTCGAGCGGAATTTCTGAGCGGACGCGAAAAGTCCGGTCATTTTGTATGAAGGTCGATTGAGCAGTCCGTATTTAGTATTAAACTTTCCGGCTATTACTAGATGCAGGCTGGTCGGCGTTCGTTGTTGAGCAGGGCCGTTAATTCAGGAGGCGAGGCAAATGTTTGAAATCGTTGAGAAAGAGCCGTCCGGCACGATCATCAAGGTGATCGGTGTCGGTGGCGCGGGCGGCAATGCCGTCGACCACATGATCCGCGAGGGGGTGAAGGGGGTGCAGTTCATCTCCGCCAACACCGATGCGCAGGCGCTGAACCGCTGCCTGGCCTCGCACAAGGTACAACTCGGCGGTACCGGCCTCGGCGCTGGCTCCAAGCCCGAGGCCGGGCGCGCCGCGGCGCAGGAGTCGCGCGACGAGATCGCCACCGCGCTGGAAGGTGCGCACATGGTGTTTATCACCGGCGGCATGGGCGGCGGCACCGGTACCGGCGCCGCACCGGTGGTGGCCGAGATCGCCAAGGAGATGGGCATCCTGACCGTTGCCGTGGTGACCAAGCCCTTCGACTTCGAGAATCGCATCCGCGTCGCCGAGAGCGGCGTCGAAGAGCTGACTCGCCACGTCGATTCGCTGATCGTCGTGCTCAACGACAAGCTGCTCGACGTCTATGGCGACGACGCCGGCTTCGAAGAGTGCTTCCGCTCGGCCGACAACGTGCTGCGCTCGGCCGTCGGCGGCATCGCCGAGATCATCAACGTGCCCGGCCTGGTCAACGTCGACTTCCAGGACGTGCGCACCGCGATGGCCGAGATGGGCCGCGCAATGATGGGTTCGGCCGAGGCCGCCGGCATGGACCGCGCGCGCATCGCCGCCGAGCAGGCCGCGGTGTCGCCGCTGCTCGAAGGCACCGAGCTGTCCGGCGCGCGCTGCGTGCTGATCAACATCACCGCCAGCAAGTCGCTGAAGATGTCCGAAGTGCGCGACGCGGTGAAGACCGTGCAGGCCTTTGCCGCGCCGGAAGCCTTCGTCAAGTACGGCACCGTGTTCGACGAAAGCATGGAGGATCGCATCCGCATCACCGTCGTCGCCACCGGCCTCGGTGCGCCGCGCACCGCCCGCCAGCCGATCATGGAAGTGGTGAAGGGCACCGGCACCTACGGCCCGGCGATGGGCGGTGGCGCCGTCGACATGAACAGCCTCGACGTGCCGGCGGTGATGCGCACCGGCCGCCGCACGACGGTCGAAGCGATGAGCACCAGCGGCGTCGGGACCTACGACATTCCGGCTTTCCTGCGGCGCCAGGCCGACTGATTCGCAGCCGCCCCGGCGCCTCGCGTTCCGGCGGGGGCCGGGTGTGCGACGGGCATCTCCTCCGAACCGCCGCCTCCGGTTCGGGGGAGATGCCCGTTTCGTGTTTGAAGCGGGCCATCGGGCGGCCCGTTGCCCGGCGCCGCCGCATTGCCGCCGCGTGTGCGACAGCGCCCTCGGATCGGCCTCGTAGTCCGTCCCGTTTCCGGCCACGTGCTAAAATCGCTGCCGATACAAGGAACGCAACAATGATCAGGCAGCGCACCCTCAAATCCATCGTCAGAGCCACCGGCGTCGGTCTGCACGGCGGGCGCAAGGTGACGCTCGTGCTGCGTCCGGCGGCGCCGGATAGCGGCATCGTCTTCCATCGCGTCGATCTGGAGCCGCCGCTGAGCCTGCCGGCCGACCCTTATGCCGTCTGTGACACGCGCATGTGTTCCGGCCTGGAGAAGGGCGGCGAGAAGGTCGGGACCGTCGAGCACCTGATGTCGGCGCTGGCCGGCCTCGGCATCGACAACCTGCACGTCGATGTCGATGCGCCCGAGATTCCCATCCTCGACGGCAGTTCCGCGCCCTTCGTGTTCCTGCTGCAGTCGGCGGGCATCGAGGAGCAGACGGCGCCGAAGAAGTTCCTGCGCGTGAAGAAGGCGGTCGAATATGTCGAGGGCGACAAATGGGTGCGCCTGGAGCCTTACGACGGTTTCCGCCTGAGTTTCTCGATCATCTTCAATCATCCCGCGATCGACGGCACCTCGACCCGCGTGACGATCGATTTCGCCGAGCATTCCTACATCCGCGACGTGGCGCGCGCGCGCACCTTCGGATTCATGCAGGACGTGGAGTTCATGCAGGCCAACGGGCTCGCGCTCGGCGGCAGCCTGGAGAATGCGATCGTGATGGACGAGTACCGCGTGCTCAACGCCGAGGGCCTGCGCTACGCCGACGAGTTCGTCAAGCACAAGGTGCTGGACGCCATCGGCGACCTCTACCTGTGCGGCCATCCGCTGCTGGCGTCCTATTCGGCGCACAAGGCCGGCCACGCGCTGAACAACCAGATCCTGCGCGTGCTGCTCGAAGACAGCGAAGCCTGGGAGATCGTCAGCTTCGATCAGCCGAAGGCCACGCCGCCCGCCGTCGCCCATCAGTTCGGCGACGCGCTGCTGGCGAGGGCCTGATTCCGATGCCGCGTCAAGTTGCAAGGCCGCCATGCTGATCATGCGCCTGTTGCTGCTGCTGGCCGTGCTCGGCATCGGCGGTTCGGTGATCCTGTGGCTGATCACCGGCAATCCACGCTTCAAGGCCTGGGCGTGGAAGGCCTTCCGCATCGTGGTTGTGCTCCTGCTGGCCATCCTGGCGCTGTTCGCCGTCGAGCGGGTTCTGGCGCCGATGTTGTGAGCGGCATCTGTGGCGTGCAGCCAGCGCGCCGTCCTGCCCTCCGGCCGTTCCGTGCGGCCGCCGCTTTGCCCGTCATTCCCGCCCGCGCCTGATCAGCCGCTCCAGCGATTCGCGCAGTGGCGATTCCGGCGGCAACGTGGCGGCGAACCCGGCAAGTCCGGCTTTTGCGTCGGCCGAAATGTGGCGCTCCACCGCGGGCGCCCGCCAGGGCAGTTGCTCGGGGGTTCCTACCTTGACCTTGATCGCGCCCAGCGCGTGGCCTGCGCGCAGAAAGTGTTCGAGCAGGCTGGGCAGCATCTGCTTGAGGCGTACCGCGGCGGCGCCGTTGCGCGTGGTGACGACCAGCGCCTCGTCCTTCAGGTTGGCCACGTGGCATTGCTCCGCCAACTGGGGGGGCAGGGCGGCCTCCAGCACGGTCTGCAGCCGCCGCAGGCGTGCGGCATGGTCCTGCAGGCGGGCGAGGGTTTCGCCGCTGCCTAGAAAACGGTGGATGGGTCGGCTCATCGGGGTGTGCAGGTATGGGAGGGGGACGGGTCGTGCAGCGGTGTGCAGTGGGGCGCCCGGTGCGGCATGATAAACTCGCGCCTTTGCCGAATCGACGTCGACCCTCAAACATGATCTCCGGCCTGCTCAAGAAAATCTTCGGTAGTCGCAACGACCGCCTCGTCCGTCAGTATTTCCAGTCCGTGCGCAAGATCAATGCGCTCGAGCCGGAGATTTCCGCGTTGTCCGATGAGGCGCTGCGCGGCAAGACCGCCGAGTTCAAGCAGCGCGTGGCCAACGGGGAGGCGCTTGATACCCTCCTGCCCGAGGCCTTCGCGGTGGTGCGCGAGGCCGGCAAGCGCGTGCATGGCATGCGCCACTTCGACGTCCAGCTCGTGGGCGGCATGGTGCTGCACAACGGCAAGATCGCCGAGATGCGCACCGGCGAAGGCAAGACCCTGGTCGCCACGCTGCCCGCCTACCTGAATGCGCTGTCGGGCAAGGGCGTGCATGTGATCACGGTGAACGACTACCTCGCCAGCCGTGACGCCGAGTGGATGGGGCGCATCTACGGCTTTCTCGGCCTGACGACCGGCTGCAACCTGTCGCGCATGGCGCATGCCGAGAAGCAGGCGGCCTATGCCGCCGACATCACCTACGGCACCAACAACGAATTCGGCTTCGACTACCTGCGCGACAACATGGTCTACGCGGCCAGCGAGCGCGTGCAGCGCGCCCTGAACTTCGCCATCGTCGACGAGGTGGACTCCATCCTCATCGACGAGGCGCGCACGCCGCTGATCATCTCCGGCCAGGCCGAGGACCACACCGAGCTGTACCTGAAGATGAACCAGGTCGCGCCGCTGCTGAAGAAGCAGGAAGGCGAGGGCGACAACGTCACCGAGCCGGGCGACTACACCGTCGATCTGAAGTCGCACCAGGTGCTGTTGACCGAGGACGGCCACGAGAACGCGGAACAGATCCTGATGCGCATGGGCCTGCTGGCCGAAGGCGCGAGCCTGTACGACCCGGGCAACATCCTGCTCGTGCATCACCTGTATGCGTCGCTGCGGGCGCATGCGCTGTACCACAAGGATCAGCACTACGTGGTGCAGAACGGCGAGGTCGTCATCGTCGACGAATTCACCGGCCGCCTGATGGCCGGGCGGCGCTGGTCCGACGGCCTGCACCAGGCGGTCGAGGCCAAGGAAGGGGTGCGCATCCAGGCCGAGAACCAGACCCTGGCCTCGATCACCTTCCAGAACTACTTCCGCATGTACGGCAAGCTCGCCGGCATGACCGGCACCGCCGACACCGAAGCCTTCGAGTTCCACTCCATCTACGGCCTCGAGACGGTGGTGATCCCGACCAACAAGCCGACCCAGCGACGGGACGAGAACGACAAGGTCTACCGTACCGCGAAGGAGAAATGGGAGGCCGTGATCGAGGACATCCGCGACTGCGTCCAGCGCGGCCAGCCGGTGCTGGTGGGCACGACCTCGATCGAGACCAATGAATTCCTCGCCGGCCTGCTCAAGAAGGCGAAGATCGAGCACCAGCTGCTCAATGCCAAGCAGCACGACAGCGAGGCGCAGATCGTGGCCCAGGCGGGTCGCCCCGGCGTGGTGACCATCGCCACCAACATGGCCGGCCGCGGCACCGACATCGTGCTTGGCGGCAACATCGAGAAGCCGGTTTCGCTGGTGCGCGAGGACGGTAGCCTGTCGCCCGAAGAGCAGGAGGCGAAGATCGTCGCGATGCGCGAGGACTGGGCCAAGGTGCACGAACAGGTGATCGCCGCGGGCGGCCTGCACATCATCGGCACCGAGCGCCACGAGTCGCGCCGCATCGACAACCAGTTGCGCGGCCGTTCCGGCCGGCAGGGCGATCCGGGCTCCAGCCGCTTCTACCTGTCGCTGGAAGACCCGCTGATGAAGATCTTCGCCGGCGAGCGTCTCAACGCGATCATGGTGCGGCTGAAGATGCCCGAAGGCGAGGCGATCGAGCACGGGATGGTCACCCGTTCGCTCGAATCCGCGCAGCGCAAGGTCGAACAGCGCAACTTCGACATCCGCAAGCAATTGCTCGAATACGATGACGTCGCCAACGACCAGCGCAAGGTCATCTACCAGCAGCGCAACGAGCTGCTCGAAACCGAGGACATCTCCGACACCGTCCAGGCGATGCGCCAGGGCGTGATCCACGACCTGTTCCGCCGCTACGTGCCGCAGGACAGCGTCGAGGAGCAGTGGGACATCCCGGGGCTGGAGCTGGCGCTGGCCTCCGAGCTGGCGCTGAAGCTGCCGGTGGGCGAGTGGATCGAGGCCGAGCCGAGCCTGGGCGACGACACGATGCTGGCGCGCATCGTCGCGGCGGGCGAGGAAACCTACGCCGCCAAGACCTCGATGGTCGACCGGGCGGCCTGGCACCAGTTCGAGCGCAACGTGATGCTGCAGAGCCTCGATACCCACTGGCGTGAGCACCTCGCCGCGCTGGACCATCTGCGCCAGGGCATCCATCTGCGCGGCTATGCGCAGAAGAACCCGAAGCAGGAGTACAAGCGCGAGGCCTTCGAGCTGTTCGAGACCCTGCTCGACGCCATCCGCGCCGACGTCAGCAAGATCCTGATGACCGTCCAGGTCCGCACCGAGGCCCAGCTCGAAGAGGTGGAAGCGCCGCCCGCGCTGGAAAACGTGCAGTATCACCATGCCGACCAGGATGCCGCGCTCGCCGCCGCGAATCCCGGACAGGCGGACAGGGGGCAGCAGCCGGCCCAGGCAGGGCCGCGCGTCGGGCGCAATGATCCCTGCCCCTGCGGTTCGGGCAAAAAATATAAACATTGCCACGGTAAATTGAGCTGAGCCCTTCTCGGAGATCCGCATGGCCGTCAATCTGAATACCCCGAATCCCGCCGATCTGCTGCCGGTCGCCGGCGTCCGTCTCGGCGTCGCCGAGGCGGGTGTCCGCAAGGCCGGCCGCCGCGACCTGACGGTGATCGAACTTGCCGAAGGCAGCCGTGCCGCGGGCGTCTTCACCCGCAATCGCTTCTGCGCCGCGCCGGTGCAGGTGTGCAAGGAGCGTCTGCCGTCCGGCAAGATCCGTGCGCTGCTGATCAACACCGGCAATGCCAACGCCGGCACCGGCGAGCCCGGCCTGGCCGCGGCGCGCGCCACCAGCGACGCCCTGGCGGCGGCAGTGGGTGTCGCCGCCGAACAGGTGCTGCCGTTCTCGACCGGCGTCATCCTCGAGCCGCTGCCGGTCGACCGGATCAGCGCCGGCCTGCCGCGTGCGATCGCGGACCTGCGCGCCGACGGCTGGTTCGATGCCGCGCACGCCATCATGACCACCGATACGCTCGCCAAGGCCGTGTCGAAGCAGGTCCAGGTGGGTGGCAGGACGGTGACCCTGACCGGCATCAGCAAGGGGGCCGGCATGATCCGGCCGAACATGGCGACGATGCTCGGCTTCCTCGCCTGCGACGCGGCCGTCGCGCAGCCCGTGCTCGACGCATTGGTCCGGGAGGCCGCCGATCTGTCGTTCAACAGCATCACGGTCGATGGCGATACCTCGACCAACGATTCCTTCATCCTCATCGCCACCGGCCGGGCCGGCAATGCGGAAATCTCCGCGGCGAGCGGTGCGGACTACCAGGCCCTGCGCGATGCGGTGGTCGAGGTGTCGATCGCGCTGGCGCAGGCCATCGTGCGCGACGGCGAAGGCGCGACCAAGTTCATGGCGATCGCGGTGGAAGGCGGCGCGGACCGCGACGAATGCCGCAAGGTCGGCTACGCGGTGGCGCACTCGCCACTGGTGAAGACGGCGTTCTTCGCTTCCGACCCCAACCTGGGCCGCATCCTGGCCGCGATCGGCTACGCCGGCATCGACGATCTCGACGTGTCGGCGCTGCGCGTGTGGCTCGGCAACCCGGACGAATCGGTGTTGGTCGCCGAGCATGGCGGGCGGGCGGCGTCCTACGTGGAAGAGGCCGGTGCGCGCATCATGCAGCACGCGGAACTCAGCGTGCGTATCGATCTCGCCCGCGGCAACGCCGCCGCCACGGTATGGACCTGCGATTTCTCGTACGACTACGTCAAGATCAACGCCGACTACCGTTCCTGAAGCGCGGCTGCGGCAAGCCGTAGCGAAGCACACCGAGGCCTGCGTAAGCGGGCCTCTTTTTTAGCCGAATGCCGCGCAGGCATCGCGCAACGCTGCCCGCATCGCAGGTTCGAAAGGATCGTGGCCGGCATCCTCCACCCATGTCAGACGGCTGCCGGGCAGATGTCGGTGCAAGGCGAGTGCGCCTTCGGGGCGGCACACCGCATCCTTGCGGCCATGGAGCAGGCTCACCGGCAGTCCCGCCAGTGATTCCGCCCGTGCCTGCCATTCACCCGCCGCCATAAAGCAGTCGTGGCGCAGGTAATGTGCCTGCACCCTGTATTTGTCGAGCGCACGGGCTTCGCCGGCTGCATCCAGCCATGGCAGCGGTGTGGGCCTGCCGCGGGTGAGGCTTTCTTCCCATTGCATCCAGTGGCGGACGACATCGAGCGCATGCGTGCGATCGTCTCCGAGCACCGCGGCGAAAATCCGTTCCGCCAGCCGCCCGCTCCCCGGCACGCGGGCGGCGAGGCGGGCGTGCTCCGCCTGCTGCGACGCGGCGGCGCCATCGAAGAAGCCATCGATGTCTTCGCGGCGGGCGAGAAAGATGCCGCGCAGCACTGCGCCCAGGCAGGCCTGCCGGTGGTGCGCGCAGTAGGCGAGCGCCAGCGTCGAGCCCCATGAGCCGCCGCTTACCAGCCAGCGGGCGATGCCGAGGTGGCGGCGCAAGCGCTCGATGTCCGCCACGAGGTCCGGCGTGGTGTTGGCGGCGAGCGCCCCGCGCGGCGTACTGCGGCCGCAGCCGCGCTGGTCGAAGAGCACGATGCGGAAGCGCGTGGCGTCGAACAGCGTGCGGTGGCGTGCGCTGCAGCCGCTGCCCGGGCCGCCGTGCAGGAAGAGCAGCGGCGTGCCGGCGCGGTTGCCGCACTGCTCGAAGCGGATGGCGTGGCCATCGCCCACGTCGAGCCAGCCCTGTTGCCAGGGGTCGCGGATGTCCAGGGGGGTGGCGGGTGCGGCTTGCATGGCGGCCATGCTAGCGCGCCTGTCCGCCCGTGTGCCGTTGTGGCGCCGGCTTCATGAAAATCGCGAGCGCCGCTTCAGGATTTCGCCGATGCCGGCCGGCGCCGCCGAGCGCACGCTATGCATCGTGCCCGGCTGGATTCGCCGGCATCGCGCCGGGCGCAACCCGGTATTCCGACCACATCAGGAGACATGCCATGCAATGGGAAACACCGACCGCCGTCGACATGCGTTTCGGCTTTGAAATCACGATGTACATCGCGACGCGCTGATGCCGCTGCCGGGGGCGCATCGCGACCCCGGCGAACCCTGCTGGAGGGCATGAGGTGAAGGTTCGCATTCTCGGTTCGGCCGCCGGCGGCGGCTTTCCGCAGTGGAACTGCAACTGTGGCAATTGCGACGGCCTGCGCCGCGGCAGCGTGCATGCCCGCGCCCGCACCCAGTCGTCGATCGCGGCGAGCGGGGACGGCGGCGGCTGGGTGCTGTTCAACGCCTCGCCCGACATCCTGCAGCAATTGCGCGAGGCGCCGGAACTGCAGCCGGCCCGCACCCTGCGCGATACCGCGATCCGCGCCATCTTGCTGATCGATGCGCAGATCGACCACACCACCGGCCTGCTGATGCTGCGCGAGCACCGCCAGCCGCATGCGTTGTGGTGTACCGCGCCGGTGCGCGAAGACCTGTCGACCGGCAATCCGCTGTTCGGCGTGCTTGGCCATTACTGCGGGCTCGATCTGCACGAGATTCCGCTGCACGGCGATTTCGCCATCGACGGCGTGTCGGGCATCGGCTTCGCCGCGCTGCCGCTCACCAGCAACGCACCGCCGTATTCGCCGCGGCGCGACCGTCCGCAGCCCGGCGACAACATCGGCGTCACGCTCACCGATCTGCGCAGCAGCCGCCGGCTGTTCTATGCGCCCGGCCTCGGCGAGATGACGCCCGCAGTCTGGTCGGCGATGGAGGCCGCCGATTGCGTGCTGGTCGACGGCACCTTGTGGACCGACGACGAGATGATCCGCCTCGGCGCCTCGGCCAAGACGTCGCGTGCCATGGGGCATCTGCCCCAGAGCGGCCCCGGCGGCATGCTGGAATGGCTCGGCCGGCTGCCGGCCGCCACTCGCAAGATACTGATCCACATCAACAACACCAATCCCATCCTGGACGAGGACAGCCCCGAGCGCGCCGAGCTGGACGCGCGCGGCGTCGAGGTCGCCTGGGACGGGATGGTGATCGAGCTGTAGACGCATTCCGTTTCATACCGCGAGGAGACGCCGATGGAAGCCGAACCGATCGCCATGCCGCATTCCCCCCAGGCCGCTGCAGCGCGCGCGGGCGATGGGGCCGCGCCCTTGCCGCGCGCGGAGTTCGAGGCACGGCTGCGCGGCGAGAGCACGCGCTATCACATCCACCATCCGTTCCACGTGATGATGGCCGAAGGCCGGCTCACCCCGGCGCAACTGCGCGGCTGGGTGGCCAACCGCTTCTACTACCAGATCTCGATTCCGCTGAAGGATGCGGCCATTCTCGCCAACTGCCCGGACCGCGAGATCCGCCGCGAGTGGATACGGCGCATTCTCGACCACGACGGCTGGGACGTCGGCGGTGTCGCGGACCCCGGCGGCATCGAAGCCTGGATCCGGCTGGGCGAGGCCGTGGGGCTGGCGCGCGAAGAGATCACCTCGCTGCGCCGGGTGGCGCCGGCGGCGCGCTTTGCGGTCGATGCCTATGTGAACTTCGCCCGCCAGCGGCCGTGGGAGGAGGCGGTCGCGTCCAGCCTCACCGAGTTGTTCGCGCCGCACATCCACCAGCAGCGCATCGATACCTGGCCGCAGGTCTATCCCTGGGTCGATCCGGCGGGGCTGCAGTATTTCCGTAAGCGCTTGACCCAGGCGCGCCGCGACGTCGACCATGGCCTGCGCTTCACGCTCGACCACTTCAGCCAGACCCGCGCGCTGCAGGAGCGTGCGTTGGAAATCCTGCAGTTCAAGCTCGACGTGCTGTGGGCGCTGGCCGACGCGATCATGCTCGACCAGTGCGAGATCGAGATCCGGGGGGCCAGGGCATGAACGCGCCTTGCGCCACCGACGTCGGCCCCCGCCTGTCGCGCCGATTCCGCCTGCAGTGGGAGGACGCACAGCAGGCGTGGGTGCTGCTCTACCCGGAAGGCATGGTCAGGCTCAACCGCAGCGCCGGCGAGATCCTGCTGCGCTGCGACGGCAGCCGCACGCTGGATGCCATCGTCGCCGAACTGGAGCAGCGCTTCGGCGCCAGCGGCCTGGCGGCGGACGTGGCCGGCTTCATCGACATGGCCCGCGGGCAGCAGTGGGTCGAAGCGGCGCAGGCGCGGCCATGAACGCGCCGCTGCCGCCGTCCGCCAACCAGCCCGGCCCGCCGTTGTGGCTGCTGGCCGAGGTGACCTACCGTTGTCCGTTGCACTGCGCCTTCTGCTACAACCCGGTGGATTTCGCCCGCCACGAAACGGAGCTCTCCACCGCAGACTGGCTGCGGGTGCTGCGCGAGGCGCGCGCGGCCGGCAGCGTGCAGTGCGGTTTCTCGGGCGGCGAGCCGCTGATGCGCGACGATCTCGAAACGCTGGTGGCGGAGGCCCACCGCCTCGGTTTCTACACCAATCTGCTGACCTCGGGCGTCGGCCTGACTGCGTCACGGGCGCAGGCGCTGCAGGCCGCGGGGTTGGACCACATCCAGCTTTCGTTCCAGGATTCGACGCGCGAGCTCAACGATTTCCTCTCGCACACCCGCACCTTCGATCTCAAGCAGCGCGTCGCTGGCCTGATCAAGGACAACGGCTGGCCGATGGTCATGAACTGCGTGATCCATCGCCTCAACATCGACTACATCGACCGCATCATCGAGATGGCGGTCGAACTGGGCGCCGAATACCTGGAGCTGGCCAACAGCCAGTATTACTCCTGGGCGCTGCTCAACCGTGACCAGCTCATGCCGTCGCGTGCCCAGCTCGAACGTGCGGAGCGCATCACCAACGCGTACCGGGAACGCCTCGGCGACCGCATCCGCATCTTCTTCGTCGTGCCCGACTACTACGAGACGCGGCCGAAGAAGTGCATGAACGGTTGGGGCCAGGTCTTCCTCACGGTGACGCCGGACGGCACGGCCTTGCCCTGCCATACCGCGCGCATGTTGCCGGGGCTGGATTTTCCCAATGTGCGCGAGATGGACGTCCGCTCGATCTGGTACGGCTCCGAGGGCTTCAACCGCTATCGTGGCGACGCCTGGATGAAGGACCCGTGCCGTGCCTGTCCCGACAAGGACAAGGACCACGGCGGCTGCCGCTGCCAGGCCTGGATGCTGGCCGGCGACCCGGCCGCGGCCGACCCGGTGTGCGACCGCTCGCCCGAGCATGACAGGGTGCGCGCAGCGGTGGAGCAGGCCTGCTCGCCGGCGTGGAAGGGGGGCGCAAAGCCGCTGGTGTTCCGCGATCCGCGCCGGTCGCGCGAACTCGGGGCGAAAGCGGCGGATGCATGAAGCCGTAGCCGGTGCCGCTTGCTTCGCGCTGGATGCGGCCGCTGCTTCTGGGCCGTGACGGCGGGCGGCGCGTGCCTGGGCTTCAGTGCAGCACGTGCGGCATCGCCAGCATGAAAGGGGCGATGGCGGCGTCGAAGCGATGACCATCGCCCGCCACCATCTGGTAGCTGCCGTGCATGGTGCCGACCGGCGTTTCCATCACGCAGCCGCTGGTATAGCCGAAGCTCTCGCCCGGTGCGAGCAGGGGTTGCTCGCCGATGACGCCCTGGCCGTGCACCTCCTGCACCTTGCCGTTGCCGTCGGTGATGACCCAGTGCCGGCTGAGCAACTGCGCGGGCTGGCTGCCGGCATTGCGGATGGTGACGTGGTAGGCGAAGACGTAGTGCTCATCCTCGGGGCGCGATTGTGCCGCGACGTACTCGGCCTTGGCCGATACCTCGATGCGGTAGGGGGGCAGTGGGGTGTCGGGTGTGCTCACGGTCTTCTCGTTGGTCGTTTGTTTTCTGCTTCACCGGGGTGAAGCGGTAAAATAGCACTTTTGCCCGGAATCGCCGCCATGTCCCAAGCCGTACCGTCTCCGCTTACCGCCCTGTCCCCGCTCGATGGCCGCTACCACGGCAAGGTCGCGGGCCTGCGCGTCCATTTTTCCGAGCATGGCCTGATCCGCAGCAGGGTGAAGGTGGAGGTCGAATGGCTGAAGGCGCTGGCGGCTGAGGCGTCGCTGGCGGAGATCGCGGCGTTCTCGCCGGCCACGATTGCCGAGCTGGATGGCGTCGTCAATACGTTCTCGACCGCGGACGGCGAGGCGGTGAAGGCGATCGAGGCCACCACCAACCACGACGTCAAGGCCATGGAGTATTGGCTGAAGAAGCGCCTTGGCCACAATGCCGAAGTGATGAAGGTGTCCGAATTCATCCATTTCGCCTGCACCTCGGAAGACATCAACAACACCTCGCACGCGCTGATGCTGGCCGAAGGCCGCGACCAGGTGCTGCTGCCCGCGTTCGATGCCGTCATCGCCCGCTTCCGCGAATTGGCCCATGCGCTTGCCGAGCTGCCGATGCTGTCGCGCACCCATGGTCAGCCCGCCAGCCCGACCACGCTGGGCAAGGAAATGGCCAACATCGCCGCACGCCTGGTGCGTGCCCGCGGCGCGATCGCCGGGGTGGCGATGACGGCCAAGTTCAACGGCGCGGTCGGCAACTACAATGCCCACCTGTCGGCCTGGCCGGAATTCGACTGGGAAGGCTTCAACCGCCGCTTCATCGAGTCGCTCGGCCTGGCCTTCAACGAATACACGATCCAGATCGAGCCGCACGACGCGATGGCCGAGCTGTTCGACGCCATCGCCCGCGCCAACACGATGCTGATCGATGCCTGCCGCGACATCTGGATGTACATCTCGCTCGGCTACTTCAAGCAGAAGCTGAAGGAAGGCGAAGTCGGCTCGTCGACGATGCCGCACAAGGTCAATCCGATCGACTTCGAGAACGCCGAAGGCAACTTCGGCATCGCCAACGCGGTGCTGAAGCACTTCTCCGAGAAGCTGCCGATCTCGCGCATGCAGCGCGACCTGACCGATTCCACCGTGCTGCGCAACATGGGCGTGGGTTTCGGCCACACCGTGCTGGCGCTCGACAGCTGCCTGCGCGGCCTGGGCAAGCTGGAGGCCGAGCCGGCTCGTCTCGCCGCCGACCTCGACGATTGCTGGGAGGTGCTGGCCGAGCCGGTGCAGACCGTGATGCGCCGCTTCGGCATCGAGAACCCCTACGAGCAGCTCAAGGCCATGACGCGCGGCAAGGGCATCACCCGCGAGGCGCTGCAGGACTTCATCCGCACGCTGGCGATTCCCGCCGCCGAGCGCGAGCGCCTGCTGGCGATGACGCCGGCCAGTTACGTCGGCAAGGCCGCCGAACTGGCGCGCCGCATCTGATCGTCCCGGTAGCGGCCGGCATGTCGCCGGCCCTCGTCTTGCCGACGCCACCCGAGGGTGGCGTTTTGCTGAAACCAAGGAGCAAACGAATGGCTTTTGCCGACAACCTCAAAACGATGCCCGGCGTGTCGCACCTTTCCGCATTCAACTTGATCGACGCTGCCGGCTGTACCGTGGCGACGATCGAGAACAAGCCGGGGCAGGCCGGATCGCTGGCGATCTACAACCATCTCGCCCAGCTTTATGGCGCGATCACGCCCGAGGCGGCGAAAAAGGGCCTGGAGCTGTATGCCGAACATGGCGAGGATGCGCGTACCAACCCTGGCAAGCATCCCAACATCGACCGCCTGATCGGATTGATGGAGCGGGGAGAAACACTGCGCGTGAAGCAGGTGTTCGCGGTCTGATCGCCCGGCGCGGACGGGACGCACAAAAGAGAAAGGCGCCCCTGCGAGCGCCTTTCGTCCTGGTGGAGCGGGGCCGAACTCAGACCACGGCTTCTTCCTTTTCCTTCTTGGGCTTGACGAACTGCTCGCGCTTCATGCCGAGCCAGATCGCCAGCGGGCTGGCGACCAGCACCGAGGAGTAGATGCCGAAGCAGATGCCGATGGTCAGCGCGAGCGAGAAGTAGTACAGCGTCTCGCCGCCGAAGACCAGCATCGACAGCACCATCATCTGCGTGCTGCCATGGGTGATGATGGTGCGCGAGATGGTGCTGGTGATCGCATGGTCGACGACCTGGGTGGTGGTGTAGCCGCGTTTCTTGCGGAAGGTCTCGCGTACGCGGTCGAAGATCACCACCGACTCGTTCACCGAATAGCCCAGCACCGCCAGCGTTGCCGCCAGCACCGCCAGCGAGAACTCCCACTGGAAGAAGGCGAAGAAGCCCAGGATGATGATGACGTCGTGCAGGTTGGCGATGATCGTGGCGACGCCGAGGCGCCACTCGAAGCGCAGCGCCAGATAGACGACGATGCCGATGATCACCAGCAGCAGCGCCATCGCGCCGTCGCTGGCGAGTTCCTTGCCGACCTGCGGGCCGACGAACTCGACCCGGCGCAGTTCCGGTGGCGGCGCCTCCATCTTGTGCAGCGCGGACATGACGCGGTCGGCGATGCCGTTGCTGTCGATGTCGTCGCGGTTCGGCAGGCGGATCAGCACGTCGCGCGCGCTGCCGAAGTGCTGCACCAGGATGTCGGTGTTGCCGTCGGCCGCGAGCGCCGCGCGGATCGGCTCCAGCGGCTGGGCCTCGGCGTAGGTGACCTCGACCAGCGTGCCGCCGGTGAATTCGACCGACAGGTGCAGGCCGCGCGTGGCGATGAAGAACACCGCGAGCAAGAAGGTGGCGAAGGAGATCGCGTTGAACACCAGCGAGTGGCGCATGAACGGGATGTCTTTCTTGATGCGGAAGAATTCCATGATTGCGTTTCCCTTGTTCCGCGCTCAGTTGCTGTCCGGTTTCCAGATCTGGCCGATGGACAGGCTTTCGATCTTGCGCCGGCGGCCGTAGATGAAGTTGATCAGCATGCGCGACACCAGGATGGCGCTGAACATCGAGGTCAGGATGCCGAGGCAGTGCACCACGGCGAAGCCGCGCACCGGACCCGAGCCGAACACCAGCAGCGCGATACCGGCGATCAGGCTGGTGACGTTGGAGTCGAGAATGGTGTTCCAGGCGCGGTCGTAACCGGCGGCGATCGCCGCCTGCGGGCTGGCGCCGTTGCGCAGTTCCTCGCGGATGCGTTCGTTGATCAGCACGTTGGCATCGATCGCCATGCCGAGCGTGAGCGCCATCGCGGCGATGCCGGGCAGCGTCAGCGTGGCCTGCAGCAGCGACAGCAGCGCCACCAGCAGCAGCAGGTTGGTGGCGAGCGCGATCGACGACACGATGCCGAACAGTGCGTAGTAGATGCACATGAACGCGGCGATGGCGATGAAACCCCACAGTGTCGAGTGGAAGCCCTTGGAGATGTTCTCGGCGCCGAGGCTGGGGCCGACGGTGCGTTCCTCGATGATCTCCATCGGTGCGGCGAGCGAGCCCGCACGCAGCAGCAGGGCGACGTCGTTGGCTTCGGTGGTGGTCATGCGGCCGGAGATCTGCACGCGGCCGCCGCCGATCTCGGTGCGGATCACCGGGGCGGTGACGACTTCGCCCTTGCCCTTTTCGATCAGCAGGATGGCCATGCGCTTGCCGACGCTTTCACGCGTGACGTCGCGGAAGATGCGCGCGCCGGCGGCGTCCAGCGTCAGGTGCACCGCGGGCTCGTTGGTCTGGCCGTCGAAGCCGGGCTGGGCGTCGGTGAGGCGGTCGCCGGTGAGCACGACCTGCTTCTTGACCAGCAGCGGGCCGCCGCCGCGCTCCGAATACAGCTCGGTGCCGAAGGGGATGCTGCCGCCCAGCGCGGATTCGAGCGCGCCAGGGGTGTCGTCCACCATGCGTACTTCCAGGGTCGCGGTACGGCCAAGGATGTCCTTGGCCTTGGCCACGTCCTGTACGCCGGGCAGTTGCACGACGATGCGTTCGGCGCCCTGCTGCTGGATTACCGGCTCGGCGACGCCAAGTTCGTTGATACGGTTGTGCAGCGTGGTGATGTTCTGCTTGATCGCGAAGTCGCGCATCTTCTGCTGCGCTTGCGGAGTCAGCGTGGCGATCAGCCGGAGATCGTCGGCGGCTGCGTCGCGCTCGGCCAGTTGCAGGTCCGGCGTGCTGTCCTGGATGGCGCGGCGGCCGGCTTCGCGCTGTGCGGCATCGCGGAAGCGGACGACGACCGTGTTGCCTTCGCGGGTGATGCCGGCATGGCGCACGTTCTTGTCGCGCATCAGCGTGCGCAGGTCGCCGGTGGTGGAATCGAGGCGCTTGGTCAGTGCGCCCGGCATGTCCACTTCGAGCAGGAAGTGCACGCCGCCGCGCAGGTCCAGGCCGAGGTACATCGGCAGCGCGTGGATCGCGGTCAGCCAGGCGGGCGAGGCCGGCAGCAGGTTGAGCGCGACGACGTAGGACGGGTCTTCGGCGTCCGGGTTGAAGGCGCGCTCGATGACGTCCTTGGCGCGCAGCTGGATGTCGGTGCTGGCGAAACGCGCGCGCACGCTGCCGGCGTCGGAGAAGATGCCGTCGTGTTCGATGCCGGCGTCCTTCAGCGCATTGGCGGCGCGATCGGAGGCGGCAGTGGGGTCAAGCCTTAGCGTGGCCTTGGCGCTGGACACCTGGACTGCGGGAACCTCGCCGTACAAGTTGGGCAAGGTGTAGATCAGACCCCACAACAGCACGAGGCCGATCATGAGGTTCTTCCAGAGAGGGTAGCGATTCATCGTCGGCGGCAGACAGTGTTGCGCCGGACCATGGCTCCTGCCTGCATTGGCAGAGACGGTGGCGGCCGGCGTTGCGTGGAGCCGGGTGAGCCCCGGGGACGATCCCCGGCTGGCCCCGGCTCCGCTGCAAATGGGATTACAGGGACTTCAGGGTGCCCTTGGGCAGCACGGTGGCGACGGCCTGCTTCTGCACGGCGATCACGGTGTTGGCGGCGACTTCGACATGTACGAAGCTGTCGCCGACTTCGGTCACGCGGCCGGCGATGCCGCCGCCGGTCACCACTTCGTCGCCCTTGGCCAGTGCCTCGACCATGGACTTGTGTTCCTTGGCGCGCTTCATCTGCGGGCGGATCATCAGGAACCACAGCACGATGAACATCAGGATCAGGGGCAGCAGGCCCATCAGGCCGCCGGTGGGGTCGCTGCCCGCAGCTTGGGCATAGGCATTGGAAATCAGCACGTCGGTTACTCCGGGTTAGCGAAAAAACGCTCGATTATAGCAGTTGCCGGAGAGTGCTCCGGTCGGGTGAGACGTTGCATGCCGCGCAGGGTTCAATGCGCGCCGGCAGCGCGCTCTTCGCGGAAGCGGCGCACGTAGGCATCGAAGGTGTTGCCGGCGATGGCCGCGCGCAGTTCCGCCGTCAGCGTCTGGTAGTAGCGCAGGTTGTGCACGGTGTTCAGCATGCTGCCGAGGATTTCGCCGCTGCGGTGCAGGTGGTGCAGGTAGGCGCGGCTGAAGTTGCGGCAGGTGTAGCAGTCGCAGGATGGGTCCAGCGGCCGGGTGTCGGCCTTGTGTACGGCGTTCTTGATCTTGATGTCGCCGTAGCGTGTGAACAGCCAGCCGTTGCGTGCGTTGCGGGTCGGCATCACGCAGTCGAACATGTCGATGCCGGCGGTGACGCCCGCGACGATGTCTTCCGGCGTGCCGACGCCCATCAGGTAGCGCGGCTTGCCCTGCGGCAGGCGCGGCGCGGTGTGGGTGAGGATGCGCGCCATTTCATCTTTCGGCTCGCCGACGGAGAGTCCGCCGATGGCGAAGCCGTGGAAGCCGATGTCCTCGAGCGCGGCCAGCGATTCGTCGCGCAGGTCCTCGAACATGCCGCCCTGCACGATGCCGAACAGCGCGTTCGGGTTGCCGAGACGGTCGAATTCGTCGCGCGAACGCTTCGCCCAGCGCTGCGACAGGCGCATCGACTTCGCCGCCTCATCGCGGGTGGCGGGGTAGGGCGTGCATTCGTCGAAGATCATGACGATGTCCGAGTTCAGCGTGGTCTGGATCTGCATCGAGATTTCGGGGGTCAGGAACAGCCGGGCGCCGTCGATCGGACTGGCGAACTTCACCCCTTCTTCGGTGATCTTGCGCAGCGCCCCCAGGCTGAAGACCTGGAAACCGCCCGAATCGGTGAGGATGGGCTTGTCCCAGGCCATGAAGCGGTGCAGCCCCTTGTGCGCGCGGATGATGTCGAGCCCGGGGCGCAGCCACAGGTGGAAGGTGTTGCCCAGGCAGATCTGCGCGCCGATGCCGGCGAGCATGTCGGGCGTCATGGCCTTGACCGTGCCATAGGTGCCGACCGGCATGAAGACCGGCGTTTCGATCGTGCCGTGGGCCAGCGTCAGGCGGCCGCGGCGGGCGCCGCCATCGGTGGTGAGGAGTTCAAACTGCATCGTGTTCGGCATCTTGCTTGCGGGTGAGGAACATCGCGTCGCCGTAGCTGAAGAAACGATAGCGGCGGTCGATGGCGTGGGCGTAGGCGCGGCGGATGTCGTCCATGCCGGCGAAGGCGGAGACGAGCATCAGCAGCGTCGATTTGGGCAGGTGGAAGTTGGTGACGAGCGCGTCCACGACCTGGAAATGGAAGCCGGGCAGGATGAATATTTCGGTTTCGCCGCTGCCTGCGCTGAGCGGGCCGTCCTGCGCGGCGGCTTCCAGTGCGCGCATGCTGGTGGTGCCGACGGCGATGACGCGTCCGCCGGCGGCGCGGGTCGCGGCGATGGCGTCCACCGTTTCCCGCGGGATGACGTAGCGTTCGCGGTGCATGCGGTGCTCGCCGAGGTCGTCGACGCGCACCGGCTGGAAGGTGCCGGCGCCGACGTGCAGCGTCAGCCAGGCGCACCGGGCGCCCCGCTCGGCGATGCGGGCGAGGATGGCTTCGTCGAAGTGCAGGCCGGCGGTCGGTGCCGCGACCGAGCCGGGCTCGCGCGCGAATACGGTCTGGTAGCGGCTTTCGTCATCTTCGCCGGCGGCGCGCTGGATGTAGGGCGGCAGCGGCAGCTTGCCATGGCGCTCCAGCAGTCCGAAGAGGTTCTCGCCGGGCGGAAAGCGCAGGTGGTAGAACTCGCCGACGCGGCCGAGCACCTCGACCTCGAAGGCGTCCGCCAGGCGTAGCGTGCTGCCGGTCCCGGGCGACTTGCTCGCACGCACCTGGGCGAGCGCTTCGTGCGGGCCGACGGCGCGTTCGATCAGTACCTCGATCTGGCCACCGCTGGCCTTCGTGCCGTGCAGGCGGGCGTGGATCACACGGGTGTCGTTGAAGACGAGCAGGTCGTTGGGGCCGAGCAGTCTGGGCAGGTCGGCGATGTGGCCGTCGAGCAGGGCGTCGGCGCCGTCCATGGCCTGCACGATCAGCAGGCGGCTGGCGCTGCGTTCGGCGAGCGGGGCCTGGGCGATCAGTTCCGGCGGCAGGGGGTAGTCGAAATCGTTCAGCGTCAGGTGCATGTGGTCGGGTGGGGCAAGTCGGGTGCTGTAAACAAGGTGCATCAAATCAGGCGCGGAGGGGGCCGCAGTTCCGGGCGCGTGCGGCAACGCCCTGCTTGCTGCGATGAGCGGTATTCGTGGATAATGCGCGCCTTCCCTGCCGGGATGGCGGAATCGGTAGACGCAGCGGATTCAAAATCCGCCGCCGCAAGGTGTGTGGGTTCGAGTCCCACTCTCGGCACCATCTGCGCTTTTCTTGCGCGCTTTCCCTTCTGTTTCCGTGTGTCGTGCCTCGCGCATCGTTTTCGCGGGGCGTCTCGCTTTCGTGTCAGGGGCGAGATTCTGGATCATCCCGCGGGGCGATGGCAAATGCTGCCTTGCAACTGCAGGGGCCGGGCCGAGGGGGCATTGTCCGCGCTGTCCGGCCGGACCCCGCGTCAGCCCGGTTTCTGCCCTTCGTTCGCCGCGGCGCTGATGGCACGTACCGCGGGGTGGGTCAGCCTGCGTTCCACCGAGATGGCATAGTAGGTTTCGACGACGCCTGCGGCATCGCCTAGGTGGACCATCGCGTTCTGGCGGCAGAGTTGTTCGCCGACTGCAAGGGCGCTGGGGAAAATGCCCGCCCCTGCTTCGGCGAAGGCGCGCATCAGGGCGCTGTCGTCGAATTCGCCGACGATGTGCGGCCTGAGTCCTGCGGCATCGAGCCAGCGCAGCAGCGGGCCGCGGACGGCGGCTTCGCCGCCCGGCAGCAGCAGGGGGGCGCCGTTCAGGCTGTGCGGAAAGCCATTCTGCAAGGTCGCGGCCAGACTGGGGGTGGCGAAGAAGCCGATCGTGGATTCGCTGAGCTTGTGGCTGTAGCCGCGCACGTCCATGTTGGGCGGCATGGGGCCGTCGGCGAGCACGACGTCGAGCTTGTGGATGGCCAGCTCCCCGAGCAGGGCGTCGAACTTGCCCTCGCGGCAGACGATGCGCATCGGTTCGGGCAGTTTCATCGACGGCGCCAGCAGCAGCCAGGCGATCGTTTTCGGCACCACGTCGGCGATGCCCACGCGGAAGGGCACGGCGCGGCCGCTGGCGCGGCTGCGGATCGCCTCTTCCAGTTCGTCGCCGAGACGGAAGATTTCCTCCGCGTAATCGAGCGCGACACGCCCGGTGTCGGTCAGCGCCAGGCCGCGCCCCTGGCGCTTGAACAGGCTGACGCCGAGATCGGCCTCTAGCGTCGCGATCTGGCCCGACAGGGTTTGCGGCGCGAGTCCGGAACGTTCTGCCGCGCGCACGATCCCACCAGCGCGCGCTACGGTCCAGAAGTGGTGCAGCTGCTTGTAGTTGATCATGGACGGCTCAAGGTGGCGTGGATACTTCGGAAAAATCGGATACACATTCTGTTGAACCGAGATTCTATCGAAGCGTCTGAGGTTTAGTATCCGACAGGCGTCCAGCCTGACGGCGATGCGCAACTACACAAGGAGACTCAGCATGCGAATCGATCTGCATTGTGACGGCGTCGAGGCCGCTCCCGTCCTGCGTGACTACGTGACCCGCCGGATGAGCTTCGCAATCGGACGTTTTCGTGACCACATCCAGTGGGCGCGAGTGAAAGTGGCCGACGTCAATGGCCCGCGTGGCGGCAATGACAAGCGATGCGTGGTACAACTGCGGCTGCGCAATCTGCCCGATGTAGTGTTCGCGATCACCCAGCTCGATGTGCGGGCAGCAGTGGACCAGGCGGCGGAACGTGTCGCCCGGGTGCTTGCCCAGCGCGTGCGCCGTACCCAGCGTCCCGCCCGGACCCGCATCGCACCGATGCAGGCCCTGCCGGCCTGAAGCGGCGCGACGTCCTCGACGCTTTCCTGCCTGGAGCATTTCCCGCCGGTCCGGCGGGGCGCCCAAAACAAAACCCCTTCCCCGGAGGAAACAAGACCATGGAAAACCGCCTTTCGACGATGACACGCTCCGAAGCATCGGTGCTGTCTAGCAACAAGGTCATCCGCAACACCTACATGCTGCTGTCGCTGACGCTTGCTTTCTCGGCGTTGACTGCTGGCCTGTCGATGGCGATGGGCGCGCCGCGCCTGGGCATCATCGTGACCCTGGTCGGCTACTTCGGCCTGCTGTTCGCGACCAGCAAGTTCCGCAACAGCGGTCTGGGCATCGTGTTCGTGTTCGCGCTGACGGGCTTCATGGGCTTCACTCTCGGCCCGATCATCTCGGCCTACCTGTCGCTGCCCAACGGCAGCAGCATCGTCATGCAGGCGATGGCCGGCACCGCGGCGATCTTCCTCGGCCTGTCGGCCTACGCAGTGACCACCAAGAAGGATTTTTCCTTCATGGGCGGTTTCCTGATGGTCGGCATCCTGGTGGCCTTCCTGGCCGGGCTGGGCGCGATCTTCTTCGAGATCCCGGCGCTGTCGCTGACCGTTTCTGCTGCCTTCGTACTGCTGATGTCGGGCCTGATCCTGTTCGAGACCAGCAACATCATCCATGGTGGCGAGACCAACTACGTGATGGCGACGGTGTCGCTGTTCGTGTCGATCTTCAATCTCTTCACCAGCCTGCTTCACCTGCTGGGCTTCATGAGCAACGACTGATCGCCAGCCTTGTCCGGACGTGCGCGGGGTGGTCGCCGGAAGGCGGCCGCCCCGCTTGTTTTTCGTCGCCGGCCCCCAGAAGCAAGAAAGCTCCCTCGGGGGGCAGCGAGTCCGCGTAGCGGATGAGTGTGGGGGCCTTTTCCAGGCGCCCGCACAAGCCCGCGGACTGCCTTTGTCCGAATGCGATGGGCACGGCTCGGGCCGTGTGGCGCTACAATGGCGCACATTTTTCAGTGGGAACGGTTGGATGAAGACCACTTTTCTGGATTTCGAACAGGCGGTTGCCGAACTGGAAGCCAAGATCGACCAGTTGCGTTTCGTGTCGGACGACCCCGCTGTGGACATCTCGGAGGAGATCGCCCGCCTCGAAGCCAAGAGCCAGTCGCTGACCAAGGACATCTACGCCAAGCTGACGCCTTGGCAGATTGCGCAGGTCGCGCGCCATCCGCAGCGGCCCTATACGCTCGATTACGCCCAGCACATCTTTACCGATTTCGAAGAACTGCACGGCGACCGCTCGTTCGCCGACGACAAGGCGATCGTCGGCGGCTTGGCGCGCTTCAATGGCGAGAGCTGCGTGGTCATCGGCCACCAGAAGGGCCGCGACACCAAGGAAAAGATCGTACGCAACTTCGGCATGCCACGGCCCGAGGGCTATCGCAAGGCAATGCGCCTGATGAAGCTGGCCGAGAAGTTCAACCTGCCGGTGTTCACCTTCATCGACACGCCGGGCGCCTATCCGGGCATCGGCGCCGAGGAGCGCGGCCAGTCCGAGGCGATCGGGCACAGCATCTACCTGATGGCCGAACTGCGCGTGCCCATCATCGCCACCATCATCGGCGAAGGCGGCTCGGGCGGCGCGCTGGCGATCGCGGTCGGCGACCAGGTTTTGATGCTGCAGTATTCGACGTATTCGGTGATCTCGCCCGAAGGCTGCGCTTCCATTCTGTGGAAGAGCGCGGACAAGGCCTCCGAGGCCGCCGAGACCATGGGCATCACGGCATCGCGGCTGAAGTCGCTGGGCCTGGTCGACAAGGTCGTCGGCGAGCCGGTGGGTGGCGCCCATCGCGACCATCGCGCCATGGCGGCCTCGCTCAAGCGCGCGCTGGCCGAGGCGCTGCGCCAGGTGGACCATCTTTCGCCGTCCGAGCTCGTGGCGCAACGCTACGAGAAGCTCATGAGCTACGGCCGCTTCAAGGAACTGGCGGCCTGAGGCAATGCTGCTGCGGGCCGCTTCCGGTGCCCTGGCGGCGGCGGGGGTCGGCCCGGGCTCCCGCCTGTGCTGCGCGCTGTCGGGTGGCGTCGATTCGATCGTCCTGCTCGATCTGCTCCATGCTCTGGCGCCGAGCCTGGGTTTTTCGCTCCAGGCGGCACACGTCCATCATGGCCTGAGCGCGCATGCGGATGCGTGGGCGCGGGCGTGCGAGGCGCGCTGCGCGCAGTTGAAAGTCCCCTTTGCGCTGTTTCGCGTGGAGGTGCCGTGCGGCGATTCCGAGGGACTCGAGGCGGCAGCCCGGCGCGTGCGCCATGCGGTGCTGGATGGCGTCGAGTGCGACTGGCTGGTGTTCGGACACCACCAGGATGACCAGGCCGAAACCATCCTGTTCCGCCTGTTGCGGGGCAGCGGCGTACGCGGGGCGGCGGCGATGGCAGCATTCGAACCGCCGCGCGCGGCCCGCCCGGGACGCTTGAGGCCCTTGCTCGGTTGCCGCCGTGCCGCGATCGAGGCCTGGGCGCGGCAGCGCGGCCTGGCCTGGGTCGAGGACGAGAGCAATGCCGCGCTCGATTTCAGCCGTAATCATCTCCGCCATCGGGTGTTGCCGGTGATCGGCGAGCGCTTTCCCGCAGCAGTGTCGACGCTGGCGCGTGCAGCGGAGCATTTTCGCGAGGCAAGCGAATTGCTCGATCAGCTCGCCGCGCAGGATCAGGCCGCTTGCGGCGGTCGGACGCTGCGGCGCGATCTGCTGCTGGCCTTGCCCGATGCCCGTGTCGCCAATTTGCTGCGCTGGCTGGCGCGGCGGAATGGCCTCCGCGCGCCGGCCCGGGCGCGGCTCGACGAAGCTTTGCGCCAGATGCGCGCGGTGGCCGCGTCCCATCCGCTGCGCGTCGAACTGGGCGACATGGCCTGCTGCGTCTATCGTGGCCAGGTATGGCTGGACTCCGATGCCGCCGATTGTCTGCAGCCGCGGCGCTGGGCCGGCGAGGAAAGCCTGCCGTGGGGCGCGGGCAGCATCGATTTCCGTCCGGCCGTCGGCGAGGGCGTCGCCCGTGCCGCCCTCGACGGCGCCGGCTCGGTGATGCTGGCCATGTGCCGGCCCGGGCTGCGCATGCGCCTGGGGGGCGGGCGGCCGCGGCGCAGTTTCAGGAAGCTGTGCCAGGAGGCGGGGGTCCCGGCGTGGATGCGCGAGCGCCTGCCCGTGTTGTGGATAGACGGCGAACCGGCCTGGATCGGCGGCCTCGGGGTTGCGGCAGAGTTCGCATGTGCGCCGGCTGGGCCGGGGGTCGTGCCGGAGTGGCGGGTGAGGGGGCCGTAGCCTGCTCAGTTGCGCAGGGTGGTCAGGATCTGGGCCAGTTCCACCGCCGAGCGCACGGCCATCTTGTCGAAGATGCGCGAGCGGTGCGCCTCGACGGTGCGCATCGAGATCGAGAGCTGGTCGGCGATGACCTTGTTGTACTTGCCTTCCAGGATCAGGTCCATGACCTCGCGTTCGCGCTGCGTCAGCGTCGACAGCCTGGCCCCGATGGTTTCCCGGCTGGCGGCGGCGCGCTGGCGCTCGGCGTCGAATGCCAGCGCCTTCTCCACCAGATCCACAAGATCATGGTCCTTGAAGGGCTTTTCGATGAAGTGGAATGCGCCTTTCTTGAGCGCGGCAACGGCCATCGGCACGTCGCCATGGCCGGTGATGAAGATCACCGGCAACTGGCTGCCGCGCGACAGCAGCGTGTCGAAGCATTCCAGCCCGCTCATGCCGGCCATGCGGATGTCGAGCACGATGCAGCCATGCCATTCGGGCTGCCAGGCAGCGAGGAACTGCTCGCCGCCTTCCCAGGTCCGGCAGGCGACGCCGCGTGTCTTGAACAGCCATTGCAGGGCGTCGCGGATGGCGTCGTCGTCATCGATGATGTGGGCGAAGGCCGGATTCATGCGGGTTCCACGGGAAGCGTCAGGGTGAAGATGGTACCGCCACCGGGGGCGGCTTCGAAAGCGAGGCGGCCGTGGTGCAGTTCGGCGATGGAGCGGCAGATGTTGAGTCCCATGCCCATGCCTTCGGTCTTGGTGGTGAAGAAGGGCTCGAACAGGCGGCGGGCGGTGTCGGGCGGGATGCCGCTGCCGCGATCGGAGACGCGGACGGTCACGGCATGGTTTTCGAGCCGTGTGGCGACCCGGATATCCCGGCTGGCAGGGGCGGTGTCGCGCATCGCGTCCATGCCGTTGCGTACGAGATTGACCACGATCTGCTCGATCATCACGGCGTCGGCCTTGACCGCGGGAAGGCCGGGCGCGAGTTCGAGGACGAGGCGCATCCGCCGCTTGCGGACATCGGCTTCGATCAGGCCGGCGGCATCGCGGACGACGGCGTTCAGGTCGAGGGGTTCGAGCCGGGGTTCGGAGCGGCGCACGAAGTCATGCACCCTGCGGATGATCTCGCCGGCGCGGCGGGCCTGGCGGCCGATCTTGCGGTGGATGTCGAGCAGTTCGGCGCGGTCGGTATCGGCCGCCTGCAGATGGTTGATGCAGCCGTCGGCGTAGCTCGCGATCGCGGTCAGGGGCTGGTTCAGCTCGTGGGCGAGGGTGGAGGCCATCTCGCCCATGGTCACCAGGCGCGAGGTGGCCTGCAGCCGTTCTTCCTGCTGGCGGGCCAGTTCCTGGGCCTGCTTCTGTTCGGTGATGTCGAGCACTGAGCCCATCCAGCCGGTGTGGTGGCCGGCCGCGTCGATCAGCGGCGCTTCGAACAGCAGAACGTCGAGCGTTTCGCCGTTCTTGCGGAGGAAGCGCAGTTCGATGCCCTCGGGGGTCGAGCCGGTGTCCTGCAGGCGGTCGAGCAGGTGCTGGCGCTGTTCGATGTGGTTTGGCAGCCAGTAGGGCAGCGGGGGCTTGAGGCCGACCAGTTCGTCGGCACCGTAGCCGGTCATGCGGCAAAAGGCGGAGTTGACGTAGGTGAGGCGGCCTTCGAGGTCGCGTGCCCGCATGCCGGTGAGCATTGAGTCTTCCATCGCCTTGCGGAAGGCCGATTCGGCAAGTAGCGCGATTTCCGCCTGCTGGCGCCGGGCAAGCTGGCGCCGGAGCTGGGTCACGCTCCAGACGATGGTGCCGCCCAGGAGCACGATGGAAGCGATCAGCAGTACCGGAATCCAGCGGGTTTCCGGTTTGTATGCGGTGATCTGAAGGTTCAGGCCATGGCCGGGCGGCTCGAAGGGAATCTGGTAGTCAAGTTGTGAAGACAGGGGCGCCACCTTCGATTTTGCGGCGATCTCGCGCCCGTCGCCATCGACCACCGCAACCCGGTAGCGCGCGGAAAACCACCAGGGCAGATCGCGGGCAACGAGGTCGTTCAGTGAATAAACGCCGGTCACCATGCCTTTCAGTGCATTGTCGGACCAGACCGGGATGTGGACTTCGAAGCGGTGCTTGCCGTTGGCGCCCGGATAGGCAGGGCCGTAGGTGGGACGCCCTAGGCTGCGGGCGAGATGGAAGGGCGTGCCGTCCGCATCGTCGAGATGATGGCCGGAGAGCGGCGGCATGGCGCCGACCAGCGCGCCGTCGGCGGTGCGCCAGAGAATGCGCACCAGCCCGCGTCCCTGGGTCAGCAGGTGCGCCAGCCGGGCGTCGGTCTGCTGGCGCGACCGGGGCGAGAAAAGATCCGGTCCGAGTTGCTGGAGATCCGCTTCGTTGCGGTCGAGTTCGAAGCGAAGGTTCTGCTCCATCCACAGCACGTCGCTGATCAGCGTGGCCCGCTGCTCGTCGGCATCGTACTGGCGCGTCAGCCAGACGAGTGCCGCGATCGCGGCGAGGAACAGCGGCAGGCTGAGATAGGGAATCCGCCCCGCCCAGCGGGTGCGCGTGCTTGTGGCTGGAAGGGGGGTGTCGTCGGCGTGGGTCATGGCAGTCTCGCGGCGCGGACACTGCGGGGCAGGGCTGTGGATGGCGGCAGGTGGACATGCGGACTTCCACAATAGCGAAAGCCGTGGGTCACAAAGGATACTGATGGGGCCGTGCAGAAAAACTTATCGGCGCAGCCGGCCACGTCGGGCGCCACTGCCTGGCGGGGAAATGCAAACGTCAATGTGAACGCCGTTCATTCGGAGGAGAGGAATCCATGAAGATCCGTACACTTCTTGTTGGCCTGGTGGCGGTTGGGCTGTCGGCCGCTGCTGTCGCAGCCGACCCGATCATCATCAAGTTCAGCCACGTCGTCGCGCAGGACACGCCCAAGGGCAAGGCGGCCGACAAGTTCAGGGAGCTGGCGGAAAAATACACCAACGGCGCGGTCAAGGTCGAGGTGTATCCCAACAGCACGCTGTACAAGGACAAGGAAGAGATGGAGGCGCTGCAACTGGGCGCGGTGCAGATGCTCGCGCCTTCGCTGGCCAAGTTCGGCCCGCTGGGCGTGCGCGAGTTCGAGGCCTTCGACCTGCCCTATATCTTCGACGGCTACGATGCCCTGCACAAGGTGACCAAGGGCGCCGTCGGCCAGCAGTTGCTCGACAAGCTGGAGCCGCGCGGCATCAAGGGCCTGGCCTACTGGGACAACGGCTTCAAGTCCTTCACCGCGAACACGCCGATCACCAAGCCGGAAGACCTGCGCGGCAAGAAGATGCGTATCCAGTCGTCCAAGGTGCTCGAAGAGCAGATGCGCCAGATCAAGGCGCTGCCGCAGGTGATGGCTTTCTCCGAAACCTACCAGGCCTTGCAGACCGGCGTCGTGGATGGCACCGAGAACCCGCACTCCAACTTGTATACCCAGAAGATGCACGAAGTGCAGAAGCACCTGGCCCTGACCGACCACGGCTACCTGGGCTACGCGGTGATCACCAACAAGCGCTTCTGGGACGGCCTGCCCGCGGACGTGCGCGGCCAGCTCGAGAAGGCGATGGCCGAGTCGACCGAGTACGCCAACCAGATCGCCAAGGACGAGAACGACAAGTCGCTGGAACTGGTGCGCGCCGCGGGCAAGACCGAGATCCGCGTGCTGAGCGACGCGGAGCGCGCGGCGTTCATCAAGGCGCTGCTGCCGGTGCACAAGAAGATGGAATCGCGCGTGGGTGCGACGACGATCAAGTCGATCTACGAAGCCACCGGCTTCGA
>NZ_AMXE01000035.1 GCF_000310205.1 Thauera linaloolentis 47Lol = DSM 12138 | reverse complement strand
GCTTCTATATGCCGATCACGCGGTGGCTCCATTGTGCCGATCATCAACTGGCTCCAATGTGCCGGTCGGTGACAGCACGATGCCTGGGCCTGGGCTTCCCAAATCAGAGTTGATGGTGCGGGCGCGGGGGGCACCTGAAACCAGGGAGATACCGCCTGCGATATTGCTTACCAGAAGATCTCCGTTGGGAAGCTCAACGGCGCCTACGGGTGTTTGCAGACCCTCAGCAACTACGTCGATCTTTCCGTCAGGATGGGCGGCCAGAATCTGGTTGGTCCGCCTGTTGGCGATCAGCAGCCGACCGCGTGCGTCGAAAGACAAGCCTGCTGGCGTTGCTAGTCCACGGACGAAAATGCTTTGATCGCCCGCAGGAGTGAAGCGCCAGACCAGATCTTCGCTGTATGAAGCAACGTAGATGTCGCCTGCAGTAGAGATGGCCAGGCCCGATGGCCCACTCAATCCTTCGGCAAATACGCTGCGCTTCCCGTCCGGAGCGAAGCGCAGAACCGTGCCTGCGGACCAGTTTGCTATGTAGAGATTGCCGCTCGCGTCATAGGCCATTCCGACGGGCGAACTCAATCCCTCATGGATGCGCGTGGACTTCTGCGACGTCTCGGCTTGACCCGCTGATACTGCGCTCGTTTGGGCAAACACGGTCGGAGCGGCTACGCATGCAGCAGTGATGGCGAGTGCCATGTGAACAATCGTCTGCTTCATTGCTTGGCTCCTTGTGCGAACACTTCCTTTGCCACTGTCAATCCATTCAAAGCAGCCGGGAACCCGGCATACACCGCCATCTGCATGATGGTTTCGACCACTTCCGCACGGGTCACCCCCACATTGATCGCACCCTGGATATGCACCTTGAGTTGAGGTGCGGCATTGCCCAGCGCGGTGAGCGCGGCGACGACCGCGATTTCCCGGCTTTTCAGATCCAGGCTTGGCCTGGAGTAGATGTCCCCGAAAGGGAACTCGATCAGGTAGCGCGCAAAGTCAGGGGCAATGCCATCCAGACTTTCCAGCACACGTTCGCCGGCCTCACCGTCGATCTCCCGCAGTTTGGCCAGTCCGCGTTCGTAGCGGCTTTCGATGTTCATCAGCATGTCCTTCATCAGAGTGTGAACCCGACGCCAAGGACTGCTCGAACGAGCGGTAGTACTCGATCTTTGCCTGCAAAGCATCCGCGGACCGCCGCATCGCCTCGATTTCCGAAAGAACTTCAGTCAAGTGTTCTTCCAGCATCTGGCGACGATCCGGCACCGTCGAGTCCCCAGCGCCACGTAGTTTTGCGAACGTCTGCATCTTGCCGATAGGCATGTTTGTCGTTCGCAACCGCAGCAGGAATTCGATCCAGGCCATGTCCGATACCGCATAGCGCCGTTGCCCACCGGGCGCACGGCTGATCGGCGCGATCAAACCGATGCGCTCGTAATAGCGCAATGTGTAGGCCGTCAGGCCCGTGCGCTTGGCGACTTCATCGATGGTCAGATGGGATTCCATGGGGTGATCCTAGAAGTTAGAGTGCGCTCTAAGTCAAGCACCTTATATCGAAAATGTCGAGCGCCTAACCAACTACGACCACATGCCTATGTCGAGTGACCGTGCTTTCGCAATGTGGCAGGTCGAAGTTTCTTTTCCGATGCAGCAATTCCTTCCTGAATGACCTTCGGCATGCCGACAAAACACAACAGTCCACCGAGGAACAGCAGAGCAACCGACAACACCATCGCCTCGTACATGCCGTGCCTGAACGCCTGCGCGGCTGTGTCACGAACCAGATACCCGAACACGGCCACGCCCAACATGCCGCCGATCTGCCGCGCAGAGTTGAGAACACCCGAGGCGATACCTGCACGCGATGCGTCCACCGATGACATCGTGGCATTCGTCATGGTTGGAATGGTCAACGCGATACCGCTGCCCGCCATCAGCATCGGGATGATCAGCATGCCGTAGCGGCCATCGATGCTGGCCAGCAGCATCAGCAGGTAGCCACAGGCCGCAAGCCCCAGTCCAAGCACCAGAATGCGACGTGCGCCTAGGCGGGTCATGAGCCTTCCGGCCACGATGTTCGCGGCGACCAATACGATGGTCATCGGCAGGAAGGCGAGCCCCGTCTGCTGAGGCGTGAGCTGCTGTTGAATCTGGAAGAAGAGGCTGAGCACGAACACCAGACCGTAGTACGCAAAGTTCACGACGACACCTGTGACCGATGAAATCGTGAACGTCGGATTGCGGAACAAGGTCAACGGCAACATAGGGGTCTTCGTGCGTGACTCCATCCAGATGAAGCCGGCCAGTGCCACGATGAACAGCAGCAGCCCTGCCTGAACCCGTATATCGCTCCATCCAAGACTGCTGGCTTCGATCAGACTGGCGGTAAGCGAAGCCAGCGCGATCACCGCCGCAACTTGCCCAGGCCAGTCCAGGCATCGTCGATGCCCTTCGCCATCAGGTGCCGCAAAGCGCAAGGTCAGAAAAAGACCCATGAGCCCAATGGGCAGATTCATCAGAAAGATGGAACGCCAGCCTAGGTGCGTCACCAGCAGGCCACCCACGACGGGGCCGGCGGCCAGTGACAGGCCGCCCACAGCGCCCCACCAGCCCACGGCCCGGCTGCGCTCTTCGCCTGGCTGGAATGCCTTTTGAAGCATTGAAAGGGAATTGGGCACCAGCATCGCGGCGCCAACGCCTTGGGCCAAGCGTGCGACCACCAGCGTAGCCAACTCGTTAGCGATGCCACAGGCAAGCGACGCAAGCGTGAAAAGCACGAATCCCCACGAAAAGACACGCCGCGCCCCGAAGCGATCGCCCAGTGCACCGCTGGTCAGCAACAATGCGGCGAACGCCAAGGTATAAGCGTTCACCACCCATTGCAGTCCTGCAATGTCGGTGGCGAATTCCAGGCGCAGGGCCTCCAAAGCGACGTTGACAACACTGACGTCCAACAGGACGACAGCGAACCCCAGAGCCGAAGCAGCCAGCGTGCCGCGTGGCGAGTGTCTCGAAAAAAGCATGACGTGAATCCAGAACGTATCAATTCGGCGTCATGCTAGAGATTTTCCTTCTGTGCGTAAATTCCATAAAATTGCATATCAACCTGGAGAAAACGCACAGATGTTCGACTGGGAGAATCTACGCCATTTTCTGGCCATCGCGCGTGCCGGGACACTTTCTGGCGCAGCGCGTGCGCTGCATGTGGACCACGCGACGGTCAGCCGCCGACTAGGCGCACTCGAAGCCGAACTGCAAATGCCTCTGGTCGAACGGCTACCGCGCTCTTGCCGGCTGACACCAGGCGGAACGAAGATTTTGGAGCTGGCGCAGAGCATGGAAACCGCGGCCTTTGGCATTGCCCGTCATGCCCGTGCCCAGCAGGAGCCGTTGGACGGGAAAGTTGCCTTGAGTGCTCCGCCCGTGCTGGTCGCTCACTTCCTGGCGTCGCACCTAGCGGGCTTGCGCAGGGAACATCCGGGGATTCAGCTTTCCGTGCTGGCCCAATCCCAGCAGGTGTCTCTCAGCCGCAGAGAGGCGGATGTGGCCCTGCGGCTGGTTCGGCCCAAGGAACCTAGCAACGTGGTGCGCCGCATCGGCCGGATGCCATTCGCGCTGTACGCCCATAAAGACTACGCAGCCACTGTGCCGTCGGCGGACTGGACATTCATTGCCTACGACGAATCACTGGCCGACATGCCTCAACAGCAATGGCTATTGAAGATCGCCGACGGTCGGCCGGTGGGATGTGAGTTGAGCGACATCAGCAGCCATCTGGCCGCTGCGCGCGCTGGCGCAGGGGTGGCTGGGCTACCTTGCTTCATCGGCGACACCGAGGCCGACTTGGTCAGGCTGGAGCACGCCGGAGACTCGTTTGCACGCGATATTTGGTTGGTCGTTCACCGCGATCTACGCCGATCCAAGCCTGTACGCGTGGTGATGGACTACATCGCAGGCGTTTTTTCGGACACCTCGATGCTATCCACCTAGATCGCGCGGCCGCGCGGCCGCGCAATCTCCCAGGACACCCCACCGCCGCGCACCGTCGCGACGAGCTGCTGCCCCAGGCGCTGCTCGATCACCGGCTTCCACGGCACCAGACTGAATCCCATGCTGTCATCGAGCATGGCGTAGCGCCCGCTCGCCAGCATGACCGAGCGCCGGTAGATGCCGGCCACGCGCTGGCCGTCCGCTACGGGCCGATGCGCCAGCCCGGTTTCGGCGGCAATGTCCTGGGCGGCCTGCGCAAGTTCCCGATTGCGCAGCGTGCCCAGCAGGTTGCGGGCGAGGATGACGCGCTGCCCGCGCCGCTGGGCCAGCCCCTGTTCTTCGAGGAAGTCGGCGCGTTTCTGTAGCGCCTCCTTGGCCTCGCCGCCAAAGCCCAGGTCGCCCAGCCCTTGGCCGCCGCCGATCAGTTGCTGGTCGAGCCAGGTGGCCCCGATCACGCGGGCCTGGCGCTCAATGGGCAGGTGCGATTTCAGTTCCACCGACACGCCACCGCCCAGGCGCTGGGCGTCGTAGCGGCGGCCACGCTCGGCCAGGTCGTCAGGCACCTTCCACAGCCCATCGGCGACGCGCTCCACGATGCCGGCGCGGCGCAGGGCTTCCAGGCGGCGAACGTGGGCGACAACCTCCTCCTGCGGGTCGCGGCCAGGCTTGGCCCGGCCTTGCTCAATCGCCAGGTGATGGTCGGTGCGGTACAGGCCACTGCTTGCCAGCGCGGCGATGTTCTTGTCGGCCGCGCGCACGTCGGACGAACCTTTCACCTCCACTACAGCGCCGGTCGGGTACTGCTCCAGTTCGGTCTTGGGCGGCAGCGCCACATAGTGGGCCTTGCCGTCCGCGCCATCGACGATCAGGTAGCCCTTGTCGTACAGCTCGTCGGCCAGGCCCTTGCCTGCCACGCGGCCCACGATGACGCGGCCGTCGTCGCCGGGCTGGAACACGGCCAGGTCGCGCTGTTTTGCCCCCATTGCACGCTGCATGGTGCGGATGATGTCGCCGCGTTCGGCCATTGCCCGCAGTGTGAGTTCGGCCTCGGCATGCACGGCCCAGGTGCCGGGCGTGGTTTCCGTCGCCAGCCCCATGCGCTGGAGCCGTTGCAGCCTGCCGACCAGCAGCATGCGCTGGCGTTGCAGCCGGGGTTCGCTGAAACGCTCGGTGCGCACCAGGCCATCGACGGCTTCGCGCTGCAAGGTTCTGTCCAGGCTGGTCCAGCGTTCCTGATCGACTTCCCGAGCCAGTGTGCGCTGTATCTCCAGTTCGGTACGCGGCCCCAGCCACTCGGTCGCCAGTTCCGCCGCCCGTTCGCGCATGCCGCGGGTGATGTATTCCTGCGAGATGATGAGATCCTTGCCGGTGTCGTCCTTGCCGCGCAGCACGACGTGGGTGTGCGGGTTGTCGGTGTTCCAGTGATCGACGGCCACCCAATCGAGCCGGGTGCCCAGGTCGGCCTCCATGCGCTGCATGAGGTGCCGGGTGTAGGTGCGCAGATCGTCGAGCTGGTCGGCGTCTTCCGGGGAGACGATGAAGCGGAACTGGTGGCGGTCTTCCCGACCGCGTTCCTCGAAAGCGGCGGTATCGGCCTCGTCGGTCGCCGGCCCGTAGGCGCGGCCCGGTCCGCCCTGGCGGTCCACGCCTTCGCGTTCGATGTAGCGCAGATGCGTGATGGTGGAGCGGGCGCCGACCTTCTGGAGATACACCAGCCGCACCTTGACCGTGGCGCGGCGCGAATTCCCCGTCAGCGACTGGCCGGTGAATCGCGCCGCGACATGGCCGCGCCCCAGGCGCGAACCGGGCGCTCTGCCGCGCCTGCCGCCGGTGGCATTGGCCGCTTTGCTGGCCTGGCGCAGCACCTGATTGATGAAGGCGTCGCCGCGCTGCTTGGGAGCGCCTGGGCGGATGCGGAAGCGGTCATCGTCGCTGCGGCTCATGGGGTGCCTCCATCCAAAACGGTCAAGGCCGGGCGTGCGTGGCACGCGGTTTTGCCAATGCCGACAAGGCATTGCCGTTCCACGCGGCACGATGCCGCGATCTGGCGCGTGCCGCGCCACCCCCACGTGCAGACTGACTTTGTGCGCACCTTGGTGCCGCACCCTTCAATCTTGCCTTCCGCCTTTGCCCCTCGCTGGCGCTCCGGGCAGCGGCGGCCCGGCGGCGCTGCTGTGTGAGCAGCCAGCGCGCCGGCGAACGCGGCGACGGCCACAGGCCGGGCGCGTTCGAGGCAAGATGCCTGCACATGGGAAGGCAGCGCGAAGTGCAGCGCGGATGCGCTCGCACTGCACGCGCGACGACACGAAGGCGTGCAGCGGATTGACACGCCTGATAGCACGATGATGCGCAGCGAATCGGCGGCCATCATGGGCGTGACTCCAGCCAGATCGGGCGCGCGATGCCGATCACGGCGGATGTGCTGACGGGCCCGAAATACCGGCTGTCGAACGACGCTGGGTTGGTCGTGCTCAAGAGGAACAGTTCGCTAGGCCGAAGCTGGCGGCACTGCGGCCAGGATGGCAGCGGACGGCCCAGCCGGTCGGCGGGCCGAACGGCGGCCACCGGCACGCCGTCTATCCAGACCAGGGCATCGACGACACAAACGTGCTGTGGCGCGACCGCGCCCACACGTTTGAGCAGCGGCACGCGCGCCGGCAGGTAGCCGCGCTGTGCGGCCAGCGCGGCGGCATCTGGCGGCAGCGTGGTCAGGACGATGCTGTCCACGGACAGCGGACGTGGCAGCGAGGCGGTGTGCGGGGCGAACGGTTCGATGCGATACCAACCGACCGCTACGCTGTCGGACGGGTTGTAGATCAGACGCGGCAACGGATGCACGAAGGACGCCCAGGCCAGCGCAGCGAGGCCGCAGGCGGACAGGCCCGCCAGCACGAGGCGAACGCGCAGGCGTGAGCGAGAACGCGGCGCGGAGCCGACAGTGGAAACGGCGGTCATGGCAGCGCCCTCCCTGTGAGCCAGGCGGCGTGCCGCTCGGCGGTGTATTCGGGCAGCGGCAGGCGTGCAGCGAGCCGGTTGCCCAGCGTGCGCCAGTACGCGGGCGAGACGGCGGCGGGCGCGATGCCCAGCGCCTCGATGGCGTCGATGCGTTCCAGCACGGCGCGCACCTGATTTTCTCCCTCGGCGTGCAGCAGCAGGCGTGCGCCCGGCTGGACGCCGGGGATGCGCTGCGCCGCATCGAGCGGCGTGCAAGCCTGCATCGCCATGAGTTGCCAGCGGATCGTGCCGTAGTCGTTGGCCTGCCAACGGACACGGCACAGAACCGCGTTCGGCAGGAACACGGCGCTGCGCCGCCAGCGGTCGAGCTGGTGCGTGCGCGCGGGTTCGCCGAAGCGCAGATAGAGCTTGAAACGGGCCTCGATGTAGGCCAGCGCCACGCGCGTCAGCGGCGCGCTGGCAGGCTGGCCGGTAGGTGCTGCGAGCGCAGCCGTGGCCGCGCCAGCGGCAGCCGAAGCAGATGCAGTCATGGTGTGTTCTCCGTGCGGTTCTCTGGAAACTCCCGTTCCAGCAGGCCGCGTAGTAGGTCGGCCACGGTCACGCCTTGCGTGAAGGCCGAGACCTTGATACGCGCCCGCATCGCGGGCGTGATGTCGAGCGTGAGGCGGGCCGTGTAGAGGTCGCCTTTGCCTAGTGCATCGGCATCGCCCTGGCGAATCCACGCTTCCGCGTGCGGATTCGCGGGCGGCCGCGCGCCGATGCCGACGCGCTTGGCCGTGCGTTTGCTGTTGGGTGGCGGCTTCGCTGTCATGTCAGCCACCGCAGCAGTTCGTCCACCAGTGCGGTGATTTCGCGGGCGGCTGCGCTGTCCGGCGCCATCTCGCGTGCAAGCCGGCCAGCGGCCACGCTGTCGGCGAAAACGATGCGTTGCCGAACCTCGGCACGCAGCGCCGGCAATGGCTGCTCGGCGAGCGCCTGGCGCGCCTCGCGCCCGATGACGGTGGTGCTGACACGCCGGTTGATGACGAACGCCGCGCGCAGCTCGGGCCTGAATACCTGCGCCTCACGTATCAGCGCCACCATCTCAGCACTGGCCCACAGGTCGTAAGGGCTGGGCTGCACCGGGATCAGCACGCGCTCGGCCGCCAGCAGCGCGGAGCGCGCCAAGGCGGCGATGCGCGGCGGGCCGTCGATGACGACGTGATCGGCCCGCCTGGCGAGTTCTGGCGCCTCTTGGTGCAGCGTTTCGCGGGCCAGCCCCACGGCGCTGAACAGCCGTGGCAAGCCTTGCTGGCTTCGGCGCTGTGTCCAGTCCAGCGATGAACCCTGCGGGTCGGCGTCCAGCAGCACGACGTGCTGGCCGCGCATCGCCAGCTCGCCGGCGATGTGGGTGGCGAGCGTGGTCTTGCCCACGCCGCCTTTCTGGTTGAGCAGAGCGACGATCATGGCCTGGCCTCCCTGTTTGGAAAACCTGGCTTTGATCGGCCTGCAAAACCTGCTGGCTGGTGGCTGGTTTTGTCTGCCGTTGGTGGCCGCGTGGTGGTTATCCACCGCAGCGGCGTTTCCCTACTAAAAGTTAGAGTATTTAAGTTAGGGAAGTTAAGGGGCGCGAAAACCCAGCATTGGCGCGGGTTTGCGGGCGATTTTGTTGCCTGATAGCACGATAGTTCGTTGCCTGATAGCACGATACCTCTGTTGCCTGATAGCACGAGCCCATCCACAGGTTCTCCCGGAGTTATCCCCGTGCCGTGGACGGCACGGGCCGGAACGTCAGCAGCGGCGAGGAAATCCCGGATACGTGCTCGATGCCCAACTGGTAGCCGGGCAAGGATTGGCGCGCGACCAATGCCCGCAGGTCGGCGGCGAAGTCGTAGTAGCGCGCCACGCTGCCCGATTTGCGGTACAGGTGCTGAAAATCGAACTGCCAGCCGTATTCCTGCCGCCCGCCGTGCTTGCGCACCAGGCGGTACAGCCAGCGTTCGATGCCGCCCGTCAGGCGGAAATACGCCGGGTCGATGGTCAGTACCAGGGCGGCATCGAGCACGCCGGCATAGAACCAGTCCGGCAGGATCAGCTCGATGCCCAGCGGCGTGTCGCTGGCATCGGCCAGCTCCTTCCATTCGTTGATCCACGAGAAGCGGTGCAGGCGCCGCCCGGTCGTCTCGCGGATGGATGTGGCCACCGTGGTCGATTGCAGCCGGTCGAGCGCGGCTTTGAGGCGCTGGTAGTCGCGCAGCGACGTACCGCGACCGATGAAGCGCAGGATCTCGTAGGGCGTGGCCTGCATCAGCCGCGACGGGCGCAGTCCCGCGTCGCGTGCTTCCACGATCTGCGAGGCCGCCCAAATGAGCAGGTCGGCATCCCAAATGGTGGCGATACCGTGCTCGGCCGTGCCCTCCACACGGATCGTCACATTGCCCGCCCGGAAGTCGATAGGCGCCGTGCGCCGCGACTTCGCCAGCGAGAAGAACGGAAAGGCCATCAAGTCCTGGCTGTCGCGCGGTGCCATGCCTTCGCCCGGCAAGGCGCGGAACAGGTCGAGCTGTTCGCGCTCTTGCGAGGGTTTGGACATGGCGATGGCCTGGCGCGCGCCAGCGATCAGCGCGCACGACTGTCCGCCGCATGGCGCTCGGCGTATTCGGGATCGGAAGTGGTCTCGAAGCTGCGGTCGGTGGCCCAGGCATCGAGGTCGGCCACGGCGTACATGACGCGCCGGCCGAACTTGCGAAAGCGCGGGCCGCCGCCGATCACGCGCTGCTTTTCCAGCGTGCGCGGCGACAGGCGCAGGTACTCGGCGGCTTCGTCGTTGGTGAGATAACGCTGCGGCTGTGCCGGAGTGGCAACGGGAGCGGCGGCAGGCCGCAAAGGTGCTGGACGCATGGTGTGAACCTCCATCGGTTGAAAACGACCGGCCACACAGCGCGGCCGGATGGAGGCAGTCTCAAGAAACGGGGGGATTTGCATCAGGGTCGTTTTGCGTCCGCATCAAAACGACCCTTCTCAAGCGGCGGAAGTTGTGCTAAGCGGCGATAGCCGCCGCGCATCAGCGCATCGCCGCGCCGTACCAGGCGGCGCACCTTGGAGCGTAGGCCGCCGTCGGCGTACCAATCGGCTGCGGCGTCGGTGCCGAACAAGCCCTCGGCCACCTCGCGCAAGGACGCGCCCGCCAGGGTCGCGTCGAGTGCTTGCAGGGTGTGCAGTTCCAGCAGCGCGGCCGGTGTCGGCCTGGGCTTGGCGCAGGCCAGCGCCAAGCCGGATTCGGGGTGACGCGCAGGCGCAGCAGCGCCGCGATAGGCATAGGCGACAGCCATGCCGTCTTCCAGGCCAGAGGCCAGCGCAAAGCGCAGGCAATGGCCTGGGCTGCGCGCGATCAGCGCCAGCCCCTTGCCGTCGTGGATCAGTTGCTTGTGACCGGGGATGCGCCAGAACGCGAAGATCAAGGCATCGGGTGGCGGGTCTTCGTCCGGGTAGAGCTGCACCATTGCAGCGTGGCCGGGCTGCCAGGCCGGATGCGCGTCGCGCGCATCCAGGGCCGGGTCTTCCAGCAGGCGCAAGCCCCAGCGATGCGCCGTTCCTTGTGCCGCCTGCGGCCGGCGATGACGGCGCAGCCAGTCGAGCCGGTAGTCGGGATGCCTGCGCAGGTACTCCCAGGCGAGCGCAAGGCCGTCCAGATGCAGCACGTACAGATACGCGGCAGTGGGATACCAAGGCTCGGCGGCGCGGTCGGCCATGACGCAACCTCCTGGGAACAGGAATTGCCGCCACGGCCGGGTTACGCGCTACATCGCCATCGTCAGAACGTCATGGGTTAAAAAGTCGGGTGAAGTTGTCAAGACCGATTGGCTCCGATGCGTTGCGGTTTCCGTCTCAATGCGGCGGCGGCAGCGCCCCGACCGTGGGGCGCTGTACAGGCCAGCCTGCCGCAAGCCACGCCGGGCATCATGTCTATTTGGATCAGACCGCTGCGGCTATGTCGCAAGAGTCTCGATTGAGACTTGTCCGGTATAGCACCAGACTGAAAAAGTCACAGTAAGCCGGGCTCAACCCGACAGGGTTCTGCCTCGCTCGGTCTGTCGCGTGTACTCCGACGACGCGTGCTCCGGGGCGGTCGTGGGCCGCCGAGGCAAAGGCAGCAATTCCACCAATCCAATGATGCGCAAACGCGGCTTTACGCCGAAGCGCAAAACCGCCAAATCGGATTTACGCCTTCGTGCGTAAGCACGGATGCAGTTGCGTGGATTTACTGGAATCCGTCGATGCAGATTTCTGTAAAGCCACAGAAGCGGAAAGCACACCGACGAACTGCTGGCGCACCTGCGCCGGCAGTTGGAGGCAATGGTGAAGGAACGCGACGCGTGAGGCCTCTCGCGATGGGATGACGTGCCGCGATCAGCAGCACAGCGCCCCACCCATCGCAGCGTGGCGCGATCGGAGCGCCGACGGCATCCTGTGCCGCTGCACTTTCTGCGTTGAGTTTTTCGCGCTCAAGGTAACTTGTGCGCCGCCCAGTCGCTGCCTGGCCGAAGGCGGCGACTGGGCGGTTTTGTTTTGGTCGAAAGTTGGAACCGGGTGTGGCCACCGCCACGCCCGGATTTTGATTCGCCAGCGCCAGGCCATGGAACGGGCCTGGCGCTGGCGACGGGCGACAACGCCCGCCGCCGCTGGCCCTGCGGTCATTCGCGTTTCCGGTAGTGATCTACCATGCCCGCCAGGTATGCCGCTTCGAGTGCTGCCGACACGTTCCAGACGGCAAGGCTATGAAAATCCAGGCTGTCATGCCCGCGTACTTCGAGGGTTTCGATATGCAGATGCACGCGGGCAATCTCGGCAATCTCGCGCTTGGTTGAGGGTGAAAGAATGGGCTTTGCCATGTCGTTACTCCTTATCAAGTTCCGTTTGCACTTGCCGGGCCAGCTTACGCAGGCTCACCGCCCGCCGGGCGATGGCCTTCACTTCGTCATCGGGCAAGTTGGCGAGGATGGCTGTTGCTCGTCGCTCGATTTCCTTCAAAGCCAGTCTCGGCCAGTGTTCGTACTCGGCAATGAAGGTGAGCGCATCGCGGTTGTGGCGTCCGTATCCGGTCAGATAGGCCTTCAATCCTTCAAACCTGTTGGCTTTGCTGCTCATGCTGCAACCCTCCCGGCGGGGGTGGTACTCAAACGGGTAGTCGCGGCGGCGTGGTACTTGGCGTCAAGTTCGATGCCAAAGAAGCGGCGGCCAGTCTGGCGGGCGGCAACGCATGTCGACCCAGAACCGGCGAAAGGGTCCAGGACGATGCCGCGCGACGGGCAAAAGGTCTCGATAAGGGTGGCCAGGGATTCGACCGGCTTTTGCGTCGGGTGCAAGCGGTTGCCGCTGTATTTCCACGGCAGCACGTCGGGCAAAGGCTCGTCCGGCAATGCCGGTTGCCCCTTGGCAAGCAAATAGGCCGCCTCATGCTGATAGCGTAGAAACTTCGCTTTTGACTGGTACGGCTTGGCGAAAACGATATGGCCGACCGCCCGAAAACCCGCAGCGCGCCATGCGTTGAAAAAGCGATCAACGCGATTCCAGCCATAGAACGAGATGCAAAAGGCATCATCGCGCAGGATGCGGTAAATCTGCTCGAAGGCTGGTACCAGCCAGCTATCGTTTTTATCGTTGGCGATACGGCGGCCGCTGCGGTCTTGGTAGTTCACCAGATACGGCGGGTCGGTGAGGACGAAATCCACGGCCTGATCGGGCAGCGTGGGCAGAACGGCGAGGCAGTCCCCTAAAACAATACGGCTCATTTCAATACTCCTGACAAAGAAGGGTTTGCTGTTCACCGCACACCGGATTCCAAGATTCGGAGCCCAGCCTTTGTGGCTGTTCGGTGCGGTCGGCACGAAGAACCCGGTTGGCCTCGTTGCCACCGTCTTTCCTGAGTTCATCGCCCGCGACGGTCAGGAGCGCGCGGCCAAAGGCTGTCAAGGAAACAAGCGCAGGGTTGGTGCGGCCGCAGGCTTGCCGAGGCACGGCCCTGCGCGCCTTGACGGCCTTTGGCCGTGGGCTACAGTCGCGGACTATGGGGATGAAGTCAGGGAAGATGGCTGGACAGGTAACGGCCTTCCCTGTGTGCCGACTGCATGCAAGCGCGAGCGCGCAGGCCCGAAGCTGGAAGCCGGGCCGTAGGCGTCAGCGATGGAAGCCCGTTAGGGGCGAGACTCGCGCAGCGAGGCTCGATGCCACGCACGAGAGCGCGACCGGCCATGTTGCATGGTCGGGGACGCCAGGAGCCAAGGTCGGATGGCTGCGATTGGATACGCAACACGAAATGCAGCTTGCGGGCACAACGGCGAAATCCGCGATGCTCCACAAAGATTCGCCGCATGACACAAATAAGGCGAACAGAGCGAACATCCATACCTCGACACGACCGGCTTCGCCCCAACAGGTTGTGCCGATCGCCGACGATAGCCACCATAGACAGCAACGCATCCCATCACGGTCACTGCCATGCCATCTTCTTCGCTCCCTGCCTCCAACAAACCGGTATCTCTGCCCCATCCGGGTATGGCCGGCTACGACAACCTTCCCCAGTTTCCGGCGAAGGCGCCTTTGCCTTTCCGGCGCACCATCCGCCGCCGAGAGCTGCACCAGATCGTGCCCCTGGCCGAGACAACGATCTACGAGATGGAGCAGCGCGGCGAATTCCCGCGCCGATTCCGCCTGACCGCCCGCTGCGTCGTATGGGATCTGGAGGAAGTCGAAGCCTGGATCGAAAGCCGCAAGCAAGCCTCTCGATCTGCGGAAACCGACACTGCGCCGGGTCCGGACGTGAGGCTGCGCCGGAATCGCCCAGTTCGGTGACGACGCCATCGGATGCCCTGCTACGCGGTATCTACCCGGACCAGCGCCGCTCCGGGTAGCGCCTGTGCTACCTGGGCCACGGCAAGCCTCACCGCAGCATCGCGTTCGATGGCCTCCCGGCTGAACGCCAGGCCGACATGTTCCGGCCGTCCCCAGCCGACCGTGACATCGGCACAGGCGCTGTTCGCCAGCCGGCGAAGGACATCCTCCTGCGAGCCCATGCCTGAGTCCAGTGCATAGACCAGCGTGAAATCGTGAACCATGACGTCAGCCTCCCTTGTCATCGGGTACCAGCAATCCGCGCTAGCGTCTCTTCAAGTCGTAGCCGATCTGTGGCACGCTTGGCCGCCGTGCGCTGAGCAAGGTTGTACAGCTTGCGTCGCACTCCCGGGAGTTCCGCCGCATGCGTAAGCCCGATCAAGCCGAAATCCGGCTGTTCACCCTCCACGGACCGCAGGAACGCACATGACGGCTCGTCCAGCCAATGCGCCACCTGCGCGAGCAGGTGCTCCCGGCTCTCCAGCAAGGCTTCCACGGTGACGGCGTGGGTCGTCATACCCTTGAAGTGGGCCTCGAAGATCGCCTCGAAATCCGCAGGCATGCGCGGTGCCAGCATCTCCCACGCGGGCTTGGGACTGCAGGTCAGGTATACGAGGAAGGTGCGCCACAGCGCCTCGTCCGCCTGCTCGTCCTGCAACAGCAAGCCCACGTCGAAGAGATCGCGCGGATGCTGCCGCGACAGTGCTGCCGCCAGTTTGCCGGCATAGAGGTCGGCGAAATCTAGCACTTGCACCTCGGCAAAGCCGAACACCTCCTCCACCTGTGGGCACACCCTCATGCTGCGCACCGGATGCACCGTGCCACGCATGACCGGCGTCGTCTCGATCTGCACGCGTGCGCGGCCGCGACTGGCCACCAAGCGGGTGACTGCTCCACCTTCGCCCGCCGAAGTTTGCACTTGCAATTGCAGAGGCCGGGCACGCAGCACATCGGCCAGCCGCTCCAGCGCTTCGGCGATCAGCCTCGCATCCTCGGCATAGTCGTGCACCGGCAGCCAGGCCAGGTCGATGTCTATCGACAGGCGCGGCAGGTCATGCTCGAACAGGTTGATGGCGGTGCCGCCCTTGAGCGCGAAGCGCGGCTCCTGTGCCAGCACCGGCAGGATCTCGACCAGCAGCCGCACGCGGTTCGTGTAGCGCCGGTCCCAGTGGTCAAGCCAGGTGTTCATCGAGGTCTCCCGGCAAGGTGATCTGGTAGCTCGGATGCAGGCGCCCGCCGGGCACCAGCGCGCGCTTGCCCCGGCCCAGATCGACGTTCTCCAAGGGCACGTGCGACAACCACGCATGCCGATGGCGATCAGCCAGGGCCAGGAACAGTCGCTTGGCTTTGATGCTGCAGCAGTGGCGCAGCATCAAGCCGACCCGCTGCGGCCGCAGCGTGGTCATGGCCTGCATCAACGCATCAGCCTCGTAGACCCCCGCCGCATCCGATACACCGTCGCACAGTTCCAGCATGGCCCGCTCGGGCGTGGAGCACACCAGGGCCTCCGTGCCCGACCCCAACCGGTGCCAGACCAGTCCCTGTGCCGCCAACATCGTTTCGGACACCTCATCCGTGTACAGGATGGCAGGCAGATCGAGCGGCCCCTTGCCCTGGTACTCGAAGCGCTGCGGCAAGGACAGCTTGCCCACCCAGCCAGGCGGCCGCACCGGTCCATAAAGGGTAATCGCCTCGGCCTCGCCGAGCCGCAGGTAGTGCTCGTGCCCTTGCAGGGCCAGGGCAAAGCTCCCACCAACATGCAGGGCCAACCCCTCTCCAGCCTGCAGGCTGCGGACCACACCCTCCCACTGCAGCCGCCCGCCTTTGCGCATGTAGACGCCCCGCGCCGGCGACACCAGCCAGCCGCTGCCCACATAGCGCGCAACGAGGCTGTTCGAATAGCCATGCGCACGCAGCCAGCGGCTGGACACCAGGCGCGTATCGCCCAGTTCGGCCAGCAAGCGGTTTAGTTTTCCTGAATTTTGAGCATCCATAGTGCACAAAATATCAGATTTATAAACCAAAGCCAAGGAGGGATAGTTTGGTAATGGCCGAAAAAGATCACTCATAGTGATCTTTCTACAACTCATGTAAACCGCATCCTGCCCAGCAGTTGCACATCCCGTTGAAGTCATCATGCCGCCTCCCTCACAAGGCCGGACTGAGCACTGGGACCGGGATGTTCTCCGGCTGCAGCTTCGGTACATGGGTGCGCCCGTCGATCCATGCATCGACCATATCCGCCCACTCCTGCAGCATGTGACGCCGCTGCTCGGCGTACTCGGCCTTGTTGTAGACCGAACGCGAGGTCCGCCCTTCTTCGTGCGCCAGGCACTTCTCGATCCAATCGCCATTGAAGCCGACCTCGTTGAGCAGCGTCGAGCCGGTGCGGCGCAGGTCATGCACCGTGAAAGGTTCCAGCGGCAGGCCTGCGGCCTTGGCCCGCTCGACGATGAGCTGGGTCACGCGATTCAGGGTGGCATGTGACATGCAGCGGTTCGGCTCGTAGCGCGAGGGCAGCACGAACTTCGAGCCTGCCGCGCAAGTGTGCAGTGCCACCAGGATATCCATGGCCTGCCGCGACAGATAGATCACATGCGGGTTGCGCCCCTTCATGCGCTCCTTCGGGATCGTCCAGGTCGCATGCTCGAAGTCGATCTCGCTCCAGGTGGCCTCGATCAGTTCGCTCTTGCGCACCAGGGTCAGCAGGACCATGCGCAGCGCCAGACGGATCGTCGGATAGGTCGCGATGGACTCCAACTGATGGAACGCCAGCCGGATCTCGGCTGGCGACAGCGCCCGGTCTTTCGGAACGAAGGTCGCGATCGAGGCGGCCGCCACATCGCTGGCCGGGTTGTCCACCTTCTCGCCGTGAAGGATGGCGAAGGCATAGACCTGCTTCACGATGTCGCGGACATGCACCGCCGTGGCAGGTGCCCCGCGCGCCTTCACCTTGTTGCACAAGGCCCGCAAGTCATCGGCGGTGATTTCGTTGAGCAGCCGGTTCTGGAACACCGGCAGGATATCCCGGTCGACCACGTGCTTGCGCATGGCACGCGTGCTGTCGGCCATCCGGGCGTCCGTCAGCCATTTGAGGGCGACCTCGCCAAAGTTCTTGGAAGCGGTCAGCCGACGCTTCTCGCGCTGCTTTTCCATTGCTGGGGACCGGCCGGCAGCGACCGCCTTTTTGGCGTCGATCAGCTTTTCACGGGCCAGTGCCAGCGAAATGCCGGCGGGACCATAGCGGCCGATGGTCAGGGTTTCCCGCCGCCCGTTCAGACGGTAATCGTAGCGGAAGGTGACGGTACCGGTAGTCGATACCGTCACGTACATCCCGTCGCGATCAAAAACCTTGTAAATCTTGGACTTAGGCTTGAGATTGCGCAGTGCAGTGTCGGTAAGCATCAAGGATTTCCTCCTGTTTCGTGACGGCTTTTACCGTCAGGGGCCAGGAGACCCGTTGATGCCCGGAAAGCCGCATGAAATCAGCATTCCAGAGGAGCTTTTTACCGTCAAAGACCGGTTTGGTCTCAATAGTAAACGGGAGGGTCTTAATCCGACCTTTCGTTCTTACCGTCCGTTTCGCCGTCAACCTGCTTCGCTGGCCGGTGATAGCCACCGATAGCGAACACTCTGATCTTCTTTTTAAATCAAAGCCTTACGGTCAATTTTCGATAACTGGCGATAAGCTCAAAAGGACGTCAATTCACTCCCACTCGATCGTCGCCGGCGGCTTTCCGCTGATGTCGTACACGACCCGGTTTATTCCCCGCACCTCGTTGATGATGCGGTTGCTCACTTTGCCCAGCAGGCTGTGCGGCAGTTCGGCCCAGTGCGCGGTCATGAAATCCTGGGTCTGCACTGCGCGCAGCGCCACCACGTATTCGTAGGTGCGTCCGTCGCCCATCACGCCCACGCTCTTCACCGGCAGGAACACGGCGAAGGCCTGGCTGGTCTTGTCGTACCAGTCGGCGGCGCGCAGTTCGTCGATGAAGATGGCGTCGGCGCGGCGCAGCAGGTCAGCGTATTCCTGCTTGACTTCGCCGAGGATGCGCACGCCCAGGCCCGGCCCCGGGAAGGGGTGGCGGTACACCATGTCGTGCGGCAAGCCGAGGGCCACGCCCAGTTCGCGCACTTCGTCCTTGAACAGGTCGCGCAACGGCTCCAGCAGCTTCAGGCCCAGGGTTTCGGGCAGGCCGCCGACGTTGTGGTGGCTCTTGATGGTGTGCGCCTTCTTGTTCTTGGCGCCGCCGGACTCGATCACGTCGGGGTAGATGGTGCCCTGCGCCAGCCACTTTGCGTTCGGGAGCTTCCTGGCTTCGGCCTGGAAGACCTCGACGAACTCGCGGCCGATGATCTTGCGCTTCTGTTCAGGATCGGTGACGCCCTTCAGGTGGCCCATGAACTGCCCGGTGGCGTCCACATGCACGACCTTGGCGTGCAGGCGGCCGGCGAACATTTCCATGACCAGCTTGCCTTCGTTGAGGCGCAGCAGGCCGTGGTCGACGAACACGCAGGTGAGTTGGTCACCGATGGCGCGGTGGATCAGCGCCGCGGCCACCGACGAGTCGACGCCGCCCGACAGGCCGAGGATAACTTCCTCGTCACCGACCTGCGCGCGGATGCTCCGCACGGCTTCGTCGATGTAGTCGGGCATGTTCCAGTCGTGGCCGCAGCCGCAGATATCGTGCACGAAACGCCCGACCATCTCCTTGCCCTTGATCGTGTGCGTGACCTCGGGGTGGAACTGCACGCCGTAGAAGCCGCGTGCCTCGTCCGCCATCGCGGCGATCGGGGTCGAGTCGTTGCTGCCGATGAGCTTGAAGCCCGGCGGCAGCTCGGCGACCTTGTCGCCGTGGCTCATCCATACGTCGAGCAGGCCGTGGCCCTCGGCGTTGGTCCGGTCCTCGATGCCCTCGAACAGCTTCGAGTGGCCGCGTGCGCGCATTTCCGCGTAGCCGAATTCGCGCTTGCTGGAGCTTTCGACCTTGCCGCCGAGTTGGCTGGCCATGGTCTGCATGCCGTAGCAGATGCCAAGCACCGGCACGCCGAGCTCGAACACCGCCTGCGGTGCGCGCCAGTCCTCGGCTTCGTACACCGAATTGGGACCGCCGGACAGGATCACGCCCTGAGCACCGAAGCTGCGCACGAATTCGTCCGACACGTCGAAGGGATGAAGCTCGCAGTACACCTGCTGCTCGCGCACACGGCGTGCAATGAGCTGGGAGACCTGGGAGCCGAAGTCGAGGATGAGGATTTTCTGGTGTGCCATGGCGCGAATGTGTCGGGCGTCGGGAAAAGGAAAAGCGGCCTCTCGGCCGCCAGGGGAATCGCGAATGGAAAGATCAGCTGATCTGGTAGTTCGGCGCTTCCTTGGTGATCTGCACATCGTGCACGTGGGACTCGCGCATGCCGGCCGAGCTGATCTGCACGAACTGGGCGCGTTCGTGCATCGACGGGATGTCGGCGCAGCCGAGATAGCCCATCGAGGCGCGCAGGCCGCCGATCAACTGGTGGATGACGACGCCGACCGAGCCCTTGTACGGCACGCGGCCTTCGATGCCCTCGGGCACGAGCTTGTCGATGTTGCCGGAGTTCTCGTCCTGGAAGTAACGATCGGCCGCCCCCTTCTCCATCGCACCGAGCGAACCCATGCCGCGATAGGATTTGTACGAACGCCCCTGGAACAGCACGGTTTCGCCAGGCGCCTCTTCGGTGCCGGCGAACAGCCCGCCCAGCATGACGACGTTGGCGCCAGCGGCGATGGCCTTGGCGATGTCGCCCGAGAAGCGGATGCCGCCATCGGCGATCATTGGCACGCCGGTGCCGGCGAGCGCGTTGGCAACGTTGTCGACCGCCGTGATCTGCGGCACGCCGACGCCGGCGACGATGCGCGTGGTGCAGATCGAACCGGGGCCGATGCCGACCTTGACGCCGTCCGCGCCGGCATCGACCAGCGCCCGCGCGGCGTCTGCGGTGGCGATGTTGCCGCCGACGACCTCGATCCGCGGGAAGCTCTTCTTGACCCAGTTGACGCGGTCGAGCACGCCCTGCGAATGGCCATGGGCGGTATCGACCACGATCATGTCCACGCCGGCATCGGCCAAGCGTTCGGCGCGCTCTTCCGTGCCCGCGCCGACGCCGAGCGCCGCAGCCACGCGCAGGCGGCCGTGCTCGTCCTTAGCGGCGAACGGGTGCTCGGTGGATTTCATCATGTCCTTGACCGTGATGAGGCCACACAGCTCGCCCGCGTCGTTCATGACCAGCACGCGTTCGAGGCGATGCACGCGCAACAGCTCGCGCGCTTCATCGAGGCTGGCGCCTTCGCGCACCGTGACTAGGCGGTCCTGCGGCGTCATGATCTGCGACACCAGCTGGTCCAGGTTGGTCTCGAAGCGCGTGTCACGGTTAGTGACGATGCCGACCACCTTGCCGCCCTCGATGACGGGCACGCCGGAAAAACGGTTCTGCCGCTGCAGCGCGATCACTTCGCCGACGGTCATCGTCGGCGGAACGGTGATCGGATCCTTCAAAATGCCGGACTCGTGGCGCTTGACCTTGTGCACTTCCGCCGCCTGCTCGGCCGGCGTGAGGTTCTTGTGCACCACGCCGATACCGCCCTCCTGCGCCAGCGCGATGGCCAGACGGCTTTCGGTGACGGTGTCCATGGCAGCGGACACGAGCGGGATATTGAGACGGATGCGCCGGGTGATCTGGCTCTGCAGATTCACATCGCGCGGGAGGACCGTGGAGTGGGCGGGAACGAGAAGGACGTCATCGAACGTCAGCGCCTTCTGAATCACTCGCATGGCTTTTATCCTTTCGACCAAATCCGTATTATACAGACCGCCCCGGCACCTTGTAAGCGGTGCATTTCGGAGATTTTGAATGATCCGTCCCGCAGTCCTCCTGCTCGCACTGATGGCCTCGTTCCCGGTCGCCGCGCAGATCTATAGCTGGAAGGACAAGGACGGACGGATCCACTACTCGGACGTTCCGCCCCCCACCGGCGAAGTCAAGACGCTGCGCGGCGCCCAGCCCCCCGCTCCCCCAGCCCCGCCGGCGCAGGCCGGAGACGAGGCTGCCGGCGGCGACGCCGGACAGGAAGGGGAACAACCGGTGGACGCCGAAACCGCTTTTCGCCAACGGCGTGCCGCGGAGGCAGAAGCCGCCGCCAAGGCGGCGCAAGGCCAGGCCGACGAAGCCGAACGCCAGCGTTTCTGCTCCGACGCCCGCAGCCAGTTGGCGGCGCTCGAATCCGGGCAACGCATTGCCAGGATGAATGCAGCCGGCGAACGCGAACTCCTCAATGACGACGCCCGCGCGGCTGAGTCGAACCGCCTCCAGCGGCAGATCGACGCAAACTGCAACTGAAGCGGCGAAGCGGCCGGGGCGGCTCTGCCCGCGCGGCTAAGCCGCGCCCTTCTTCATCGTCTTGCCCTCACCGGCACGCTGCCGGCGCACGGCCTTGGGATCCGCGACCAGGGGACGGTAGATTTCGACCCGATCCCGGTCGCGCAGCACGGCATCGGCCTTGACCAAGCGGGAAAAGATGCCGAGCTTGTTGCGGCCGTCCGGTTCGATGTCCGGATACTTGCGCAGCAAGCCCGAGACCTCCAGCGCATCGCCCACGGTCGCTCCCTCGGCCAGCACCACCTCGACCAGTTCCTGGCGCTGCGGCAGTGCATAGGCCACTTCGACCCGGATCGACGCTGCCATGCTCAAGTCTTCGCGTAGACCTGCCCGGCGCGCTTGACGAAGGAATCGACGAAGGTGTTCGCAATGTGGTTGAACACCGGCCCCAGCACCTTTTCCAGCAGCTTGCTGGAAAACTGGTAGTGCAGACTGAATTCCACCTTGCAGGCGGTATCGCCCAGCGCGGTAAAGAGCCAGTGCCCATCCAGGTGGGTGAACGGCCCGTCGGTCAGGCGCAAGCTCATTTCGTTGGGCCGGCGCTTGGTGTTCTCGGTGCTGAAATGCGCCTTGATGCCGTGGTAGTTGATGTGCAGCGTGGCGGCGGTGATGGTGTCCGTGCGTGCGTGCACCTCGCTCCCGCCGCACCACGGCAGGAACTGCGGATAATCTTCGCAACGGTCGACGAGCTCGAACATCTGCGCGGGGGTGAATTCGATCAGAACTAGCTTCTTGACGTCGGCCATGAACAATCTGGAGCAATGCGCGGCGCGAAACGACACAGGCGCCGTGCTGTTAAAATGCGCGATTCTACCGCATGCGGGCCAGCCCGTTTGCCGCGCACGGCGTCGGCACGACGCAGCCGAAGGATCATCAAGCAATGAGCATCATCGAAAACCGCAAGGCCTTCCACGACTTCTTCATCGAAGAAAGGCACGAGGCCGGCATCGTCCTCGAAGGCTGGGAAGTCAAGGCGATCCGGGCCGGACGCGCGAACATCAAGGAATCCTACGTCATCATCCGCAACGAGGAGATCTTCCTGTTCGGCATGCACATCTCGCCGCTCACCACGGCGTCGAGCCACGTCCGCCACGACCCGGTGCGCACGCGCAAGCTGCTGCTGCACAAAAAGGAAATCGCCCGCCTGATCGGCAAGGTCGAACGCGCCGGCTTCGCCCTGGTGCCGCTCGACCTGCATTACGTCAAAGGCCGCATCAAGCTCGAGATCGGCCTCGCCAAGGGCAAGAAGCTGCACGACAAGCGCGAGGACGAAAAGAAGAAGGACTGGGACCGCGAGAAGCAGCGCCTGATGCGCACGCAGGTGTAAGCCGCGCCGCGGTTCACGAACTGCAGGACAGCATCGAACACCCGGCCTTGTGGCGCGCCCAGTCCGGGCGGCGCGCGGCAAAGACCTCGCGGCCCGGCTGTTCGGCGTAGGGCCGGCGCAGCACGTCCAGTAGATCGGCGATACCGCCCATGTCGCCTCGCTCGGCCCTGTCGATGGCCTGCTGCGCCAGGTAGTTGCGGGGCACGTAGAGCGGATTGACCGCATCCATGCGCGACCTGCGCAATGCCGCCGGCACGCCCTCCTGGCCTGCACGCGCCGCGTAGCGCGCCAGCCAGGCGTCGAAGGCCTCCGCCACCCCGGCGCGCCGGGCCTCGTCATAGAAAGCGGCATCGAAGTGCGCCAGCGCCGGCTGCGCCAGGTCGAGGCCGGACAGGGCGCGGAAGAAGATCGTCATATCCACTTCGCCCACCTGCAGCAGCCGCTGCAGCTCGGCGGCCAGCGCATCGTCCCCGCTGTCTCCGCCGCGCCAGGTATCCAGCCCCAGCTTCTGCTGCATCATGCGGCGGTTTTCCGCCTCGTGCACCTCGGCATACATCGCCAGCGCCCGCTCCAGCGGTTCGACCTGCTGGATCACCGGATACACCGCATTCGCCAACTGCCACAGGTTCCAGTGCGCGATGCGCGGCTGATGGCCGAAGCGGTAGCGCCGCCCTTCGGCATCCGTGGTGTTGGGCGTCCAGTCGGGATCGAAGTCGTCGATCCAGCCATAGGGGCCGTAGTCGATCGTCAGGCCGAGGATGGACATGTTGTCGGTGTTCATCACGCCATGCACGAAACCCACCCGCATCCAGTGCGCCATCAGCACCGCGGTCCGCGTGCACACCTCCTCGAACCAGCGCACGCGGCGCAGCGCCGGATCGGCCTCGGCCTCGATCAGTTCGGGGAAATCGCGATCGATGGTGAAGTCGATCAACTGCTGCAGCACAGCCTCCTCGCCGCGCGAGGCGAAGATCTCGAAGTTGCCGAAGCGGATGAAGGACGGCGCCACCCGGCACACCACCGCGCCCGGCTCGGGGCGCGGATGCCCGTCGTAGAACATGTCGCGCACCACCTGCTCGCCGGTCCCCACCAGGCTCAGCGCACGCGTCGTCGGCACCCCCAGGTGGTGCATCGCCTCGCTGCAGATGAATTCGCGGATCGACGAACGCAGCACAGCCCGCCCGTCCGCCCGGCGCGAATAAGGCGTCGGCCCCGCGCCCTTCAGTTGCAGTTCCCAGCGCTGCCCTTGCGGGTTGATCGACTCGCCCAGCGTGATCGCCCTTCCATCGCCCAACTGCCCCGCCCAGTTGCCGAACTGATGCCCGCCATAGCAGGCCGCATAGGGTTCCATGCCCGGCAGCAAGGCATTGCCGCCGAATACTTCGGCAAAGCGCGGATCGAGCACATCCGCCTCGTCCAACCCGAGCAATTCCGCCACTTCCGCCGACCACGCCAGCAGCCGCGGCGCCCGCACCGGTGTCGGCGCCACCCGCGAATGGCATGCGCCATGCACCTGCCGCACATGCCGCCCGCTCTCCGGGTCGCCCGGCAGTTCACGCACGAAGCGGTTGTCGAAACGAAGTTCTCGCATGAAGCCATCCATCCCGGGGGTTTCAGATCATCAAGCCAACACCAACGCTGGCCGGAGTGTGGGGTGTTCCTGAAGCAGCCGAGGACTGTCCGAGCCCGCAGGGCGAGTTCCGCAGGCTACGGAAGGAATACCCCGCACTCCGGTCAAACAAGCACCTTCAGCTCCGCCGCGGATCGAACGCATCCCGCACCACGTCCGCAAACAGGTTCGCCGCCAGCACCAGCACGAACATGAACACGAAAGCCGCCGCCAACGACCACCAGACCATCGGCTCGCGTGCAAGTTCGGCGCGTGCCATGTTGATCATGGTGCCGAAACTGATCGTCGTCGGATCGACACCGATGCCCACGTAAGACAGCACCGCCTCGGCCAGCACCAGCCCGGAAAAATCCATTACCAGCGCAATCAATACGATGTGCATCACGTTCGGCAGGATGTGGCGGCGCAGGATCGCAGGTGTCCTGACGCCGAAGGCCCGCGCCGCCTGAACGTACTCCAGCTCGCGCAATTTCAGCGTCTCGCCCCGCAACAAGCGCGCCAGACCGGTCCAGCTCGTGATGCCGAGGATGAAGCACAGCGCCAGCAGGCGCGCATCGGAACGCTCGGCCGCGGTATCGAACCACTGCGGATGCGTGTCGATGACCACCTGCATCATCAGCACCGCCGCCGCGATCAGCAGCACGCCCGGAATCGCGTTGAGCACGGTGTACACATACTGCACCGCGTCATCCACCCAGCCGCCCAGATAGCCCGCCGCAATCCCCAGCGCCACCGCGAAAGGCATCATCACCAGCGTCGTGATCGTGCCGATCACCAGCGCGGTGCGCACGCTCTTCAACGACAGATAGAGCACGTCCTGGCCCACCTTGTCCGTGCCCAGCACGTGGTACAGCGGCGCCAGCTCGAGGCACACGCCGACGATCAGCAGGATGATGGCCAGCGTGACCAGCACCGCCCGCCACGCCAGCACAGTGCGGCCGGCCAGCATTGCCGCTGCCACCTGGCCCCAGGCCAGGCTGCTGCCGTGCCAGGCCAGGGTGGCGAACACGGCGAAAAACAACAGCCACGCCAGCACCGCCTGTCCGATGCCGCTCGCCACGCGCGCCGCGACATCACCCGCGCGCTCGCCCGCCGGGTCGTGCAGATGGGCCGCGCCATGCACCAGGCGCGGATAGCCCCTCACCTGCCGCCCATCCGGCAGCTCCATCGCCTCGCGCTGGTAGAGCTGCGCGGCGAAGGGCGCCGAATAGGTCTTCTCGGTCTGCGCGCGCAGGGGTTCCAGCAGCGCATCCAGCACCGACAGCACCTCGGTCGAATACACCGCTGCGGACGGGACGGGCGCCGCCTCGGGCGTATCGCCCGCTTCGAGCGCGACGGCCTCCACCGCCGGCAGCAGCGGGCGGTAGTGCAGGCTGTCGAGCACGCCCACCACGACGAAGGCCAGCAACACCGTCGCCGCGGCCATGCCGGCCGGGCGCTTACCCACCTTGCGCCACGCCGCGCGCAGCGGCTCGTTGCCGCGTACGTGCAGCACGGCGAGCAAGGCCGCCCCCAGCAGCACGAACAGCAGCAGGTCGGTCCACAACAGCACGGGCTGGAAGCTCATCGGCGCACTCATTCCAGCCTCACCCGCGGATCGACCAGCGTGTACGAAATGTCGGTCAGGATCAGGCCGATGATGTACAGCACGGAACCGATGAACACCATCGCCCTCACCACGGCGAAATCCTGCGCGTTGATCGCATCGATGGTGTAGCTGCCCAGCCCCGGGATGGCGAAGAAGGATTCGACCAGCAGACTGCCCATGAACAGCATCGGGATCACCACCACCACGCCGGTCAGGATCGGAATCAACGCATTGCGCAGCACGTGGCGGAACAGCACCGCCAGTTCGGACAGACCCTTGGCGCGCGCGGTGCGCACGTAGTCCTTCGAGATCTCCTCGAGGAAGATCGTGCGGTACCAGCGCACCGACGAGCCGATGCCGGCCAGCACGCTGATCAGCACCGGCAGCATCAGGAAGCGCGCCGCATCCAGCCCCGGCGCATAGCCCGAGATCGGCACCAGCGCCCACAGCTTGGACACCAGCCACTGGCCGCCGATGATGTAGAACAGGCTGGAGATCGACATCATCGCCACGCACATCACCACGCCCCAGAAATCCAGGTAGGTGGCGCGGAAGAACACCAGCAGCAGCGCCAGGCTGATCGACGCGAACAGGCTCAGCACGAAGGTCGGCAGCGCGATCGCCAGCGACGGCCCCATGCGGTCGCGGATCTCCTGGCCGATGTCGCGGCCGTCGTCGGCGCGGCCGAACTCGAGCGCGAACATGCGCAGCGACTTGTCGAAGAAGATCGTATCGGTGAAGCGCGCGCGACCCTGGGCATCGGCATTGACGAACATCGGCTTGTCGTAGCCGCGGTCGGCCTTCCAGCGTTCGATCGCCTCGGGCGTCGCGCGCTTGACGCCGATGTGCATGCGCGCCATGTCATCGGGCGAATTGACGACGAAGAACAGCACGAAGGTCAGCAGGTTCACCCCGATCAGGATCGGGATCGCGTACAGCACGCGGCGCACGAGATAGGCCAGCATCAGCGCGCTTCTCCCGCCGGGCCGGGCGCCGCGGTGGCGGTCTCGCGCCGGCGCCAGTGGCTGAACGCCGGCGCGACCATCGCGGCCAGCAGCAGCGCCACCAGCGCCAGCGGCCACAATACCGGCTCGTTCCACTGCGCGCGCGCGGCCGCGCGGCGCTCGGTGTCGAGGCGCAGGTACTTGATGTTGTTGCGCACCATCGCGCCGGTCTTGCGGTTGTACACCCAGCCATGCTGCAGCGAGTAGGTCTTGGGATGGAAAGCGAACACCCACGGCGCGTCGTGCCGCAGCATCGCCACCATGCGGTCGATCACCTGCTGCCGCGCCGGGCCGTCGGGCATCGCCTTCATGCGCTCGAACAGCGCGTCGTACTCCGGGTTCTCGTAGTTCGAGGCGTTCTGGCCGCTGGACGTCACCTTGCCCTGCGGGCCATGGAGCAGGAACAGCAGGTTCTCGGGGTCGGGATAATCCGCGTTCCAGCCGAGGAAGAAGAGCTGCGCATTACCCTGCCGGATCTTGTCCTGGAAACGGTTCCAGTCGGTCGGGCGCACGACGAACTGCACGCCCAGCGAGCGGAACTGCTTGGCCAGCCAGTCCGAGCGCGTCTTGTCGCCAAACGAAGCCGGCGTGGTATCGAGGTTGACCACCAGCGGCTCGCCGGTGCGCGCGTTGCGGCCATTGGGCCAGCCCGCCTCGGCCAGCAAGCGGCGGGCCTCGTCCAGGCTGCGCCGCACAGGCCGGCCGTTGGCATCGTCGCCTTGCCATTCATAGACGACCGGGTTGATGCCGTCCTTGCCCTCGCGCGCGCCGAAGAGGCCCGGCGGAATCGGGCTCATGCCCGGCAGGCCGCGGCCATTCAGGAAGATCGACACGAACTCCTCCATGTCGAGCGCGATTGAGATCGCCTGCCGCAGCTTGCGCGCCTGCTCCCGGCTTTCGCGCGATCCGCCGCCGGCGCCCTTGTCCTTGGTTCCGCCGCCGACCAGCGGGTCGAGCATGTTGAAGCCCAGATAGAAGATCGACGGCGCCACCGAGGTCAGCAGCCTGATGCCCTTCTCCTCCATGTCGTCCGACAGCGCCACGTCGCCCTGGCTGGTCAGCGTCACCGCCTGGTCGAAGTTGTCGGACGACACGCCCGAAGCATCGTAGTAGCCCTGCAGGAACTTGTTCCAGTACGGAATGCCTTCGCGCTCGCGCGAGAACACGACGCGGTCGATGAAGGGCATCGTCCGGCCGCAGTCGGCCAGCAGCCCGGCCGCCGCATCGTCCGCCTCGCCCTCGCAGGGATAGGCCTCGCCGCGGAAGTTCGGGTTGCGCGCCAGCACCATGCGCGCGTTCGGGTTGTTCTCCACCAGCATGTAGGGACCGGTGCCGATCGGCCACCAGTCCAGCGTCAGGTTGCGCTCGACCATGCCCGGCTGGGCGAAGAAGCGGTCGGCTTCCGGCGGCACCGGGCTGAAGAAGGGCATCGTCAGCCAGTACATGAACTGCGGATAGGCGCCCTGCAAGGTGATGCGGTAGGTGTGGCGGTCGAGCGCCTCGACGCCGGGCAGTGCGAAACGCTCCAGGTCCAGCGCCCCGCCGCCCTGCTCCGCCGCCTTCTGCGCCGCCACCAGTTGCTCGTGCAGGGTCTTCAGGCCGGGAATGTACTCGGCCATCAGTTCGAAGATCGGCGAATGCAGGCCCGGGTGGGCAAGGCGCTTGATCTGGTGCACATAGTCGGCCGCCAGCAATTCGCGCGTCCCCGTCTCGGCAAAGTCGCCGAGGCCGCGCACGCCGCGCAGATCGTCCGCCGTCAGCCCCAGATAGCGCGGCGAGCCGTCCTCCCTCAGCGCGAAGGCCGGATGCGGCTGATAGAGGATGCCCGGCCGGATACGGATCTCGACCACCGTCTTCGCCACGCTCGCCGCATCCGCCGTGGCCGGCAGCTCGCGGCCGTCGCGGTCGAAGCGCCGCACGGCCGGCATTTCGGCCGCCGCAGCCGGCTCCAGCGTGTAGGGGCGCTTCAGGTAGTGGTACTGCAGTGGCGGCTCGACGATCTGGTACAGGAAGGCCGCCTCGTCCTCGCTGTACGACTGCACCGGATCGAGGTGCTTGGGCCTTTCGGTAAACGCGGTGTAGAAGATGTTCCGGCCCTGCTCCGCCCCCGGATAAGGGTCGTTCAGCCCCGCCGAACAGCCCAGCAACGACAGCGCGCAGGCCGCCGCCACGCCGCGGGCGAAGGCATGGCGGAACAGCCTGGGCAGGATGTCATGGGCGAGGGGTGATTGCGCGGGAGGCACAGGAAAGCATGGCTCGATCGGAAACAGCCGCGATTCTGGCAGGTTTTGCCGGCCCTCGCAGCGCTCGGCGCATGCGCCGGACACGCGCGCCGCCCCCGCTCCGGCCTATCACCCGCCCCAATGGCGCCATCCAAAACACAAAAGCGGGACACCGCTGTCGCCACCGGGGTTTTCGCTATAATCGAGCGCTTGTCATTCGGAGTAGGATCAATGGGTTTTCTTGCCGGCAAACGAATCCTGATCACCGGTCTGCTCAGCAACCGTTCCATTGCCTATGGCATCGCCAAGGCAATGCACCGCGAAGGTGCGGAACTCGCGTTCACCTACCAGAACGAACGCTTCCAGGAACGTGTGGCCAAGATAGCGGCGGATTTCGGCAGCACCCTGCTCTTTCCGCTCGACGTACAGGACGACACGCAGATCACGGGCCTATTCGAGCAGCTCGGCCAGCACTGGGATGGAGTCGACGGCCTGGTGCACTCCATTGCCTTCGCCCCCAGCGATGCCCTCGAGGGCGACTTCCTCGAAGGCCTGTCGCGCGAAGCCTTCCGCGTCTCGCAAGAAGTCAGCGCCTACAGCTTCCCGGCACTCGCCAAGGCCGCCCGGCCGATGATGAAGGGCCGCAACGGCGCCCTGCTGACGCTGTCCTACCTCGGCGCCGAGCGCACCATGCCCAACTACAACATCATGGGCCTGGCCAAGGCCAGCCTCGAGGCCTCGGTGCGCTACCTCGCCGTCACCCTCGGCCCCGAAGGCACGCGCGTCAACGCCGTGTCCGCCGGCCCCATCAAGACGCTCGCCGCATCGGGCATCGGCAGCTTCGGGAAGCTGCTCGCCTTCAACGAGCACAACGCGCCGCTGCGCCGCAACGTCAGCATCGACGAAGTCGGCAACGCCGCCGCCTTCCTCTGTTCGAGCCTCGCCAGTGGCATCACCGGCGAGGTCATGTATGTCGATGCCGGCTTCAACATCACCGCGCTGGGCAACCCCGAGCCGATGTCCTGATCCGTTTCTGCGCCACCCCGGCGCAGCCGCCCAAAAGCAGGAAGGCCCGACGCGTTCGGGCCTTCCTGCTTTTGGGCCAAGGTTAAATTGAATTAAGACTGAAAAAATCCGGCCGAAATCTTATACCATTATTAACGAGAACGATTCTCATCATTGTGTTGCACTGCAATATCCGCAAGACGAGCCGGCCAGCAATGTCGAATACCTTCCTGAAGATTCTCGTCGTCGAGGACGATCACAGCATCAGCGCCTGGCTGGGCTACAAGTTCGAATCCCAGGGGCACCAATGCGTCCTCGTCGACAGCGGCGAGCAGGCGCTCGCGCGGCTGGAAGCCGATACCTTCGACATCGTGGTGCTCGATCGCATGCTGCCGGGCATCGACGGCATGGAGGTGCTCAAGCGGCTGCAGGGGCGTCCCCATCCCCCGGTGATCATCCTGTCCACCATCGACCAGGCCTCCGACCGCGTCGACGGCCTGCGCGCCGGCGCCGAAGACTATCTCGGCAAGCCCTTCGACTTCCCCGAACTGCTGGTGCGCATCGAACTGCTGACGCGGCGCGCCCGCGAAGGCAATACCCAGCAGGTTCTGAGCCTCGACATCCACGATCTCCACATCGACCTGCTGCGGCGCAAGGTGACCCGTTCTGGCCGCAACATCGATCTCACAGACAAGGAATTCCTGCTGCTGCGCACGCTGGCCGAACACGCCGGGCAGACCGTGCCGCGCGGCATCCTGCTCGAAAAGGTCTGGGGCCTGCAGTTCGACCCGCAGACCAACCTCATCGACGTCCATGTCTCCAAGCTGCGCTCCAAGGTGGACAAGGGCTTTTCCCTGCCGCTCCTGAAAACCGTGCGTTCGCTTGGCTATGTCCTGGGCTGAAGCCGACGTGCCGGAGCAACCCGCAAGCGCGCTGGACAAGCTCCGCACCCAGGCCGGACAGGTCGCGGCCGGGCTGCTGCATGCCTGGCCCAGCTTCGTCCGCGGCGACGCCCCGCTGCGCGCCTCGGACACGGCCTACGCCCCGCCGGACTCCAATCCGCGGCGGACCGCGCACATGCTGCTGCGCACCACCCACTTCCGCCAGGCATCCTGCTTCGCCTACCTCTTCCTCCTCGTCACACTCGGCTCCATCATTTGGGGCGCGGCACTCCTCGAGGACGTGCTGACCAGCCATGTCGAAGACATGGTCATGGCCGAAATCCGCGCCCACCCGCTGCTGGACGGGCACGGCAACGCCGAGCGCCTGGCATTCACGCTGCACGAGCGCGAGGCCGCGGTGCAGCGCCAGGAGCGCGCCGCGGCCCTGCAGACCGCCGACGGCCGCACCGTGTTCGGTACCGCCGAGCTGCTGTCGCCGGCGATGTGCCCCGCCGACGTACCGCCATGCACCGGCTGGCTGCGGGCACGGCTGGGCTCAACCGACAGCGTGCACGAATGGCTCGGGCTCGCCTATGCGCTGCCCGACGGCGGCCGCTACGTCGTCGCCTACGACATCCTGCCGATGCTCGACCGCATCTATCCGGTGCCGCTCGCCGCCGGCGTCAGCGTCTTCCTGGTGCTGCTGGTCAGCCTGCTCGCGGGGCTCTACTTCAGCCTCGACAAGATCCGGCGCATCGACCGCATCCGCCAGGCCATGGGCCACTTCGCCCGCGGCGACATGGAAGCGCGCGTCCCGGTGCGCGGCGACCGCGACGAGTTCGACCACCTCGCCAGCGACATCAACCGTGAGCTGGCTCGCATCAGCCGCCTCGTCGAAGAAGTGCGCAACGCCACCAACCACATCGCCCACGAACTGCGCACTCCGCTGGCGCGCCTGCAGCAGCGGCTCAGCAATGCCAGCCAGACGGTGGGAGGCGACAGCACGGTCTGCCGCGAGCTGGAACTGGCCGAAGAGGAAGCCCAGCGCATCCAATACCTGTTCCGCTCCGTGATGCGCATCAGCGAGATCGAAACCGGGCGCTGCCAGCACCAACCCCGGCGCTTCGCGGCCACCATCGTGCTCGCCGAACTGCAGGACTACTACGGCGTGCTCGCCGACGAGCGCGGGCTGCTGCTGCGCACCGACTGCGAAAAGAACTGCATGGTCTTCGGCGACCGCGACCTGCTCTTCCAGGCCCTGGTCAATCTGGTGGACAACGCCATCAAGTACGCGCCACCCGACAGCACCGTCACCCTGCTGGCGCACACCAAGGACGGCTGCTCCTCGTTCTGCGTCGCCGACGAAGGCCCCGGCATCGACGCCGCGCTGCGCGCCCAGGCGGTCAAGCGTTTCCAGCGCCTGACCCGCGACCGCTCCATCCCCGGCCACGGCCTCGGGCTGGCCCTGGTGCAGGCCGTGGCCGACCTGCACGGCGGCAGCCTGACGCTGGGCGACAACGACCTGCCCGGAGGCGGCGCCGAGCGCGGCCGGGGCCTGAAGACCGTGCTCAGCATCCCCCATCCCGGCGTAGCGGCAAGCATAGGAATGAATAGTTCTCAATCATGAACGATTCTTAATCATGAGCCAGGCGAATCCAAAATAGAATTGATCCACATCATCGAATCAACGTGGGTGCCGGCAATCCCCAGACAAGTGGATTCGCCGGCACCCACGGAACCACCCCTAACTCGGAGCCCCCTCAAATGACCTCCCGCATCAAGCAATTCCTCCGCGACGAAAGCGGCGTGACCGCCATCGAATACGGCATCCTTGCAGCCGCCATGGCCGCCGCGGTCGGCGTGATCTTCGGCTCGGACGGCGCTTTCATCAGCGCACTGCGCGAAAAGTTCAACACCATCGCCGCCGACATCAGCTCTTCCGGCACCGACATCAAGTCCAGCGCAGCCAACTGACACCGGCCGCCCGCATCATGGCCCTGTCGATGCCCGGTCTCGTCATTGTCCCGGCCTTGCTGTGGATCGTCGTCTCAGACCTGCTCTACCGGCGCATCGCCAATCGCGTGGTGATCGCACTGCTGCTGCTGTGGGCAGGCTATACCGGCTGGGCATTCCTGAGCGGAGCCACGGGCGCGCGCTGGGAAGAAACGGCCGCCGCCCTGCTCACCGCCGCGGTCGTGCTGATCCTGGGCTACATCCTCTTCACCATGCGCTGGATGGGTGCCGGCGACGCCAAGCTGATGGCAACGCTGTGCCTGTGGCTGGGCGAGGACGCGCTGACCTTCCTGATGGTCACTGCGCTTGCCGGCGGTGCGCTGGCCCTCGGCATGCCGCTGCTGCGCCAGGCGGAACGCGCCTTGGCACTGGTGCTCGTACGCCTGGGCCGCTGGTTGCCGCAGGGCGCGCTGCCTCTGCCGGTGGCGCTGCGGGACGATGCCCCGACAGGCATCCCGTATGGCGTCGCCATCGCCTGCGGCGCGGCCTTCGTGCTGTGGAACGGTTGATGGCAGCAATGGACGGCAAGGTTTCGCCCTAGCCTCTCCCCGACAACGCGGCATCGGACCTTCCGGCGCCCGGCAGCGGCCGCCGTCCTGGGTGCTGCCGCAAACGGCAACGTAAATGATTCCCATTACGATATGAAAAAGAAGTCCCTGGTCCTTCTCGCCAGCGCCATCACGCTTGCCGCCGGTGTCGCCCTGCTCGCCCGCGCACTGATGCGTCCACCTCCGCCGGTCACCGTCGTCAAGGAAGTCGAAGTGCCGAGCACCCCTCCGCGTGAAGTGCTTGCCGCCGGCCACGCCCTTGTCCCGGGCGACTTCCTCGACGGAAGCGCGCTGATCTGGCGCAAACTGCCGGGCGAAGCCATCCAGGCCATCCATTTCGCCGCTGCTGCCGACGCCGATCGGCGGCAGTTGGAGCGCGGGCTCTACGGCGCCACGCTGCGCCGCCCGCTGGCCGAAGGCGAACCCTTCACGCGCGACCTGCTGGTGCACGCCGGCGAACCCGGTTTTCTCGCTGCCGTGCTCAAACCCGGCCTGCGCGCCGTCTCCATTCCCACCAGCGCCGTTTCCAGCAACGCCGGCCTGGTCTCGGCCGGCGACTGGGTGGACGTCATCCTCAGCCTGAACCGCGACGGCATCGATCCGCAGCAGGCCGTCGCCGGCAGCACGCCCTATGCCGAACTGGCATCCCAGACCATCCTGCGGCGCGTGCGCGTCCTCGCACTCAACAGCAACACCGCCAGCATCGCGCCGGCAGCCACCGCCGCCGACGACGAGGCCGGCCGTTCCACGGGCGCACGCGGCACCCGCGCCTCCGGCGGCACGTCCCAGCGTACGTCCTACGAAAGCATCACCCTCGAGGTCACTCCCGAAGCAGCGGAGCAACTGGCCGTCGCGCGCGAGATCGGCACCCTGCAGGTCGCCCTGCGCAGCGTGCGCCAGGAAGAGGACGACGGCGGTGACGCATTTCCCGCGGCACGCAGCGTCACCCGCCTCGGCGACGTCACCACCATCTTCGAACGCCCACGCCAGGGCGGCAGCGCACCGGTAACGGTACAGACCTATCACGGTGCCCAGCAGGGCGCGCAAACCTTCGGCGCCCATTAAGAAACGCCGCCCCGATCCCCCAATCAGCCCCGACCTCGTCATGACCGATTCCGCGTCTTCCCGGACCGCCGCCGCCCTCTCCGCGGCAGCCCTGCTGTGCCTGCCGCAGGCTGCTCCCGCGCAGGCCGACTCATCCGCCATACCCGCCGCCGATCGCCCGGTGGTTGCCGTCAATGCCAGACCCACCGTCCTGCCCTCGCACCTGCGCCAGATCGGCGAAACAGGGCAACTGACGCTGCACGTGCGCGAAGGCCACCTGCTGCAGTTGCCGCGCGCGGCGACCAAGGTGCTGGTGGCCGACCCCCGCGTCGCCAGCTTCCAGGTACCGTCCCCGACCAGCGTGTTCGTCTTCGCCCAGGCCGTGGGCAGCACCACGCTCTATGCTCTGGACGCGAACGACCAAGTGATCGCCGCCATCCGCGTCATCGCCGAGCACAACCTCGGCGCGCTGCGCGAGCAGATCTCGCGCTCGGTGCCGGGCGCGGACGTCGAATTGGAACCCGCGCTCAACAACCGCATGATCGTGCGCGGCAAGGTACGCACGCCGATCGAGGCCCGCCAGGTAGTGGAGCAGGTGCAGGCCTACCTCGACAGCGCCAGCGCGGCGGCCGGCGGCCAGGGCGGCAGCGCCGCCGCGCGCGAAGGCGTCATCAACCAGCTCAAGGTCGAGCTGTCCTCACAGGTCAACATCCAGGTGCGCGTCGTCGAAGTATCGCGTTCGCTGTCGCACGAGCTCGGCTTCAACTGGTCCACCGTGCTCAATCCCAAGCACGGACTGTTCGGCGCCGACGGCAGCATCCAGATCGGCACCGGCGGCTCGACGCTGTTCGACGCCACCGCCTCCGCCGGCGGCGTCGTGGTCGGCGGCACCTTCGTGCCGCGCAACGGCCGGATCGGCAGCCTGAGCGGCCTGCTGACCGCCATGCAGGGCGAAGGGATGGCCAGCGTGCTGGCCGAACCCAACCTCACCGCCATGTCCGGCGAGAGCGCGGCCTTCGCCGCCGGCGGCGAGGTACCCATCGTCATCATCACCAACAACAACGTACAGATCGACTACAAGTCCTACGGTGTCATCCTGCGCATGACGCCGACGCTGCTGTCCCCCAACCGCATCAGCCTGCACATCGCGCCGGAAGTCAGCGAGCTTTCCGAAGAAGGCTCGGTCACGCTCACCGGCGGTTCCACCATCCCCGCCTTCAAGGTACGCCGCGCCGACACCACCGTGGAACTGGCCAGCGGCCAGAGCTTCGCGCTGGCCGGCATGCTGCGCTCGACCTCGGCCCAGCAGGCCTCCGGGGTTCCCGGCCTCAGGAGCATCCCCTGGTTCGGCCGCCTGTTCGAACACGAAGCCACGCAGCGCGAGGACACCGAGCTGGTCATCCTCGTCACCGCCAACGTCGTCGACCCGGTGGCCGCCGGCGAACTGCAGGTCCCCGGCCAGGGGCTGCCCGTCATCGACGCCCAGATGCCGCCGCAGGCCGCCGCCGGCTACCTCTACTGACCGGACCCGAGACCGACCATGAACCCTCCCTCTCTCCACCACCACCGGCCGCTGGCCCGCCCCGTCCTGATGCTCGGGCTCACCCTGCTGCTGACGGCTTGCGAAACCCCCATCAACGCCCTGCGCGCGCAACGCTTCGACCAGGGCCACCAGCCCGCCGTGCCCGCCGTTCAGCCGCGCGCGCTGGCCCTGGCGCTGCGCGCCGCGCCCGACGGCCGCGGCCTGGCTACCGAATCCGTGAAGCAGGCCAACGAAATGCTCAGCAGCCAGGGACGGCTCGGCGCTCAGACGCTCACCATCACACCCTTCAACGCGCGTGGCGAACGACTCGCCGCACGCCTGGCGACCGCCCTCGAGCGCAGCGGTGCGCGCAAACCGACCGTCGCGCCGCTGGCCGACGCACAGCGTCTGGCCGAGGCCGCAGCCAACGACTGGGACCTCGAACTGCAGTCCGAGGCCATCACGGTGGACATGGAACGCTGCGCCATCGCCGACAGCAGCAACTGGACGATCCACCCCTTCCACGGCATCGGCGCGCTGGGTTGCGCCAACCGCGCCAACATCGCCCGCATGGTCAGCGACCCGCAGGACCTGCAGCGACCCCGCACGCTCGACAGCGCCGACGGCGCGGCCGCTGCGCTGGCGGTCAAGCGCTACCAGGAAGGAGAAATCCGCGAACTGATCGACATCGACTTCGACAACGACTGACCATGAGCGACAAGCACTCCCCCTCCAGCGACGAAGCACGCGGCAGACTGGCCGTCTTTGCCGCGGCAAGCGAACTCGCCGCCCTCGGCGACCAACTGCAGCGCCTGCGCCGCACGGCCCTCGCACTGCAGGCCGGCGGCCCGGCCGAAGCCGCCGCGTGGTGCGCCGCCGCCCCCGAGCTGCCCAGCATCCTGCTGGTGGACATCGGCGCCACCCCACATCCGCTGCCGGCCCTGCTCGAACTGGCGGCATGCTGCGGCCCGGCCTGCCGGATCATCGCCCTCGGCGAACGGCAGGACGTCGATTTCTACCGCCAGCTGCTGCGCGCCGGCATCTTCGACTACCTGATCAAGCCGGTGCAGCTCGACCTGCTGGCCGACGTTCTGGCGCGCGCCGAGCACGACGAACCGCTCGGCCACGGCGGCAGCGCCCGCGCCGGCCGCACCGCGGCCTTCGTCGGCGCCGGCGGCGGCGTCGGCACCAG
>NZ_AMXE01000034.1 GCF_000310205.1 Thauera linaloolentis 47Lol = DSM 12138 | reverse complement strand
CATCGGGCCCATTTACGGCCGAAAGCCTCTCGCAGACCAGCAACAACCTCTGAAAAAACAAAACCCCCGAAAAACGGGGGTTCGTCAGCAGTCTGAGGGGCGCAAAGCGCCCCTTTTTTCTGGTCCCCGGTTCGGGAAATACTCAGGCCGAGAACGACGAGCCGCAGCCGCAGGTGCTGGTAGCGTTCGGGTTGCGAATCACGAACTGTGACCCCTCGAGCCCCTCGGTGTAGTCGATCTCCGCACCAACGAGGTACTGATAGCTCATCGAATCGATCAAGAGCATCACACCATTCTTCTCGTAGGTCGTATCGTCCTCGTTCACCTCCTCGTCAAAGGTGAAACCGTACTGGAAACCCGAACAACCGCCGCCACTGACGAACACGCGCAACTTCAGTTCGGGATTGCCCTCCTCCTCGATCAGTTCGCGCACCTTGTCGGCTGCGCTGTCGGTAAAGACAAGGATGTCGGGGGTTGCGACTTCTGCGCTCATGATTTCTCCTCTGTAGGGTATGCGGCGGATGATGCTTCATCCGCTCTGCAATCGTCAAAGTCTCGGATCGTGTTGCATGCCCGAGGTTCCCCTCAGGGACTGACCGGGACGATGTCCAGTCCGGCCTCTTCGTCGAAACCGAACATGATGTTGAGGTTCTGCACGGCCTGCCCGGCAGCCCCCTTGACCAGATTATCGATGACCGACAACACGACGACCGTATCGCCGCCCTGCGGGCGATGAACGGCAATGCGACACAGGTTCGAGGCGCGCACCGAACGCGTTTCGGGATGACTGCCCGCAGGCATCACATCGACGAAGGCCTCTCCGGCATAGCGCTTCTCGAACAAGGCCTGCAGGTCCGGCAGCTCGATTCCCGGCTTGATTCGGCCATACAGCGTGGCATGAATGCCGCGGATCATCGGCGTCAGATGCGGCACGAAAGTCAGCCCCACGGTCCGGCCCGCCGCAAGCGACAAGCCCTGGCGAATCTCCGGCAAGTGGCGGTGTCCCGCCACGCCATAGGCCTTGAAACTATCGGCCGCCTCCGGCAGCAGCGTATGCACCTCCGCCTTGCGCCCCGCGCCGGACACGCCGGACTTGGCATCGGCGATCAGATGATCGGCGTCGATCACGCCCGCTTCGACCAAGGGCAGGAAACCGAGCTGAACAGCTGTCGGATAGCACCCGGGATTGGCCAGAACACGCGCGTTGCGGATCTGCTCGCGATTCACCTCAGGCAAGCCATACACCGCCTCGGCGACAAGTGCGGGCGCCGCATGCTCCATGCCGTACCACTTCTGCCACTCAGCCACATCGCGGATACGGAAATCGGCAGCCAGATCGATCACTCGCACGCCGGCCGCAACGAGTTCGGCCGCCTGCTTCATCGCAATCCCGTTCGGCGTAGCGAAGAACACCGCGTCACACTTCTCGAGTTGGGCATCCTGAGGAGTAACGAACTTCAGATCGACACGACGGCGCAGGCTCGGAAACATCTCGGCCACTGGCATGCCAGCCTCGCCGCGCGACGTGATCGCGGTCAATTCGACCTGCGGATGGCGCGAAAGCAGACGCAACAACTCCACGCCCGTGTAACCGGTACCGCCGACAACACCAACCTTGATCATCTCGTTTCCTCTTTGCAATCAGGACCTGACCGCGATTATCGCACCCCGAACGCGCCGGCCACAGTGAAGAAGTGATGACGATGCAACATCACTCGACCGCCGCGGCGCCCAGGACACCTCTCGCAGAGCCCACCACCCTCCGCCACGGCTCTCGAGGAGGCGCGGCGCCAGCGCAAAGCAAAAAGCCGCCCCGCGGGACGGCTTTCGTACGCAACCGGAAGCGATCAGCGCTTCGAGAACTGCTTGGCGCGACGGGCCTTGCGTAGACCGACCTTCTTGCGCTCGACTTCGCGGGCATCGCGCGTAACGAATCCAGCAGCGCGCAATTCACCCTTCAGTTCGGCATTGTAGTCGACCAGCGCGCGGGTAATGCCATGACGCACAGCACCCGCCTGGCCGGACTCGCCACCGCCCGTCACGTTCACCAGGATGTCGAACTTGCCTTCGTTGCCGGTCAGCACCAGCGGCTGGCGCACGACCATGCGGCCGGTCTCGCGCGAGAAGAACTCATCCACCGGCTTGCCGTTGACAATGATGCTGCCGGTACCCGGCTTGATGAACACACGGGCAACCGCAGTCTTGCGGCGGCCGGTTCCGTAGTTGTAAGTCACAGCCATTTAATCGGCTCCTGTCAGATCTCGAGAAGTTGCGGCTGCTGAGCGGTATGCGGATGCGACGGACCCGCGTAGCACTTCAGCTTCTTCAGCATGGCGTAGCCCAGCGGGCCCTTCGGCAGCATGCCCTTCACCGCCTTTTCGAGCACGCGCTCGGGGAAGCGCTGCTGGAGCTTGGTGAAGTTGGTTTCGTAGATACCGCCCGGATAGCCCGAGTGGCGGTAGTACTTCTTGTCCTGCGCCTTGTTGCCGGTCACGCGCAGCTTTTCGACGTTGACGACGACGATGAAGTCGCCCGTATCAACGTGGGGGGTGTAAATGGCCTTGTGCTTGCCGCGCAGACGGCGAGCGACTTCGGCGGCAAGACGGCCAAGCACCTTGTCCGTGCCGTCGACAACGAACCAGTCGCGCTTGACCTCGTGCGGCTTGGCAGAAAACGTCTTCATGTAAAACCTCGATTTTTGTCAGGCCGGATATGCAGGCCGTCAAACGGAAAGCTCGCAATCTTACTGAGATCACCACTTGCGTGTCAATCATTAAGACGCACACAAGTAGAACAAGCAAAAAAAACGCAGTCCGCTAGGACTGCGTTAAATCCACACCAAAGGAGGAGGGTGGAGGAGACACCATTTGGATCGGCGCGTCGTTGTTGCCGCGTCAGCGATCCGACTGGGTTGCATTATCCAGAGCCAGCCATCCTCGCGCAAGAACAATTTGTGCATCGCACTATAAATGTTTTGATTTTTCGATAAACCTCGCTTATCGACATTCAAAACATTGTTATATATGTGAATTTCTTCCTCTAAAGATCGGGATGCACGGCATGCCTGACCGCCAGCCACACCGCCCCAGAGCGTTTTTTGTGCACCGCATGAATACGGTGCCGTACTGACCATCCGCTCAGTCGCGAAACCCTCATCCCGAAAACACCGCCCGATCGCGGCAGCGGGCTCTCCGGTAGAATCCGCGGCATGCCCCGGGCAGCCCCAGCGCCCTAGAACAGGAGAGACGACACATGGAATGCACCATCAGATGGTCCGACGGCATGAGCTTCATCGCCGAAACCGGCTCCGGCCACCTCGTTGCGATGGATGGCGCCCCGGACGCCGGCGGGCGCAACCTCGCGCCACGGCCAATGGAATTGATGCTGGCAGGCGCGGGCGGCTGCACGGCCTTTGACGTGGTGCTCATCCTCAAGCGCGGCCGCCACGACGTGCGCGGCTGCAGCGTCCGCCTGGAAGCCGAACGCGCGGATACCGATCCGAAGGTGTTCACCCGCATCCGCTTCATCTACACCGTGACGGGGCGCAACTTGAAGCGCGAGGCGGTGGAGCGTGCGATCCACCTGTCGGCGGAAAAATACTGCTCGGCCTCGATCATGCTCGGCAAGACCGCCGAAATCATCCACGAGTGCGAGATCGCCGAGGCCGACTGAGCCGCCTCCTGCGATGCCAGGACGAGGGGGCTTCCAGGCCCCCTCCGCCCTCCACCGCAGAACCGATCAGATACGGTAGGTCAGCGTTGTCATCACCTTCGACGCCAGCTTCATCGCGCCCTTGATCGGCACCGGCAATTCATGCGCCCCCAGCTTGACCGCGGTCTCCGCATGCTCGGCCTCATCGGTCTTCATCTGCTCGACGACCGCGCGCGATTTCAGGTCGTCCGCGGGAAGCATGTCGAGATGCTCTTTCAGATGGCGTTCGACCTGGCGCTCGGTTTCGGCCAGGAAGCCCAGATTCCAGCCATCGCCAAAGCGGCCGGCAAACAACCCGATAGCCAGCGCGCCGCCGTACCACAGTGGATTCAACAGACTCTTGCGCCCTCCGAGCTCTGCAATGCGGCGCTCTGTCCACGCGAGGTGTTCGGTTTCCTCCTGCGAAGCCTGGCGCAGCGCATCGCGGATCGACGGATCCCTCGACATCATCGCCTGCCCTTGATACAGGGCCTGCGCGCAGATTTCGCCGACATGGTTGATCCGCATCAACGCGGCGGCATGGCGGCGTTCGGCATCGTCCAATTCAGCCTCGGGCAGTTCCTCGCCCGGAATCTGGCGGATGCTTCGCGCCGGTGCGAAAACGGTGCGCAGCGCCTTGTCGAATTCGATGATGGCGTTGTCGATCATTATCGGACTCCGTAGGTTTTCGCTGGATCGAGTGGCGCGCGCAGCAGGCGCAAGGCATGCTCGCGGTCGCGCGGCGCAGCCGGGCCATCGCAGAAATGCTCGTTTGCCAGCGCTGCACGCGGACGATTGTAGGCGTTGTCGCGGATCGGCTGCCACGTGCTGTTCTTCATCGGCGTCCATTCGCCGTTCCGTCGCCCGCTGGCATAGATCCGCCGCTCGCCCGTGGCACAGCGCAGGCCTTCGAAGGTGATGTTCTCCGCACCGCCAGGCGTGCGCACAACCAAGGTGTAGCGGACGACACGGTCCTCGCTGACGCTGACGCTCCCCTCATCGACGAAGAAGCTGTTCGACGATACGCTGCCACTGGAGAAAGCGCGCAGGCGCGACTCCTCGACCGCCGGCGGCATCACCACCTCGGCCTCCTTCCAGTCGGGATCGTCCTCCAACAGCAGGCCACCTGACACGCTGCCGGAAACCAATGCGAGGGCGACGAGCCCCCCGCCTATGAAGCGTCGTGCGCTGAGATTCAATCGCGGGGTCTCCAGGAGAATGGATGTTTCATCGCCGGCCGATCAACGCTGCGAAACGCCAAGGGCCACCGTCACGGGCGTTTCGGGCTCGGGCAGGCGGTAGCTGTCGGGCAACTCGAACGCACGCGAGCGAAACAGGACGCGGGCCAGTTCGACCAGCGCCATCTGGTACACCTGCCGCTTGAACTCGATCACCGCGTCCAGCGGCACCCAATAATTGCTCCATCGCCAGGCATCGAATTCCGGGTGCGAGCTCGCGCGCAGGCAGACGTCCGAATCACGCCCCACCAAGCGCAACAGAAACCAGATCTGCTTCTGTCCGCGATAGGTGTTGCGCCATTCGCGCCGTATCCAGTGCCGTGGCACCTCGTAGCGCAGCCAGCCCCGCGTGCGGCCGAGGATCTTGACATGCTCTGGACGCAATCCGACTTCCTCGAACAACTCCCGGTACATGGCCTGCTCCGGCGATTCGCCGTGCTTGATGCCGCCTTGCGGAAACTGCCAGGAATGTTCGCGGATGCGCTTGCCCCAGAAAACCTCGTTGCGCGCGTTTACCAGAATGATGCCGACGTTCGGGCGAAAGCCTTCACGATCAAGCATGACTAACCTTCAAATTCGGTTTATTGGCGCCGATTTTTTCACACTTGGGGGCCGTTTGAAAGCGCACCACCGCTGTGCATCCTTTCCCCCGACCCCGATCCGGCCCTGCGGAGGCCATGCCTTGCGCTAGAATCCCGCGCTCGACAACGCCTTTCTACGCAGAAGACTCTCATGCGCGCCAGCCAGTTCCATCTCTCCACCCTCAAGGAAGCCCCGTCCGACGCCGAAGTCGTCAGCCAGCAACTGATGCTGCGCGCAGGCATGATCCGCAAGGCCGCGGCCGGCATCTACAGCTACATGCCGATGGGCCTGCGTTCGATCCGCAAGGTCGAAACGATCATCCGCGAGGAAATGAACCGCGCCGGCGCCATGGAGCTGGTCATGCCGCTGGTGCAGCCCGCCGAGTTGTGGCAGGAAACCGGTCGTTGGGACAAGATGGGGCCGGAGATGCTGCGCCTGAAGGACCGCCACGAACGCGACTTCGCACTGCAACCGACCTCGGAAGAAGTCGTCACCGACATCGCGCGCCAGGAACTGAAGAGCTACCGCCAGCTACCGCGCAACTTCTACCAGATCCAGACCAAGTTCCGCGACGAGCGCCGCCCCCGCTTCGGCGTCATGCGCGGACGCGAATTCACGATGAAGGACGCCTACTCCTTCGACCGCAGCGAAGAAGCCGCCGGCCGCAGCTATGAGCTCATGTTCGCCGCCTACACCCGCATCTTCGACCGCCTCGGCCTCGAGTACCGGGCCGTGGCGGCCGACACGGGCGCCATCGGCGGCGACCGTTCGCACGAGTTCCAGGTCATCGCCGACACGGGCGAGGACGCCATCGTCTACTGCCCCGGCTCCGGCTACGCAGCCAACATCGAACTGGCCGAAGCCGTGTCGCTGCTGGCAGGCCGTGGCAAGGCGAGGCAGGCGCTGGAGAAAACCCCGACCCCCGGCAAGGCCACCTGCGAGGACGTCGCCGCCCTGCTCGGCGTACCGCTCGACACCACCGTGAAATCGCTGGTGCTGGCCACCGACGACGTCGACGAACGGGGCCAACCGGCCGGCGCCACCATCTGGCTGCTGCTGGTCCGCGGCGACCACGCCCTGAACGAGGTCAAGGCCGGCAAGCTGGAAGGCCTGAAGGCCGGCTTCCGCTTCGCCACCGAGGCGGAAATCGCCGAGCATTTCGGCTGCAGACCGGGATATCTGGGCCCGATCGGGCTGAAAAAACCGGTCAAGATCATTGCCGACCGCACGGTCGCCGACATGGCCGATTTCATCTGCGGCGCCAACGAAGCCGATTTCCATTTCACCGGCGTCAACTGGGGCCGCGACCTGCCCGAACCGGACCTCGTCGCCGACATCCGCAATGTCGTCGAAGGCAACCCCTCGCCCGACGGCAAGGGCGTGCTCGCCATCCAGCGCGGCATCGAGGTCGGCCACGTGTTCTACCTCGGCACCCGCTACTCCAAGGCGATGAACGCCACCTTCCTCGACGAGGACGGCAAACCCAAGCACTTCGAGATGGGCTGCTACGGCATCGGCGTGACCCGCATCCTGGGCGCGGCCATCGAGCAGAACCACGACGCCCGCGGCATCATCTGGCCGACGGCGATCGCCCCCTTCGAGGTGGTGATCTGCCCGGTGGGCTGGGGCAAGTCGGAGGCGGTGCGCGACGAAGCGCAGAAACTCTACGGCGCGCTGCTCGCGCAGGGCGTCGACGTCATCCTCGACGACCGCGACGAACGTCCCGGCGTGATGTTCGCCGACTGGGAACTGATCGGGGTGCCGCACCGCGTCACCATCGGCGACCGCGGGCTCAAGGAAGGCCTGGTCGAACACCAAGGCCGCCGCGATGCAGAAGCCGGCAAGCTCGCCGTCGCCGACATCGCCGCCCACGTGCTGGGCATGCTCGGCAAGGCCTGACGGCCATGCGCCGCCCTCCGGCACTGCTCCGCTGCACCGCCGCGCTGCTGTTCGCGCTGGCGGGCGACGCGGCGCTGGCGGGCGCACAACAATACGAGCCCCTGGCGGCGAGCGTGCGCGCGGCACTGCACGAAGCGGTGAGCGATGCCGCAGCGCCGATGCTGCCCATCCCCGATGCGGGCGAACGCGCGCAGTGGCTGGCGGAGATGTCGCGCCGGCTGCAGAAGCGCATCCCCGACGCCAGCTACCGCAACGAGCTGCTCACCAGCATCCACTACGAAGCCACCCGCGCCGGACTGGACCCGCAACTGGTGCTCGGCCTGATCCAGGTCGAAAGCAACTTCCGCAAATATGCGATCTCGTCGGCCGGCGCGCGCGGCTACATGCAGGTGATGCCGTTCTGGCTCAAGGTCATGGAGCGCCCGGACGACAACCTCTTCCACCTGCGCACCAACCTGCGCTACGGCTGCACGATCCTGCGCCATTACCTCGACATCGAGAAAGGCAACCTCTTCCGCGCGCTCGGACGCTACAACGGCAGCCTGGGCAAAGCGGAGTATCCGAACCTGGTGCGCGCGGCGTGGGAGAAGCACTGGAACTGGCGGCCGCAGCAACTGGCGGCCGGCGCCACCACCACCCCGCCGCCGGATTGAAGGAGACCGGACAGCGAGCCCGCGGCGGGGCTGCCGTCCTGCGCTCAGCCGGCTACGGCAGCAAGCGGGGGTTTGCTGTCGGCCGCGCGGCTCTCCGCCGTGCGCATGCTCTCCTTGCCCCCCGCCCTGGCGAGCGATTGCACGTCCCCCGATACCTCGCCCCCTTCCTCGATCAGGATCTTGCCATAGCGGATCTTGCCGCTCACCCGGCCAGTGGCATGGATGATCAGTTGCTGGCGCGCCGTCAGTTCGCCTTCGAAACGGCCATGGATCTCGGCGACATCGATGCCGACCGTGCCTTCATAGGCGCCGTTCTCGGCGATGCGGATGACGCGGCTATCCATCGTCGCCTCGACGCGGCCTTCCACGACCAGCGTGTCGCAATCGAGTATCTCCGCCCCCTTCAGCTTGACGTCGGGCCCGACAATCAGCCGGCTGCCGCCACTGGCCCCGGCATCCGCCGGCACGGGCTGCTTCGCCACCTCCGCGGCGGCTTGCACGGAATCCCTGGCATCCCGCACGAGCGACGATTCGGCGGACAGGCCCGCCGCGGATGAGACGCTGCCGCCAACGCCCGTTGCAGGCCGCGCGGGCACGGTACGCTGGCTGACGGGTTCGGCGGATTTCGGGAACAGACTCGGCTTGTTGAACATGGATTCTCCTTGGGCTTGACTCCGACCGTCCGGCACGGTCGCGAGGACATTTCGCAAAGACCACTCGCAAGAGCCATGCCTTAAATTACTTTCCTACGCAATATCATAGACTTGCATACACCTCCCCGCATCCGGACCGACGGCATGGCAGCAAGCGGCAGCCGGAAATGTCGCCAAGGCCCGACAGATATCCGGTAGATTTCCCGAACCGGTTGTTATCGCTGCTTTTTTCCGTGTCGCGACAGCACGACAGTCCACGGCAGCCGTAACCTGGGCTTGCACTTGCATATGCCGTCGGCTCTGCCGCTCACCTAGAATCACGGGGGTTGCCCCCGTCGCCGTGTGCCTTCATGTCGCGTCCGTCATTCAGTTCAACCCTGCTCGCAAGCTTCCTGCTGATCGTCGCCATCCTGGGGGCAGCCGCCATCAGCGGCTGGCTGGGGCTCGAGAGCTTCGCCCGCGACAGCCGCAATAGCGCAACGGCCTCGCTCGCACTCAGCAGCGGCATGCAGCGGCTCGCCGAACGCACCGTCGACCTCGAGCGCGGCGCGCGCCAGTACCTGGTGTACGAGGAAAGCTCCTTCCTTGAACGCTTCCACGGCGCCAGGGCCGAAACCCTTTCCGCCCTGGCCGAGATCGAGAACCGGCTGCCCGGCATCGCCCCCCTTGCCGCGCAATGGCGCCAGCAGGCCGAGGCGGCCGAGGCGGCCGTGGCCGGACATGCCGCCGCGGCGGACGCCTCACAGCGCAACGAGGCCGCAGCCGCGGCACTTGCCGCGCTCGCCCGGATCAATGACAGCCTGGCGCAGGAAGTCCGTGGACACATCATGACCCGCAATCACGAACTGCTCGACGCCCTGGACCAGCGCCGCGAACGGCTGACGGGCCATATCCTCGCTGCGCTCGCGCTCGCCATCACCCTCGCCGGGCTCACCGGCTGGTGGCTGCTGCGCCCCCTGCGCCGCATCGAGCAAAGCATCGCCGACATCGGCGAGAGCCGCCTCGGCCAGCCCATCGGCATCGACGGCCCCGCAGACCTGCGCCGCGTCGGCAAGCAGCTCGACTGGCTGCGCCTGCGCCTCGGCGAGCTGGAAGCCAACCGCAATCGGGTACTGCGCCATGTCTCCCACGAACTGAAGACACCGCTCGCCTCCCTGCGCGAAGGTGTGTCCCTGCTGGCAGACGGCGTGCTCGGGCGGCTCACCCCCGAGCAGCAGGAGGTCGCGGCCATCCTCGAACACAACACGCGGGCGCTGCAGGAACGCATCGAGCAGTTGCTGCACTACAACGCGATCCAGTTCGATGCCCGCCGCCTCGACCTGCATCCGAGCGCGCTGCTGCCGATGGTGCGCGAAGTCGCCGGCGAACTGCAGTTGCAGGCCCAGGCACGCGACGTCACCGTCGATATCGCAGGCGACGCCCCGCTCGTGCGCGCTGACACCGGCAAGCTCCGCATCGCGCTTTCGAATCTCATCGCCAACGCGATCGGCTTCAGCCCGGCCGGCAGTTGCGTGCGCATCGAACTGTCGACACAGGACGAGAAGGTGGTCATCGACTGTATCGACGACGGCCCCGGCATCCGGCCGGAAGAGTCCGAACGCATCTTCGAACCCTTCTTCCAGGGCAGCCACCCCGACCAGCGCGCGGCCAAGGGCACGGGCCTCGGCCTGGCCATCGTGCGGGAATTCATTGCCGCCCATCATGGCAAGGTCTCCGCGCTCCCGACCGAACGTGGCGCCCATTTTCGAGTCGAACTCCCCCATGCGACCTGAACCTCACCGCAGCTCCAAGCCTCTCGCCCTCGTACTCGCATTGCTTTGCGCAACAGTAGCAACGGGTTGCGCCTCCCTGCCGGACACCGATGCCGGCGAAAGCGGAGCAGCCCCCCATGCCGATGCAGGCCCGCCGGCACGCAACGCTGCCGCCGAAACGCTGCAAGCCGCAATCGGCGCCGCCAGGCCCCGCCAGTCCAACCTGCCGCGCGCGCGCAACCTGCTCCAGGGCCTGCTTTCGGCCGAAGACCCCGATTCGCTCGCCCTGCAACCCTATGCACGCGCGCTGCTCGAGCAGATCCAGGAACGCCAGCGGCTCGCCGGGCTCAACGACCGTCTCGGCCAGCAACTCGAACGCAGCGCGGCAGCCCTGAAGGACAGCGAGCAGCGCAACGAATCGCTGCAGCGCAAACTCGACGCCCTGGTCGAGATAGAACGCAGCCTGGCCCCCCCCGCGCTCCAGCCGTCGGCGCCGCGCACGCTGCCGCAGTGAGCCGGCGCCCATATCCGGCCACGGAGGCAGGCACCGCCGCACAACACCTGCTGGTCATCGATGATGATGCCGATCTGCTGCGGCTCCTGTCGATGCGCCTGAAGGCGAGCGGCTACCGTGTCACGACGGCGGCGTCTGCCGAAGCCGCGCGCACACGGCTCGGCGTCGAACGCTTCGATCTCGTGCTCAGCGACGTGCGCCTGCCCGACGGCGACGGCCTCGCGCTGTTCGACGAAATCCGCCAGCAGCACCCGGCGCTGCCCGTCATCCTGTTTACCGCCCACGGCACGATTCCGGATGCCGTCGAAGCCACCTCGCGCGGCGTCGCCGGCTACCTGACCAAACCTTTCGACAGCCAGGCGCTGCTGGCCCGCATCGCCCATACCCTGCAACTCGGCAAGCCCGCGCCCGCCGCTAGCCACGCCACCGACGAGAGCTGGCGCGCGGACCTCATCAGCCACAGCACGCGCATGCACACGCTGCTCGACGAAGCCAGGCTCGTCGCCGCGTCGGACGCCAGCGTGCTGATCCGCGGCGACAGCGGCACCGGCAAGGAACTGCTCGCACGCGCCATCCACCGCGCCAGCCCGCGCGCCGCGGCGCCCTTCGTCGCGATCAACTGCGGCGCGATACCGGAACCCCTGCTCGAATCGGAACTGTTCGGCCATGTGCGCGGCGCCTTCACCGGCGCCACCAGCCACCACACCGGCCTGGTACAGGCCGCGCACGGCGGCACGCTGCTCCTCGACGAAATCGGCGACATGCCGCCTTCGCTGCAGGTCAAGCTGCTGCGCGTGCTGCAGGAACGCGCGGTACGCCCGGTGGGCGCCACCCGCGCCGAGCCGGTCGACCTGCGCATCCTGTCCGCTACCCATCGCGACCTCGACGCGGCCCTGGCCAATGGCCAGTTCCGCGAAGACCTGTACTACCGCATCAACGTCGTCAGCCTGGAACTGCCCACGCTCGGCGAACGCCGCGAAGACATCCCGCTGCTGGCAGAACACTTCCTGCGCCGGCTCGCGCGCAAGTACGGAAAGGAACTGGGCGGTTTCGCCCCCGACGCGCTCGAAGCCCTGGCCACCGCGAAATGGCCCGGCAACGTGCGCCAGCTGCAGAACGTGGTCGAACAGGTCTGTGCGCTGGCCACGACGCCGCTGATCCCGCGCACCCTGGTCGAGCGCGCGCTGCGCGTGCAGCCCATCGAAGCGCTCGGCTACGCCGAGGCCAAACGCCGCTTCGAGCGAAACTACCTGATACAGCTCCTGAAACTGACAGCGGGTAATGTTTCGGACGCTGCACGGCTGGCCGAACGCAACCGCACCGAGTTCTACCGCCTGCTGCAGCGCCACGGCCTGACGCCCGACCTGTTCCGCGGCGGCAGCCCGGATGTCGAACGCTGAAGCCCCCCAAGGAGCCGGACATGATCACACGCCAGACCATCGCCACCCTCATCACCACCACCGCCCTGGCCTACGCCATCTGCACCCCGGCCCAGGCCGCCAGCCTGCTACCGATCGTGGAGATCGACGTGCCGAGCAACTGCAGCGGCGACAAGCACGACACCAGCGGCACCGGGGACAAGGGCAGCAAGCCGGTCCAGAGCTGATTCGGACGGGGGCGAGGACACGCGCCCCCGCCCCGCCTGCCTGACGATCAGGCGGTGCCGCCCACCGTCAGCCCGTCGATGCGCAGCGTCGGTTGGCCGACGCCCACCGGCACGCTCTGGCCGTCCTTGCCGCAGGTGCCGACGCCGGGGTCGAGCCGCATGTCGTTGCCGATCAGCTTCACCTTGGTCAGCGCGTCCGGGCCGTTGCCGATCAGCGTCGCGCCCTTAACCGGGCGCGTCACCTTGCCGTCCTCGATCAAGTAGGCCTCGGCGGTGGAAAACACGAACTTACCCGACGTGATGTCCACCTGCCCACCGCCGAAGTTCGCCGCGTACAAACCCTTCTTCACCGACTTGATGATCTCTTCCGGGTCCTTGTCGCCGTTCAGCATGTAGGTGTTCGTCATGCGCGGCAGCGGCAGATGGGCGAAGGACTCGCGCCGGCCGTTGCCGGTCGGCGCCATGCCCATCAGGCGGGCGTTCATCATGTCCTGCATGTAGCCGGTGAGGATGCCGTCCTCGATCAGCACCGTGCGCTGGGTCGGGTTGCCCTCGTCGTCGATCGACAGCGAGCCGCGGCGGTCGGGCAGCGTGCCGTCATCGACCACGGTGACGCCCCGGGCCGCCACCTGCTGGCCGATGCGGCCGGAAAAGGCCGAACTGCCCTTGCGGTTGAAATCCCCTTCCAGCCCGTGGCCGATCGCCTCGTGCAGCAGGATGCCCGGCCAGCCCGGCCCCAGCACGACCGGCATCGACCCCGCCGGCGCCGGATCGGCGCCGAGGTTGACGCGCGCCTGGTGCACGGCCGCATGGGCATAATCGTGCAGGCGATCATCGCAGAAATAACCATAATCGTAGCGTCCGCCGCCGCCGCCGCTACCCTGCTCGCGGCGCCCGTCCTCTTCCATGATCACGGTGATCGACACCCGCACCAGCGGACGCACGTCGGCTGCGAGATGGCCGTCGCTGCGTGCCACCATCACCACTTCCCAGGTGCCGGCGATGTGCGCCATGACCTGGGTGACGCGCGGGTCTTCGGCGCGGGCGAAGCTTTCCAGCCGCTCCAGCAGCCTGACCTTGGCCGTATCGTCGAGCGAGTCGAGCGGATCGTCGGCGCGGTACAGGCGCATCTTGAGCTTGTGCGGCACGATGTCCACGCGCCGGCGCTCGCCCGCGGCGGCGATCGCGCGAGTGGCGGTGGCCGCATCCAGCAGCGCGTCGAGCGAGATGTCGTCCGAATAGGCGAAGGCCGTCTTCTCGCCGCTGATCGCGCGCACGCCCACGCCCTGCTCGATGTCGAAACTGCCCGACTTGACGATGCCTTCCTCCAGGCTCCAGGCTTCAGAACGCTGGTACTGGAAATACAGGTCGGCAAAGTCGATGTCGTGCCGCATCAGCTTGCGGAAGGTCTTCTCGATTTCCGCCTCGCCCAGGCCGTGGGGTGACAACAGGTAGCGGTCGGCGGTTTTCAGCGGGTTCTGGCTCTTGCTCATGCTTGATCCTTGGGTGCAGTGCCGGGTTGGACCGGCCGGGCGCCGAAACGATCGGCGCCCCGTTCGGTTCGGGGTATTCAGCGGGGCTCAGTCGAGGCAGCGGTGGCGCATCGCCGGCAAGCTTTCGCGCACACCGGCGATACGCGCCGGGTCGATATCCGCCAACACCACGCCGGGGCCTTCCTCGCGGCAGGCGAGCACTTCGCCCCAGGGGTCGATGACCATGGTGTGGCCCCAGGTGACGCGCCCGCTCGGATGGCGGCCGCCCTGGGCCGGCGCCATCACGTAGCACTGGTTCTCGATCGCGCGCGCGCGCAGCAGCACTTCCCAGTGCGCGCGGCCGGTCGTATGGGTGAAGGCCGCCGGCAGCACGATCAGGTCGACCTCGCCCATCGCGCGGAAAAGCTCGGGAAAGCGCAGGTCGTAGCACACCGACAGTCCGACGCGCCCGAGCGGCGAATCGAAAGCGCACACGGCAGCACCCGGCTCGATCGTCGCCGCCTCGTCGTAGCGCTCGCCGCCGCGCTGGAAGCCGAACAGGTGGATCTTGTCGTAGCGCGCCACACGCCTGCCGGCATCGTCATAGACCAGGGTGCTGTTGCGCACCTTGTCGTCGGCCTCGGCCGCCAGCGGAACGGTGCCCCCCACCAGCCAGACCCCGTGCCGGCTCGCCAGCCCGGCGAGGAAGTCCTGCAGCGGCCCGGCGCCATCGGCCTCGCGGATGCGCACCTTGGCCTGCTCGTCGGCCGTGATCAGCGGGAAGTACTCCGGCAGCGCCACCAGGCGTGCCCCCGCGGCGGCGGCCTCGGCCACCAGGCCGGCGGCGACTTCGAGGTTGTGCCCGACATCGGGACCGGACACGGTCTGGATGGCGGCGACGCGCGTGCTGCCGGGCGCGGATGGGGAAGAAGCGGGGGATGTGGCTTGCGATGTGCTCATGCAGGGCTTCGGAGAGATCGTGATGGCGTTGGGTGAACAATCAGGGCGGCGGGAACCCGGCCACCCATCGGACCGGATCACTGGGCCGGCGCCCCTTGCGCCGCGGCGCCGAGACGCCGGACCGCTGGATCGTCCCAGGTGCCGGTGATTTCGTATTCATAGGCAAAGAACTTCTCGATCGGATCGCTGAGCGCCTTCTGCGCAAGATAGGTCACCACGCCCGCGACAGGGTTCAGCAGCCCTGCCGCCGCGCCGATCGCGACCGACTCCGACAGCGTCGGCTGCACCGCCACGCGCAGATCCTGGGTTTCGGCCTTGACGTCGGCCGAACCGCGCATACGGACACGCGCCGCCGGCCCGCGGATGTCAAGGTCCTCGGTGCGCATCACGCCGTCGGCCACGTCGATGCTACCGGAAATGCCATCGAAGGCGAATCCCGCGGAGAACACATCGCGGAAATCCAGCGTGATCCGGCGCGGCAAGGCCTGCAGGCTGAGAATGCCCAGCAGTCGCCCCACCCCTGGCTCGAGTTTGTTGAACTGGCCCGCCTCCGCCGCCAGCGTCATCCGGCCCGCCAGCGTCGGGGAGTCGATGCCGGTCGGCGCCCCCTGCCAGCGCAGTTGCCCACCCAGCGTGGCCTTGCCGCCGCGCACCACGTCGTCGTAACCGAGCCGCTGCGAGAAACGGCCGATGTCGGCCACCTGCAGATCGAAATCGAGGCGCGTGGATTGATGGCCCGTGGTGCGCCATTCGCCGCTGCCCTCGAGGTAGCCGTCGGCATTGCGAAGACCGAGGTGTTCGAGCAGCCACACGCCGGAGCGGTTGCGCGCGAACACTTCGAGCCGGCCCAGTTCCCGGCCGCGCAGCACGAAATGCTCGGCCATCACGTCCAGCGCCGGCAGCCGGCGCGGTGGTGTTTCATCGGCATCGGCCGCATCGTCGGCCCGGGCGCTCGCCTCCGCGGACCTCGCCTCGCCGACGCTGAGCCGCTCGAAACGCGCGCGCAGCGCGCCGGCCCCCGTATCGCGCCAGTCGAGTTCGCCAACGGCACGATCGCTCCTCACCCGCGCCTTCCAGCCCCCCTCGTCGGCCACGCTGTGCAGGCTGAAATCGTTCAGCGTCTGGCCAAAAACCTGCAAGCGCCCGACTTCGACGGACACATCGGCAATCGGCAGCGCAACGGCGTCGGCATCCCCGGAATCGAACAGCTTGCGCCAGGCATCCGCATCGAGCGCATCCAAGCGCCCCGCCAGCCTGAGGCCGCGCTCGGCCTGGCGTACGGGCTCTCCCTCCCCGCCATTCAGCACCACGCCGCCATGCATCGGCCGCCCGCCACCCGGCCATGCCAGCTCGGCGCGCAGCGCCTCGTCCGGCCCCAGGCCCAGGCTCAGCCCCAGCACCCGGGGCGCCGCGCCCTCCGGGGCATCGAAGCGGACACGCAGGGGCCAGGGCTCGCCCGCGTTCTTGTTGAAGGGGGCAGGCAGGCTCGATACCAGTTCCGCCAGTCCGGACTCCACGCTCACGCTCGTCGCCCCGCGGGCGATGCCGACCTGCGCCTTCCACGCCGCAGTTCCCGACAGATGTTCCAGCAGCGGCAGGTCCCAGGCCGCCGACAGGGCCGATGCGCTCGCCACGCCGCTGGCATCGAAGCGGACCGTACCGTCGTCCGATGTCCGCGCCGTGATCCGGGCCGGCGCACCGAGGAACTGCGCGCGCGCCTCGGGCATCGACAAGCTGTCCTCGGTGAAGCGCAGCCTGCCCGCCGCCGCCTCCAGCACCGGCAGGCCTTCGAGCAGCCACAGGCGGTTGGCGCCGAAGCGGTACTCGCCCGCGACTGTGCTGTCGGCCACATGCCGCAGCGGCATCACCAGACGCAGATCGAGCGTGCCCGTCCCCTCCGCCCGCATGCCATCGGTAAAACCGCCGATGCGCCTGGACACCGGGCTTTCGGACACGAAGCGCAGGAAATCGGCGGTCGTCCCCGAGGCCTTGCCGGTGATGGTCATCACCTCGGACAGCGGATGCATGTCGAGGTCGGGCACATCGGCGACGACGCCGGACAAGGCCACGCCGAAGATGCGTCCTCGCGGCGCTTCGATGCGCATCCCCGGCCCCTCGAAGCGCACCTCCCCGAAGATGCCCTCGATCGATGGCCAGCCCTCGGCATAGTCGAGTACGGCATCGGCGACGCGGATCACGACGCGGAATTCGCCGTTGCCGTCGCGGAACGGGAAGTCGTCCAGCGCGCCGCGCAGGCGCAGGCTCGCCTCGGGCACGTCGGCGCGGCGGATCGCCTTGCGCACCCAGTCATGGGTATCGGGGCCGACGACGCGCGGCAGGTAGCGCCACACCGCGCTGCCTTCGGCGCGCGTCAGCCTGGCCTGCAGGTCGATCTCGCCCGCGCCGCCCGCCTGCGGCCGATAAACCCCGGATGCCGTGCCCGCCGCGTCCGGATTGCCGAATTGTGCGCCGTCGAGCGTGACCTCGATCCGTCCGTCGCGCCGTTGCCAGCCGCCCTCCGCGCGCAGCAGATCGAACTGCAGGCCGCCGGATTCGAAGACCTCGGGCAAATCGAGGTTCGCATCGCGGCCCTCGAGCCTGTAGCGGCCGCCCCCCTCGTCGCCCTCGAGGGTGCCGCTCAGGCCCCCGAACCCGGGCATGCCCTCGCGCGCTTGCAGGCCCAGCTCCGCGAAACGCACGGACACGCTCCACCCCAGCGGCGCCGCCGGCGCCCCCTCCCAGCTCAGGCGCAAGGCATCCAGCCGGCCCTGCGGCGCAAGAGCGGAAAGCCGGGCGCGCAGCGCCTCGTCGATCGGCAAGAAGGCGGAAAGGCGTGCCAGCGCATCGACGTCGACCCGGCTGGCGGCAAGGCTTCCGCCGGCTTCCGCCGGCTCGCCGTCCCGGACCAGCAGATCGAGATCGGTCGGCTCCAGCGCAAGTCCGTCGGCGGTGCGCAATGCCAGGCCCTGCGTGCGCACGCGGAGGCCGGCGGCACCGCGGTCGATGCTCAGGCGCCCATCCAGGCGGCCCAGGGCAAGCTCGGGCAGGCCTTCGCCCAGCCGCGTGTGCACGCCGTCGAGCGAAAGGTCGGCGGTCACGCCCCAGCCGCGCTCCGGCACGCGGCCGAAACCCAGCCCGCGCGCGAGGTCGAAGCGCCCCCCTGCGTGCGACTCCAGCCAGGCGCGCACGCCGCCGGCGCCCTGCAGCGGCAGCGGATAATCGAGCCACGGCCGCCAGCCGCCGAGGTCGGCACGATCGAGCGAGACGTAAAGGCGCCCGGCCGAGGCGAGCGAAAGCGGGGCATCGGCGTCGAGGCGGTGCAGCTCTCCACGCACATCCAGCGTCGAAGCCAGTGCCTGCGGCGGCCGGGCGCGCAAGGCAAAGCGCCGCAGGCCGAAACGCTGGTCCAGGCGCAGCTCCACTTTATCGAGCACCAGCTCCGGCGCGCCCCGCAGGCGGTCGTCCCAGCGCAGGACGGCATCGTGGATGACGATCTGGCGCTGCGCGAGCAGCCAGTCCAGCCCCCCGCCCCGGCCTTCGTCCGCGGACACCGGCAGGCCGGCGACGAACAGGCGCCCATCGGCATCGCGCCTCAGCCTCAGCTCGGGCGCGGCGATCTCGAGCCGGTGGAAATGCGCCTGCCAGCGCAGCAGGGAAGACCAGGCCAGCGTGGCATCGACCCTGGGCAGATGCAGGGCCGGCTGGCCTTCGGCATCGGACACGGTGACGCGCCGCAGGATCAGGCGCGGGCGCCAGCCGGCCCAGTCGCCGTCGATGGCATCGATCGTCACCGGCAAGCCGAGCGCCTGCCCCGCCACCTCGGCGATCTCGGCACGGAATTCGCCGACCGCGGGCAGCGCGGCATAGCGCAGCAGCAGCATCGCGCTGGCCGCGACGATCCAGCCCAGCACCAGCGCGTTGCCGATCCAGCCCAGCGCCGCGCGCACGCGCGCCGTCCGCGTCGGCGGCGGAACGGGCGCCGGAAACGCGGATGGGGAGGATTCGGAGTTGGGCTCGGGAAGCGGATTCATCCAGGGTCGCAGCGGCTTGCCGGGCCAAAATTCGGGACGGGCGGACGGCCGCGCGGCGCAGGATCGCGCGCAGCCCCGCTCCCGGGCACCCGCTGGCGCGTACGGAGACGGCGGCGCCCGGATAAACTACACATTCCTGCGCAACGCTTGCGCAGTGCCTGCGCACTCGGCGCCCGCCGGCAGCATTCGCCGCGAGGGCCGACATTCTACCAACGATCAGATCGAAGGCACCGGAGCCGTACCATGTCCGCCACCCACGACACACTGCCGGCACACCTGCAGGCAGTGCACGATGCGCGCCGCTTCTCGCGCTACCTCTGCCGCATGCTCGACAGCCAGCCGTGGCTGGACGAGGCGCTCGCGGCCAGCATCGACGGCCCGGTCGACGCGCGCCGCATGGAAGCCTTCATCGCCGCGCGCGAAGCCGCGCTCGGCGGCCCGGACGCGGCGCTGCGCCCCGCCCTGCGCCAGTTGCGCATCTGGGTACTGTGCCATCTGATCGTGCGCGACCTGTGCCGCAGCGCACCGCTGGCCGAAGTCACCGAAACCATGACGGTGCTGGCCGAGGTCGCCGTGCGCCACGCCCACGACGTGCTGCGCGCCGCGCTCGTCGAACGCTACGGCCTGCCGCTGTCGCCCACCGGCTGGGAGCAGGAACTGCTGGTGATCGGCATGGGCAAGCTCGGCGGGCGCGAATTGAACGTCTCTTCGGACATCGACCTGATCTTCATCTATCCGGAAGACGGCGACACCGGCGGCAACAAGGTCATCAGCAATTACGAGTTCTTCGAGCGCCTGGGCAAGCAGCTCATCCAGGCCCTGGCCGAGGTCACCGAGCACGGCCAGGTGTTCCGCGTCGACATGCGGCTGCGCCCCAACGGCGAGTCGGGCCCGCTGGTGTGCAGCTTCGACATGCTGGAAAACTACTTCGTCACCCAGGGCCGCGAATGGGAGCGCTACGCCTGGATCAAGGCGCGCGTGATGCTGGGCGAGCGCTGGTCCGAGCTGCGCAACATCGCCCGCCCCTTCGTGTTCCGCAAGTATCTCGACTTCGGCGCCATCAATGCGATGCGCGACCTGCACGCCCAGATCCGCCGCGAGGTCGCCCGGCGCGACCGCGCCAACAACGTCAAGCTAGGCCCCGGCGGCATCCGCGAGATCGAGTTCATCGCCCAGGTGTTCCAGCTCATCCGCGGCGGACGCGACACCGCGCTGCAGATCCGCCCGACGCTGGGTGCGCTGGCGCTGCTGCCCGAGCGCGGCATCCTGTCGGCCGACGCGGTACGGGAATTGTCGGCCGCGTACGACTTCCTGCGCCGGCTGGAACATCGCCTGCAATACCTCGACGATGCCCAGACCCACGAGCTGCCGGCGAGCGAGGCCGACCAGGCGCTGATCGCGCAGGCCATGGGCTTTGCAGGCCATGCGGCGCTGAGCGCGGCGCTGGACGCCCATCGCGCCGTGGTCAGCCGGCATTTCGACGCCGTGTTCGGCGACCCGTCGGACGAGGACCACAGCCTCGACGCCACCTGGGCCGGCGCCGAGGACGTGGACAGCGTCGTCACCGCGCTGGGCGAGCTCGGCTACCGCCATCCGCGCAACGGCGCCGAACGCCTGGCCTCGATCCACGCCAGCGCGCGCTACCGCCAGTTGCCGAACAACATCAAGAGCCGCTTCGACGCGCTGATCCCGCGCATCGTCGAAGCGGCGATCGCCACTCCGGGCCCGGACGACACGCTGGCCCGCTGCCTCGACCTGATGGAAGCCATCGGCCGCCGCGGCGCCTACTTCGCGCTGCTGCAGCAGTATCCGCAGGCCCTGCGCCGCGTCGCCGACCTGATGAGCGCGTCGCGCTGGGGCGCGCAGTTCCTGACCCGCCACCCCTTGCTGCTCGACGAGATGCTCGACGCACGCAACCTCGAAACCGCGCCGGACTGGACAGCCTTCCGCGCCAGCCTCGAAGCGGAACTGGCGGGCTGCGAACCCGACATGGAACGGCAGATGGACGTGATGCGCGAACAGCACCACGCCCAGGTCTTCCGCCTGCTGACGCAGGACATCGCCGGCCTGCTGACGGTGGAGAAGCTCGCCGACCACCTGTCCGAGCTGGCCGACATCATGCTCGACCTCACGCTGCCGCGCTGCTGGAGCCGGATCAGAATCCGCCACCGCGACGAACCCGCATTCGCCGTCATCAGCTACGGCAAGCTGGGCGGCAAGGAACTGGGCTACGCCTCGGACCTCGACATCGTCTTCCTGTACGACGACGACGCCCCCGAGGCCGCCGAGGTCTACGCCCGGCTGGCGCAGCGCACCAACACCTGGCTGTCGAGCCAGACCGCAGCCGGCCAGCTCTTCGAGACCGACCTGCGCCTGCGCCCCAACGGCGAGTCGGGCATGATCGCGGTATCGCTCGAAGCCTTCCGCAAGTACCAGCTCGAATCGGCCTGGGTATGGGAGCACCAGGCGCTGACCCGCGCCCGCTTTTCCGCCGGCGACCGCGCCATCGGCGAAGCCTTCGAACGCATCCGCGACGAAGTCCTGCGCCTGCCGCGCGAGCTCGATGCGCTGCGCACCGAAGTGCTGGCGATGCGCCGCAAGATGCGCGACGCCCACGCCGGCAAGGACGCCGAACGCTTCGACCTCAAGCACGACCGCGGCGGCCTGATCGACGTCGAGTTCCTGATCCAGTACCTGGTGCTGGGCCATTCACACGCCCACCCCCGGCTCACCGGCAACCTCGGCAACATCGCGCTGCTGCGCATCGCCGGCGAACTCGGCCTCATCCCGGCCGAGCTCGCCGCGGCCTGCGCCGACAGCTACCGCGAACTGCGCCGCCTGCAGCACCGCCAGCGGCTCAATGACCTGCCGTCGCGCATTCCGCCCGACGAAGCCGAGGCGGCGCGCGCACCGGTCATCGCCCTGTGGCGCCACGTGTTCGACGAATGAACGGCGCAAACGCAAGCGCGGCAAGGATGGGCACCCGAACCCGGCGGACGATGAAATATTCGCTGTCACGAAACCATGCATGACGCCGCGGAGGCGGGTGGCTAGAATCCGGGAGTTTTCAATTTGACGCCCCTCGGCGGGGCAAAGCCTCATGAACCAGGAAATCGAGCTGAAGCTTGCCCTTCCCCGGCGCGCACTGGCGGCGGTACGCCGTCACCCATTGGTCGCCGGCGCGGAAAAGCTCGGCAACGCAGCCACGCTGGACAACACTTACTACGACACTCCCGAGCTACAGCTCAAGGCGCGCAAGGTGGCCGTGCGCACCCGCCGCCAGGGCCGCAACTGGCTGCAGACGGTGAAGTGCGCCGCCGTATCGAACGGCGGCCTGTCCCAGCGCCCCGAATGGGAACAGCCATATACGGGCAGCTTCGATTTCTCGCAGGTCGACGCCCCCGAGGCGGCGAAGCTGCTCAACCGCCATGCCGCTGCGCTGGTGCCGGTGTTCACCACCCGCTTCCGCCGCGAGACGCGCCGCCTGTGCCCGCGCGAAGGGGTGAGCATCCTGCTCATGATCGATTCCGGCGAGGTGCAGGTCACGACGCCGGAAGGCATCGAACGCAAGGCGCCAATCTGCGAACTGGAGCTCGAACTCGAACAGGGCCGGGCCGAGGACTTGTTCGCCCTGGCCTGCGAACTGGCGCAGACCCTGCCGCTGATGCCGGCCGACCTGTCCAAGGCCGAACGCGGCTACCGCCTGTTCCTGGGAACGCCGTCCGGCGCGGCACGGGCCGAGGCGTCGGACCTCCACCCCGGCGACAACGTGGTCGACGCCTTCCGCAGCCTCGCCTTCGCCTGTGCGCGCCAGTGGCAGGCCAACGCGGCCGCAGCCCTGGCCGCAGCCGAATCGGCCGCCACCCCGGCCGAACGCGCGGATGCGGTCCATCCCGACTTCATCCACCAGTTGCGCGTGGCCCAGCGCCGCCTGCGCGCACTGCTCAAGCTCTTCGCCCCCGCCCTGCCGGCCGAATTCGCCGGCCAGTGGAACGCCCGCCTGCGCGACAACGCCAAGCGCTTCGGCGATGCGCGCGACCTCGACGTCTTCCACGCCGAACTGCTTGCTCCTGTGGCCCCCGAAGGCCTCGCCGACGAGGCCTCCATGGCCCGCCTGCTGCAGGTGACGACCCAGGCCAGGGAGGCCGCCCGCCATGCCGCCGTGCAGGCGCTCGACATGGCCACGCAGGGGCGCCTGCTGCTCGAACTCGGTTCGGCCCTGCTGCAATTGCCGAGCAACAGCCTCGTCGCCGCCGCCGACCTGCGCACCTTCGCGCGCCTGCGCCTGGCGCGCCTGCGCAAGCGCGCGCGGCGCCGCTTCGAAGCGGCCGCAACGCTCGAGGCGCCCCGGCTGCACATGCTGCGCATCGCCTTCAAGCAATTGCGCTACGGCATCGAGTTCTTCGCCCCGCTGTTCCCGGCGAGAACCGTCGCGCGCTACCAGGAGGGCCTGGTGAAGGCCCTGGCGTCGCTGGGATTTCTGCAGGACGTCGACATCGCGCGCGGCCGCATGCTGGCCTGGGCCGACGAAGACGCGGCGCTGCAGCCGGCCGCCGCATTCGTCCTCGGCTGGCACGCGCCGCACTATGCCCGCCTGCGCCGCCGCATCCTGCAGGACTGCGACCCGCTGCTGTGGGGCAAGACGCCATGGTGAGCACGGCACGGCCGGACGAACCCGGCGTCATCAGCCTGCAACAGGGCGAACGCATGATGCAGGCCCCTGATTCGACGGAGACACGAATGGACCTCCTGCTCTGGCGCCACGCCGAAGCGGTCGACGGCACCCCCGACCACACGCGCGAACTGACACAACGCGGCCACAAGCAGGCCAAGCGCATGGCGGCATGGCTGACGGAAAACCATCCCAAGCGCCTGCGCGTGCTGGTGAGCCCGACCATGCGCACGCGCCAGACCGCCAGCGCCTTCGCCGACGACTTCGAGATCGTCAGCAGCCTCGGGCCGGACGGCAACGTCGCCGACATCCTCGCCGCCACCGGCTGGCCCGACGCCAGCGGCGCCGCCCTGGTCGTCGGCCACCAACCCGCGCTCGGGCGCCTTGCCGCCCTGCTGCTGTCGGGCCAGGAAGCGGACTGGACGATCAAGAAGGGCGCGCTGTGGTGGTTCACCAACCGCGTGCGCGAACACGAAACCCAGACCGTACTGCGCGCAGTCATTCCGTCCGACCTCATCTGAACCCGGGCATCGCGCCGCCCACGCGGCGCGGGGTGCGCGCGAATTCCCCGCCGTGTCCATGGTCAACATCGGCAGGCGGCATCGGCGGCGATACGCGCCAACGTGCCAGGCCCAGCGAAGCAGGCGCACCGCGGCATGCAAGGCTTGTGCTTTCCAGCGCATTGCGTAAGATTCCGCCTCCTGCCCGGACGAGCCCTCGGCCGGGCGGCATGTGCTGCTCCATCCGCAAGCCACGAAGGTCGGAATGGTCATGAACGCTCCCATCGAAAACGGCACGATCGCCCTCATCGGCGGAGTGCGCCGCATTTTTTGCGACGGCTACTGGATCAAGGTCTACGATCCGCCGGCCAATTCACTCCGGGCCAAGAAGCAGCTCATCCAGGCCCTGACGCGCCGGCTGTTCAACCACGTCGAGCACGGCATCAACATCCCCGGCAAGCGCCTGGAGGATGCGCGCAAGGCGTATGAGGCCGAGCAGGACCCGGCGCGCAAGCGCGTCAAGGGGGCGATGCTCGCGGGCGCGCTGTTCAACCGCGCCACCGACATCTTCACCAAGCTCGTCGAACTGCAGGAACTCGGCATCGAAATCGAGACCGACAATGCGCTGATGCGCGAATGCGGCTTCTGCCTGCAGGAGGCGCTGAGCCTGGGCAAGCTGGTGCTGCACCGCAGCGGCGAAGAAGGCATCGACGAACTATGGGGCGAACCCTTCCGCGCCTTCTCGATTCCGGTCGAGGCCTTCTACGACAGCCGCATCATCAAGATCGCGCAGACCCTGCGCGACATCGACCGCCTGAGCGAGGTGATGTCGGCCACCTTCGCCGCCGTTCCGATGTACGAAGGCATCCAGCCCTCGATCACCCGCTTTGCGGACGCGGCCAAGGTCAAGTGTGAGACCCTGCGCACCGATCCGGACATCTTCGACGTCTGGTCGGACTTCGTCGTCGCTTCGGAAGAGCTCGCAGCCTTCTCGCCGCGCCTGCCGCACTGCGCGACGGCCGCCGAGCAGCAGCAGGCCACGGACGGGCACAACCTGCTGCAGCAGGGCCGCGACCTCGTCACCTACATCACCCGCGCGCGCGTGCCGATGCCCAAGAGCACGCGCGAATTCATCGAACGCTGCGAGACCTTTTCGGCCAGGGCGCGCATGCAGGACCGGCCGGCGCTGGCCGGCCCCCTGTCCTGTTGAGGCCGGACGGCGGCGTCAGACGATGATGCCGCCGCCCAGACAGACCGTCGATTCGTAGACCACCACGCTCTGCCCCGGCGTCAGCGCCCACTGCGGCTGCGCGAAGGCGATCTCGGCACACCCATCGGCGATGCGGTCGATCTCGCACGGCATGTCGGGCGTGCGGTAGCGCGGCTTGGCGGTATACACCCAGTTGGTGTGCGGGTCGCGCCCGGCGATCCAGTTGAGGTCGGTCGCCACCAGGCGGTCGCGCAGCAGCGCGGGATGGTCGTGCCCCTGCACCACGTACAGCACGTTGGCCTGCATGTCCTTCTTCGCCACGTACCAGGCATCGTGCTCGCCGGCCTCGTCCTGGTTGCCCTTGATGCCGCCGATGTGCAAACCCTTGCGCTGGCCGATGGTGTGGTAGGTCAGCCCCTGGTGCTCGCCCAGCACGCGCTCGTCGTCGAGCGCACGGATCTCGCCCGGCCGGGTCGGCAGGTAGCGCATCAGGAATTCGCGGAAGGGGCGCTCGCCGATGAAGCAGATGCCGGTCGAGTCCTTCTTGGCCGCGACGTGCAGCCCCGCCTGCTCGGCGATGCGGCGCACCTCGCGCTTGTACAGCGCGCCGAGCGGAAACAGGGTCTTCGCCAGTTGCGCCTGGTTGAGGCGATACAAGAAGTAGCTCTGGTCCTTGGTGCCGTCCTCTGCCTTCAGCAACTGGTATTCGCTGCGGCCATCGCTGGTCCATTCGCGCACCTGCGCGTAATGGCCGGTGGCAATGCGCTCCGCGCCCAGCTGCATGGCATGGTCGAGGAAGCAGCGGAACTTGATCTCGGAATTGCACAGGATGTCCGGGTTCGGCGTGCGCCCGGCCTCGTACTCGCGCAGGAAATCGGCGAACACGCGCTCCTTGTACTCGGCGCTGAAGTTGACCACCTCGAGGTCGATGCCGATCACGTCGCAGACCGATGCCACGTCGACGAGATCCTGGCGCGTCGAACAGTAGTCCGAATCGTCGTCGTCCTCCCAGTTCTTCATGAACAGGCCGGTCACCTCATAGCCCTGCTGCTTCAGCAACAACGCCGTCACCGACGAATCCACGCCGCCAGACATGCCGACGACCACCTTCATGCCGTTTCCATCCTGCTTACTGGACATTCGGTCCACCTCCATTGAGCCATTCGGCAAGCGGCAGCACGACCGCCGCCTCGCCATTGTCGACGAACCAGCTGTCGACCGCATAACGTTCACCGGCCCCGGGCGCCTCCTCCCCCTCCGGCCCTTCGACCATCAATCCGTCTTCCGTGCAGTTGCAGCGTGCCAGCGCCGAACCCGGCGGCAGGCGCTCGAGGCGCTCGGCGAGCGTCAGTTCCTCGATCACCGCGCTGAAGTGCTGGAGGATGAACCACGTGCGCCGCTCGGGCTCGCCCACCCGGTGGAAACGCAGCGCGCCGCGCGACTCCAGCAGCTTCAGCAAGCGCGTGGTCGAGGTCGAATGGTCGATGCAATCCATGCGGCCGTCCGCGCCGCCGTCGAGATAATTGCCGCTGCGGTCCGCGCCGACCGGTATCTGGCCGCCGGCCAGGCGATACAGCCGGCCCACCGCCTCGCCGAGCAGGGCGCGCTCTTCGGCCGCCGTCCTCGCCGTATCCAGCCGCGCCGCCAGCCCGTCCAGCTCGGCAGCGGCGTAGCGCACCACGCCCTCGCGCGCGCAGCCATAGTTGTAGCAGATGCCGACCTTCGCCCCGCCCGCCGGCTCCGCCGCCTGAGCCAGGCCGGCGGCGGCCAGCAGCACGATCACGCGGATACCGTACATGCCCCGCCGGATCAGTAATGACGTACCAGCGACAGGGGATGGCGCTGCCCCGCCAGCCAGTCCTCGATGCACTGCAGGATCAGCGGGCTGCGGTGCCGCCCGGCGGTGGCGCGCACCTCGTCGACAGTCATCCACACCGCGCGCACGATGCCGTCGTCAAGCCGGCGCCCGGCCTCCTCACCCTCGAGCCGGCCGCCATAGGCGAAGCGCAGGTAGGTGATGTCGCCCTGCGGCCGCGTCCACTGGTAGACGCCGACCAGGCACTCCGGCACGAAGCGGTGCGCGGTTTCTTCCAGCGCCTCGCGCGCGACCGCGTCGGACAGCGACTCGCCCCGCTCCAGGTGGCCGGCCGGCTGATTGAAGCGCAGCCCGTCCGGCGTATGTTCCTCGACCAGCAAGAAGCGGCCGTCGCGCTCGATGACGGCGGCGACGGTGACATTGGGTTTCCACTCGCGATCGATCAAGACGCGCTCCTTCGACGACAGGCCGGCATTCTAGCGCGCGGCAGCGTCTTTCCCCACCGCCGCAAGGCTTTCACCCGCGCAACACGGCGCTCGCAGGCCCTGCCTTTGCGCTAGAATCCCAGGGTTCCGCCCGCCGGACGCGGGCTGCCGAATCAACTTTCCTGAGGTGGAGAACCAAATCATGTCCATGGCTGACCGCGACGGTTTCATCTGGCAAGACGGCAAGCTCGTTCCGTGGCGCGACGCGACCACGCACGTGCTGACCCATTCCCTGCACTACGGTCTGGCCGTCTTCGAAGGTGTCCGCGCGTACAACACGGTCAAGGGTACGGCCATCTTCCGCCTCGCCGAGCATACCCAGCGCCTGATCAACTCCGCCAAGATCTACATGATGGACATCCCCTATTCGAAGGATGAACTCATGGAAGCGCAGAAGGAAGTCGTGCGCGCCAACAAGCTCGAATCCTGCTACCTGCGCCCGCTGGCCTTCTACGGCTCCGAGAAGATGGGCATCTCCACCCGCGGCGCCACCGTGCACGTGGCGATCGCCGCCTGGCCCTGGGGCGCCTATCTGGGCGAGGACGGGCTGGAAAAGGGCATCCGCGTCAAGACCTCGTCCTACACCCGCCACCACGTCAACTCGACGATGCCGCGCGCCAAGCTCGCCGCCACCTATCCCAACTCCATCCTCGCCAACCTCGAAGTGACCAAGATGGGCTACGACGAGGCGCTGCTGCTCGACAACCAGGGCTTCGTCGCCGAAGGCGCGGGCGAGAACCTGTTCATCGTCAAGGACGGCAAGATCTACGAACCCGAGATCGCCTCGGCGCTGACCGGCATCACCCGCGACTCGATCATCACCGTCGCGCGCGAATTCGGCTACGAATTCGGCTCCAAGCGCCTGACCCGCGACGACGTCTATCTCGCCGACGAAGCCTTCTTCACCGGCACCGCGGCCGAAGTCACCCCCATCCGCGAACTCGACGACCGCATCATCGGCGAAGGCAAGCGCGGCCCGGTCACGACCCGGCTGCAGGCCCGCTTCTTCGACATCGTCAACGGCCGCGCGCCGGAATACGAGCGCTGGCTCGCCTACGTCTGACATCCACGCACAGAGGACTTCATCCATGGTTGAGAACACCGACAAGACCCAGGCCGTCGCCGTCACGGCCAAGGACCTGCCGCTGCACTGCCCGCCGCCGGGCGCGCCGCTGTGGGCGCGCCACCCGCGCGTCTTCCTCGACGTGCTCAAGACCGGCGAAGTCGTGTGCCCCTACTGTAGCGCGCACTACGTCTTCACCGGCGAGCACCCCAAGGGCCATCACTGACCGCCGGCTGCATCCCAGATGACGGCACAGGGGCCGGATACCACGCGGTATCCGGCCCCTTGCACATTTACCGCGACACCGGAACAGCCGCAGCCCGGCCGGCATACAATGTCGGCTTCCATCCACTCCATGCCAGCCGACTCATGACCTCGCCCCGCCACGCCCTGCCCGCCCCGGAAATCTTCAAAGCCTATGACATCCGCGGCATCGTCGACACCGTACTGACGCCGGATGCGGTACGCGCCATCGGCCATGCGCTCGGCTCGGAAGCCGTCGCCCGCGGACAGGCGGCCATCGCCGTGGGCCGCGACGGCCGCCTGTCCGGCCCGGCGCTGGCCGGCGCCCTGGCCGACGGCATCCGCGCGGCGGGCGTGGACGTCATCGACATCGGCTGCGTGCCCACCCCGCTCACCTATTTCGCCGCCCACCACCTGGGCTGCGACTCCTGCGTGTCGGTCACCGGCAGCCACAATCCGCCCGACTACAACGGCCTGAAGATGGTGCTCGGCGGCCAGACGCTGTACGGCGCCATGATCCAGGACCTGCGCCACCGCATTGCCGACGACGATCTCGTGCGTGCCGCCGCGCCCGGCGCGCTGCGCAGCGCCGACGTGGCCGGCGCCTACCTCGACCGCGTCGCCGGCGACGTGAAGCTGGCGCGGCCGATGAAGATCGTCATCGACTGCGGCAACGGCGTCGCCGGCGGCATCGCGCCTGCACTGTTCCGCCGCCTGGGCTGCGAACTGGTGGAACTGTTCTGCGAAGTCGATGGCACCTTCCCCAACCATCATCCCGACCCGTCCAAGCCCGAAAACCTGCAGGACGTGATCCGTGCCCTGCGCGACACCGACGCCGAACTCGGCCTCGCCTTCGACGGCGACGGCGACCGCCTGGGCGTGGTGACCAAGGACGGCGAGATCATCTACCCCGACCGCCAGTTGATGCTGTTCGCCGAGGACGTGCTGAGCCGCGTGCCGGGCGGCGAAATCATCTTCGACGTCAAATGCACCCGCAAGCTCGCGCCGTGGATCCGCGAGCGCGGCGGCAAGCCGACGATGTGGAACACCGGCCATGCGCTGGTGAAGGCCAAGCTCAAGGAAACCGGCGCGCCGCTGGCCGGCGAGATGAGCGGGCACATGTTCTTCAAGGAACGCTGGTTCGGCTTCGACGACGGCCTCTACGCCGGCGCCCGCCTGCTCGAGATCCTGTCCGCGCGCACCGATGCCAATGCCGCGCTGAAAGACCTGCCGGACTCCGTCAGCACCCCGGAACTGAACCTGAAGATGAACGAAGGCGAACCCTTCGAACTGGTCGGGCGCCTGAAGCAGACAGCCCGTTTCGACGACGCCCAGGAAGTCATCACCCTCGACGGCGTGCGCGTCGAATACGCCGACGGCTTCGGCCTGGCACGGCCGTCAAACACCACGCCGGTGGTCGTGCTGCGCTTCGAGGCCGACGACGCCGAAGCACTGGCACGCATCCAGGCCGATTTCCGCCGCGCCATCGAAAGCGTGTGGCCGGGGCTGACGCTGCCATTCTGACGCGATGCCGACCGGGCGGGTGCCGCCACCGATCCGCAGCGCGGCCTTGGTACGCGCCCGCCTGAAGCGCCCCCGCAGGGCTGCCCCGCCATTGCAGTTGCGTGAGGGTGGCGTGTGGTCAGGAGCGGGCCTGCGCGTTTCGGGACTTGACTACCATCAAGTGTAGAATCGGGTTCCTACGGAATAGTAATAGGTCTCATTCACCCAGCCAGGCGCCGCCTGCGGCAATACCCCCGCCATGACTCATCGCCCCCTGTCGAAGAAAGGCTGGCTCGCGAACTACAGTGAGCTCATTGGCGGCTGGCGGCGCAAGCCGGACGCCGACGACGACGCGCTGGACGCCCTTCAGGACGCGGTGCTGCGCATGCTCGAAGCCGGCGTCGGCAAAGTGGCCAACCCGGCCGCATACCTGAAGCGCAGCATACAAAACCACAAGATCGACAAGCACCGGCACCAGACGGCGTTTCCCAGCATTCCGCTGGATGAGCTCGACGACCACGCCGTCTCCGAGCTGCCCGGCCCCGAGGCCGAAGCGCATTCGAGCAAGCTGCTCGCCGACCTCCAAAGCGCGCTCGAAGAACTCCCGCTGGTCTGCCGGCAAGTCTACATCCACCATCGGATCGAAGGCTGCACGCATGCCGAAATCGCGCGGGCGCTGGGCATTTCCACCGACATGGTGGAAAAACACATGACGCGGGCCGTCCGCCACCTCAACAACCGGTTGCAGCACTATGCCTAGCACGCGTTCCGGCATTTCCCGTCGCCATTCGTCTAACAGGTATGGGGATGGCGCCAGCGCATGCTGGATGCGCAAACCGGGCCTCCCACACCAAGCAACCGTTCTTCTCCCCTGCAATGAACACAGACCCCAGACCATCCGAACACGCCAGCCCCTGTGATGCCGCCGCAGACTGGTTCGTTCGCCTGCATTCCGGCACGGTAAGCAAAGCCGATCTCCGCCTGTTCGAACAATGGCGGCAAGCCGACCCGGAGCACGACCGGCAATACCGCAACGTCTGTCGAATCTCCGGCGCGGCGCAGCACCTGTCGGCGCAGGCGCTGCGGGCCATCCTCAAACAGGACGCACACCCCGCCACGCCGCAGCAGCACCGGCGGCTGTCGCGGCGCGCCTTCGGCCTCGGGCTGGTAGGCGCCTGTTCCAGCGTGCTGGTCATGGGCGTGCTGCACCGCCAGGGGCTGTTCGATGAGCCGCTCGAAACCTACCACCTGCAGACCAGGCGCGGAGAGCATCAAGAGCTGGCGCTGCCGGACGGCTCCATCCTGCGCGCCAATACCGACACCCTGGCCATCGCCCGCCTTTACGAAGGCAGGCGGACCGTCGAACTGCGGCGCGGCGAGGTCTTCTTTTCGGTCGCACGCAGTACGCGGAGCCCCTTCATCATCGATGCAGGCTCCACCGAGATCACCGTGACCGGAACACGCTTCAACGTGTCACGCACCGATTCAGCGGTCCAGGTTGCCGTGGAATCCGGCTCGGTGGAAGTCTCCGGCGGCCGCTGGTGGAACCGGCGCACCCGCCGCCTGGCCGCGGGGCAAGCGGTGACGGCCTACCATGACGCGGCGCCCGAAGGCATCCGCACGGTCGACGTGACGAACATCGCCGCCTGGCAGCGCGGCGACATCATATTCGATGACACGCCCCTGGCCCTGGCGCTGGAAGAACTCAACCGCTACCTGCCGCACCCCGTCCACCTCGACGACACGGCGCTGCGCAGCCACCGCATCTCGGGCATCGTTCGCAGCGGCAAGCCGGAAGCCATGCTCGAGATGCTGCCCGACTTCGCCCCGGTCAGTGTGCATCGGCAGGCAGACGGGCAGATACGCATTCTGCCGCGATAGCGCCCCCCGCCTCCGCTGCCACAGCGCAGGCTCGGGCGGGCAATGCAAGCCCCTGATCCGCAACGATTTTCATAAATGATTCGTATTTTCATTCCGGAAATCCTGCCGCTCATACGTCTATAGGTTGGGGGCAGTTCTCTTTACGGGGCCATCCCCCGCACGCCAGGCTACGATTCCGCGCCGAAGCAGGCCGCGCGGACGCGCCCCCCACCACCGCCAGACACGACATCACGAAGACATGAGCAGAAGAAAGAACGCACCCACCACACCCAGACCAGCACCCGCCCTCCGGCTGTGCATGACCTCCCTGGCGCTTTCGGTCGCCGCCGCCATCGGCGCGCTGCCGCAAACCGCATGGGCACAGGAGGCGCCGGTCTCCATCAGCATCTCCCCACAGCCACTAGGGCAGGCGCTGCTGCAACTGGGCAAGCAAGCCGGACTGCAACTGTTCTTCTCGCAGGAAACCGTGGCGGGCTACGAGGCTCCCGCGGTCAGCGGCTCCCTTTCGCCCGACGAAGCCCTGCGCCGTCTTCTGTCCGGCACCGGCGTGAGCTTCCGCCGCACGGGCACCAACGTCACGCTGTCGCGGACCGCTGCAACCGCGGACCCGGCCACGCAACTGACACAGATAACCGTCACCGGCGAACGCACCAAGGACGAGGTGGGGCATGACAAGGTCTACCTGGAGAACGTCATCAGCGTTTATCAGGACCGTGAGCAGTTGCAGCGCTTCCAGACCACCAACCCCGGCGACGTATTCAAGGGCATGAACGGCGTCTACAGCATGGACACCCGCAGCAGCCAGGCGATCACGCCCAACATCCGCGGCATCAGTGGCGAAGGACGCACGCCGCTGACCATCGATGGCACCGAACAATCCACCAATGTGTGGCTGCATCAGTTTGGCGCCGGTAACCGCAGCTATGTCGACCCGGCACTGTTCAGAAGCGTCGAAGTGGAAAAAGGCCCGTCGCTGAGCCGGGGAGTCAAAAGCGGTGTCGGCGGAGCAGTGAGCATCCGCACCATCGAGCCAGAGGACCTCATCCCCGAAGGTGAAAACTGGGGCATCGAGGTCAATCTGAAAGCCGCGAGCAATACCAAGAAGCCACGAAACGACCCCGGTTCGTTCTATGGCAAGGATTACAAGGACATACCCGGCGCAGTCAGAACGAACGTGAATGAAGTGTATTTCTCCGACCAGGATCCCCGCAACAAAGGCAACGGAGAGCTTCTCAATTTTGATGATCATTCCGGCATGATCGCAATCGCGGGGCGTAATGAATACACCGATTTCCTGGCTTCATACAGCCGGCGCGAACAAGGCAACTACTACTCAGGGAAAAGCAATGCCAGCCGGTACTCGGGGCACGACCCCTATGACAAGAGCAGCACCGACATACATTTCCCGAACCTGACCAAGCTCTACCATGGTGGTGACGAGGTATTCAACACCGACAGCGAGATCGAAACCACGCTGTTGAAAAACAACTGGTATCTGCCCAATCAACAGAAAATCGGCTTTCAGTTCATGCGCACCGACATGGCCTTCGGCGAAACCACACCCGGTAACACCTTGCTGAACTGGGCGCTGAGAGAAGGGTTCGAACAAGCCAACCCCGACTACGACTGGTCGCAGTATCCGCGCATGGTGAGCGAACGGCCCCGGTCGGAAATGAAGATCGACAGTTACAAACTGAGTTACGACCTCAAACCTGAGGACTCCAGATGGCTGAATCTGGAAACCAGCCTCTGGCATACCAAGACCACCGGCCTGCGCTACCAGACCGGCGCGCATCCCTACGGCCTCGCCATTCTGGAAGGCACTCAGGAATACCGGAACCTGGAAACCTACGACACCTTGAAGAGAGACATGGCGTGGATTTTCGACGACCCAGTCATGGGGCCGATGTTTGAACCCTTGGGTGTGCACGACGGCACGATCGTCGGGGCCGGCAGGCAATGGACCAAGCATGACCGCACAGGCTTCGAGTTCAGCAACCTGATGCGCCTGACGGACAAGCTGCAAATGACCTTCGGCGGCAGTTGGCAGAAAGAAAAACTCGACGACAAGGTAGAAGCAAGCGTCAAGGAGATGCCAATGTTCGGCGGCCTGGCCGGCGTGCATAAAACGACGGACTTGCTCGGGCCGCGCACCGGCGAACGCAAGGAATGGTCGGCCATGATGAATCTCGCCTGGCAGCCCACGGGCTGGCTGACGCTGACCGCCGGCACCCGCTACATGCGTTACAAAGGCAAGGATACCGGGCTGGCAAAACTGCGCCGCCAGAAAAATGCGTTCAATGCGGCAAACCAGCGTATTGCGGGTCTGGAATTGCAATATCAGACGCTGATGACGTCAGAGGTCAAGGCCGAGTACGACCGTCTGCGCCAAGAAGTGATTGCTACGAGCAATGCCATCGACTGGAGCGCCCCAGGCATTTTCACGAGCGTGGATACGTATTCCTATACAACGGGCGGTGGATGGGTGCCTTCCACGAATCGATATGTGCCTACAGACCCCCAGCTCAGGGCAAGTGCGCAGCGCTTCCTCGATTTTCTCAGCGAGCATAATTCAAACCCTTTCTTGCGCATAGCCAATATTCACTTCTCCGGCGCACAAGCACAGGAAGTGGCATTGGCATCTGTGATAAGTGGCGGTGTTCTGGCTTTTCCTAGTGGTGGCTGCCTCAATAGTCAGCCGAGACCAGACTGCGCCGCCTATGCATCAAACACCCACCTGGTAAGCAATGTGCTCGTGCCCAGCAAGGACGGCAAGTTCGATTCATCGCAGAACCCCTTTGCCAACGGCGAACTGGATGCCACCGAAATGGTGGATGACCCCAACAACCCCGGTACCCTCGTCGCCAAATACAAGCACAATGTGTTCGGCGAGGTGGCTTACGAAAGGCTGGATGCCGGCAAGGCTTGGGAAATACCGGAAGATCAGTCCGGCGAAGCTTTCAGCCCGGTGCTGAGCGCCACCGCCAGGATCACCCCCTTCGGCACCGCCTTCGTGCGCTACGCCCAGACCACCCGCTTCCCCAGCCTGCACGAACTGACCTCCACCTCCAGTTGGGCCGGCACCGAGGCCAACTTCGCCATCAATGGCGCCAGCAAGCCGGAGCGCAATACCAACTGGGAACTGGGCTATGCCCATGATCTGCGCCAGTTCTTCCCCGAGATGCACCTTGCAGATGTGCGCTTCAGCTATTTCAACACCGAGATCAAGGATTTCATCGACAGAACCTGGGACCTGGAAACCATCCAGTTCGACAGGAAGAAAACCCGCGGCCTCGAACTGCAATCCCGCTTCGACAGCGGACGTTATTTCGGCAGCCTGGGCGCGACCTGGCGCTTGAAGCAGGAAACCTGCGACAAGGATTACGCCTCCGCCATGGACCCCTACTACAACCGCATCCCCACTTGCATGACCGGCGGCTTCAACGGCACATACAGCGGCAACAGCCTGCAACCCAAATACAGTATCGACCTGCTGCTCGGCGCCCGCCTGCTCAGCAACAAGCTGGAACTGGGCTGGCGCAGCGTCTATCACGCCGGGGCGGAAAACAAGGAACTGGACAAACTGCTGGCCTCGCAAGCCGGCGCAGGCTTCACGACCTGGCTGCCCAAGGACGTGTGGTACAGGAGCCAGGGCATGAGTTCTTTCTATTGGAAATCGGTTCTGCTGCATGACTTGTATGCCAACTTCAACCTGAACAAGCAGATGTCCCTGAATCTGAGCGTCACCAACCTGACGGACGAATACTATCTCGACCCCATGTCGAAAGTATTGCTGCCTGCGCCAGGGCGTACGCTGAGTGCGGGCCTGACGATCAATTTCTAGTTTTTTGCTGGTTTTTTGTAAAAAACCAGATTTCATCAATCTCGATATGAGGAAGCAGAAATGAAAAAGTCGATTCTGGCTTTGGCCGTAATAGCCGCAATGGGGACCAATGTTGCACAAGCTGCTGCGGGCGACAGCTCTGGCCCCGGCGTACAGGTGGGTACCTCAAATCACTTTCTTTTTAACACGGGCAACTCCGGCCTGCGGCTGAACAACGATATCTATGGCTATATCGATATCGCCGACGGCCCGATTCGTGGTTCGAATGCCGCGATCGCCGAACAGGGAAATGGCGGTTTCCTTCGGCCGAAGCATGTCATCGGCGGCATCATCAGTTGGCCGAACATTGCCCAAGTTTGGAAGGATACCGCTTCGGTGAATGGCACCTCCAATAACCAATACGCCAATTTCGCCGTCAACAGCATCCGCCAGATCCAGTCCTTCCCGCCGCTGATACCCGCGCCTGCGTTCGGCGGCCTGGTCATTGGGCAGGTGGCGGCCAACACTTCTGGCGCTCCTGCTGCCAATCCCACCTTGCTGGCCGTGGGCAGCGGTGTGTACTTCGGAGAATGGGCGCCCAAGGTAAACAGCGACCCGGTGGGCACCAACCTGAACATGGCCAGCAACGACCGGACCGTTTGGTACGTGGGTGATAATGCGGTTTCCAACATGCCAACGGCAATCAATGCCACCTATGGTGTGATCGGTATCAGCCAGACCGGTACCAATGCCAATGGCAATACGTTGCCCGGCGGTCTGCCGGACAATCTGAACCTGTACAAAGGCAAACTGGATGTTTCTTACGTAAGTGGCTCAGGCACTATCGGTGCAGGTTCCACCAACAACAGCATCAGTCGTGTCGTGGGCGGTGTAACTCATACCATCAGCTTCGCTAGCACGACCATCGATAACACAGGTTTCTTCAGCAACGGCAGCACGATTGAGGGCCGGTTCTACAATGGCGCTGAAGCTTTGGCCGGCATGTATACCAATGGCACGCTGCCTGACGCAGCCTTCGGCGGCAGCAAAGTCAGCGGCACCATCACGCCTTGATGCCTGACCACTCTCCACTGGCGGCCACCAGC
>NZ_AMXE01000033.1 GCF_000310205.1 Thauera linaloolentis 47Lol = DSM 12138 | reverse complement strand
GCGGCCGGCGCCGCATCGACGGCTTCGTCCGGCGCGGCGCCCGGCGTTCCCGGCATCGGCGCCAGGGCGGGGGCGCGGTTGCCGAGCGCGATCTCGGTCTGCGCCGGCTGCGGCGGCGGGCCGAAGGGCAGTTGCGCATCCGGCGCGCCGGTCGGCAGCAGCGTGAACAGCTCGCCCGCGAGCCGGCTCAGCAGCGCTTCCTCGGGCAGGCCGGGCGGGGGGCCGCCGACGGCAGCCAGCCCGTTACTTGTAGGTATCGAGTGCAGCGTAGTCATGGTACTTGCCCACTTCAACGTCATCGAGCACGGCCAGTGCGTCTTCGGTGTGGACCACCAGCGAGCAGTAGAGCGAGATCAGGTAGGAGGCGATCGCGTTGCGGCTGATGCCCATGAAGCGCACCGACAGGCCCGGACCCTGTTCGCCGGCGACGCCGGGCTGGAACAGGCCCGACACGCCCTGGCGCTTCTGGCCCACGCGCAGCAGCAGGATCTTGGTCTTGCCGTCCTCGACCGGCACCTTGTCCGACGGCACCAGCGGAATGCCGCGCCAGGTCAGGAACTGCGAGCCGAACAGCGACACGGTGGGGGGCGGCACGCCGCGACGGGTGCACTCGCGGCCGAAGGCGGCGATGCCGAGCGGGTGGGCGAGGAAGAATGCGGGTTCTTTCCAGACCTTGGTCAGCAGGTCGTCGAGGTCGTCCGGGGTCGGCGCGCCGGTCAGCGTGGAGATGCGCTGCTCGTCGGAGACGTTGGCCAGCAGGCCGTAGTCCGGGTTGTTGATCAGCTCGGATTCCTGGCGCTCCTTGACCGTTTCGATGGTCAGGCGCAGCTGCTCCTTGATCTGGTCGTGCGGGCTGCTGTAGAGGTCGGAGATGCGGGTGTGGACGTCCAGCACCGTGGTGACCGCGTTCAGGAAGTATTCGCGCGGCTGCTCTTCGTAGTCGACGAAGATCTCGGGCAGGTCGCCTTCGTCCTCGCGCTGGGAACACGACACGCGCACGTCCTGCGGATTCTTGACTGTGTTCAGGCGGTAGATGCCCGCCTCGACCGGCAGCCATTCCAGGAAATGCACCAGCCAGCGCGGCGTGATGGTGGAGAGCTGCGGAACGGTCTTGGTGGCGTTGGCGAGCTGGCGGGCCGCCGTGTCTCCGAGCGCGTGATGCACTTTCTTTTCTGCTGCCATGGTCGACTCCTTGTGTCAGAAACCATCTGGAATGAAAAATCCGGACTCGGCGAGTGTCCCGCCCCGGCGGGGCGCTCTCAACCGGCTATCGCCATCAATTGCCGGCGGGCTTGCCGCTGCCGCAGGCCGTGGCGCGGTGTTCGCAGCGTGCGATCAGCACCGACAGCGGGGTCTGCAGGGCGACCGCGAGCTTGTGGGCGGTGAGCAGCGAGGGGACCACGTCGCCGCGCTCGATTTCGCCGACGTAGGTGCGGTTGAGGTTCGCCAGTTCGGCCAGCCGCTCCTGCGACCATCGCTGGCGCTGGCGCAGGCTGCGGATGACCGGGCCGAAGTTAGATGTCGGCCCCATCCCGCCCCTCGAGCCGCTCGTGGTGCAGGCCGGCCTGGGTCACGTTGCTGCCCGGCGGCACGCTGCGCGTCAGCCAGACGTTGCCGCCGATGCTGGAGCCGCGCCCGATCGTGATGCGGCCGAGCACGGTGGCGCCGGCATAGATCACGACGTCGTCCTCGACGATCGGATGGCGGGCGCCGCCCTTGGCGAGGTGGCCGTCGGTGTCCAGCTCGAAGCGCCGGGCGCCGAGCGTGACCGCCTGGTAGAGGCGGACGCGCTGGCCGATCACCGCGGTTTCGCCGATCACCACGCCGGTGCCGTGGTCGATGAAGAAGCCGGGGCCGATGCGCGCCCCCGGGTGGATGTCGATGCCGGTGTCCGAATGCGCGATCTCGGCGAGGATGCGCGCCACCAGCGGCACGCCCAGTTCGTAAAGCGCGTGGGCGAGGCGGTGGTGGATGACGGCCAGCACGCCCGGGTAGCACAGCAGCACCTCGTCGACGCTGCGCGCCGCCGGGTCGCCCTCGAAGGCGGCGAGGACGTCGGTGTCGAGCAGCGTGCGTAGCGCCGGCAGGCCGGCGGCGAAAGCGCGCACGATTCCAGTGGCGCGCGCATCCACCTGCGCCGCGAGCGCTTCGTCGTGGCGTGCCTGGCAGGCCAGTTCGAGGCGCACCTGGACCAGCAGGTTGGTGAGGGCGCGGTCCAGGGTGTGGCCGACGTAGAAGTCCTCGCCCTCGACGTGCAGGTCCGGTGGCCCGAGGCGCATCGGGAACAAGGCGCCGCACAAGTCGTCGGCGATGCCGCGCAGCGCGTCGCGCGACGGGAATTCGCGCGCGCCGCCTTCGCCGCCGCGCTTGCGCAGCGCGCGCCAGCTGTCGCGGGCTTCGCGCAGGCCGCTGACGATGCCCCGCAGGTCGAGGTGGGGAACCGCCGCCGCCAGCGGGGCGAAGCTTGCCGGACGGTCGCTCACGCCGGCAGCCCCGCTTCGTTGAACAAGCCCTCGAACAGGATCGAGCTGAGATAGCGCTCGCCCGAGTCCGGCAGGATGACGACGATGGTCTTGCCCGCGTTCTCGGGCTTCTTCGCCAGGCGGGCGGCCACGGCCGCTGCCGCGCCGCTGGAGATACCGGACAGGATGCCTTCCTCGCGCGCCAGGCGGCGGGCGTAGTCGACCGCTTCCTCGTTGCTCACCTGCTCGATGCTGTCGACCAGTTCCAGGTCCAGCACCTGCGGCACGAAGCCGGCGCCGATGCCCTGGATCTTGTGCGGGCCGGGCTTGAGCGGCTCGCCGTTGCGCGCCTGCGTCAGCACCGGGCTGGCGGACGGTTCGACCGCCACCGCCTGGATGGCCTTGCCGCGGGTGTGCTTGATGAAGCGCGAGGCGCCGGTGATGGTGCCGCCGGTGCCGACGCCCGACACCAGGATGTCGACCGCGCCGTCGGTGTCTTCCCAGATCTCGGGGCCGGTGGTGGCTTCGTGGATGGCGGGGTTGGCGGGGTTCTTGAACTGTTGCAGCAGCACGTACTTGCCGGGCTCGGAGGCGGCGATCTCCTCGGCCTTGGCGATGGCGCCGGCCATGCCCTTGGCGCCTTCGGTCAGCACCAGCCTGGCGCCGTAGGCGAGCAGCAACTTGCGGCGCTCGATGCTCATGGTCTCGGGCATCGTCAGGGTCAGCGGAATGCCCCTGGCGGCCGCGACGAAGGCGAGCGCGATGCCGGTGTTGCCGCTGGTGGGCTCGACCAGTTCCTTGCCCGGGCCGAGCAGGCCGCGTGCTTCGGCGTCCTTCACCAGCGCCGCGCCGATCCGGCACTTGACCGAATAGGCCGGGTTGCGGCCCTCGATCTTGGCCAGCACGGTGGCGGGGGCGCCGTCGATGATCCGGTTCAGGCGGACCAGCGGCGTGTGGCCGATCGACTCGGCGTTGTCTGTGTACCAATGCGACATGATGCGACTCCTGTTTCTGGTCTTTCAGTCCTGGATCCAAGGCAGGCCGGCGCGGCGCCAGCCGTTGAAGGCGCCGCGGCGCTGCTGTTCGTCCAGATCGCCCTCGAAGCCTTCGAGGATGTTGAACACATGCTTGAAACCGGCCTTGGCGGCGGCCTCGGCCGCCAGGGCCGAGCGCTTGCCGCTGCGACACAGCAGCAGCACGGTGGCGTCCTTGCCGGCCTTGTGCTCGAGATCGCGCACGAAGCGCGGGTTGCGGGTCAGGGCGGTGCCGGTGGCCCAGGGCACGAACAGGGAATCGGGCACGTGCCCGACGAACTTGCGCTCCTCGCCGCTGCGCACGTCCACCAGGGCGGCCTCGCCGGCCGACACCAGCTCCCAGGCCTCGGCCGGCGTCACGCCGCCCGCGTAGGGCAGGCCTTCGTCCGCCGCGCGCGCCAGCGCGCGTTCGAGAATGGGGTGGAGCGAGCCGGACTGCGCCGGGCCTGGCTGAGAGGCGACGGGGGCTGGGTTTGCCGCGGTTGCGCTGATGGCCATCTTCATTCCTCCTGTTTGTTCGGGGCACCGTGCCCTGCTTCGATAGGTCAAAACCTTACGCTCGCCCCGCTTTCATCCGAACCAACAAAAATTCCGATGGATTCCATCGCGGGGAATAAGCCGGCCGCCGGCTGGCTGGCCGTATACCCATTATGGCTATGGCCGTTCCGGCGTCCGCGTCTCGCCGTTGATGAGGCGCCGGGTCTGGTGGCGGAGCCGCGCCAGGGCGCCGTTGCGCCCCCGCCGCGCTTCCTTCTGGGACGCGATCGAGCCGAGCGGCGCGTCGGCGGCGGCCGTGCGCAGCTGGGTCAGCAGGGCAAGCGCCTGCGGCCACGGTCCGTGGCCGGATTCGGTATTGATGTGGCCGGCGTCGCCGACGTCGATCAGGCGGCTGCCCCAGCATTCGGCCCATTCGCGGGCCGAGGACAGCTTGAGCCAGGGGTCGCTGCGGCTGGCGGCGAGGATGCTGGGACAGACGAAGGCGGTGCGCGGCAGGTAGTCGGTGAGGCCCTGGCTCTGGCGCACGTCGTGGCGCAGGCCGAGCGGATCGAAGCGCTCCGGGTCGGCCGGCGCCACGAGCAGCAGGCCGGCCACCTTCTGCGGACGGTCGGCCGCGGCGACGACGCTGGCCAGGCAGCCGAAGCTGTGCGCGACGATCCACACCGCGCCGGGCGCCTCGTCGATTTCGCGCCGGACCTCTCCAGCCCAGCGCGCGAGCAGGGGGTCTTCCCAGTCGATGCCGCCGACGCGGCGCGCCTCGGGAAGCTCCCCTTCGAGCCAGGTCTGCCAGTGTCCGGCACCGCTGCCGTGGTAGCCCGGCACGGTCAGCACAGTGTGGCGCACGGCAGGCTCAGAGCGTCGCGATCGACACTTCGGTGGATTTCACCAGCGCGACGACTTCCGAGCCGGGCTTGAGCCCGAGCTCATCGACCGAACGCGTGGTGATCACCGAGGTGACGATGCCGGAGGGCGTCTCGACATCGACTTCGCTGACGACGTCGCCACGGATGATCTCCTTCACCCGCCCGCGGAACTGGTTGCGGACGTTGATTGCCTGGATTGCCATTTGCTTCCTCCGTTGCTCACTTGGCGTAGATCTGGTCGAACACGCCGCCGTCGGCGAAGTGCTTCTTCTGCACCGCCTGCCAGCCGCCGAGGTCCTCGATGGAGATCAGCTTGACCTTGGGGAAGCGGGCGACGTGGGCCGGATCGGCATGCTCGGGCTGGGTCGGCCGGTAATAGTGCTTGGCGGCGAGCTTCTGGCCGACCGGCGAGTACAGGTATTCCAGGTAGGCCTGGGCGATCTTGGTGGTGCCGCGCTTGTCGGCGACGCCATCGACGAGCGTGACCGGCGGTTCGGCGAGGATCGAGATCGAGGGCACGATGATCTCGAACTTGTCCGGGCCGAGCTCGTTGATCGACAGGAAGGCCTCGTTCTCCCATGCCAGCAGCACGTCGCCGATGTTGCGCTGGACGAAGGTGTTGGTCGAGCCGCGCGCGCCCGAGTCGAGCACCGGCACGTGCTTGAGCAGTTCGGTGACGAAGTTCTGCGCGCTCTGCTCGTTGCCGCCCGGCTGCTGCAGCGCATAGCCCCATGCGGCCAGGTAGTTCCAGCGCGCGCCGCCCGAGGTCTTCGGGTTGGGGGTGATGACTTCGACGCCCGGCTTCACCAGGTCGCCCCAGTCCTTGATGCCCTTGGGGTTGCCCTTGCGCACCAGGAAGACGATGGTCGAGGTGTAGGGCGAGCTGTTGTGCGCCAGGCGCTTCTGCCAGTCGGCCGGGATCTTGCCGGTCTGCTCGGCGATGGCGTCGATGTCGTAGGCCAGGGCCAGCGTGACGACGTCGGCTTCGAGGCCGTCGATCACCGCGCGCGCCTGCTTGCCGGCGCCGCCGTGGGATTGCTTGATGACCACGGTTTCGCCGGTCTGCGCCTTCCAGTGCTTGATGAACTCGGGGTTGAACTCCTGGTACAGCTCGCGCGTCGGGTCATAGGACACGTTGAGCAGCGTGGTCTGCGCCTGGGCGCTGCCGATCAGGCCGGCGCTGAGGGCCAGGGCGAGCAGGCTGCGGCGGATGGGGTTGAAAGCCATTCGATTTCTCCGATGGGTTGATTGCGATGGAGAAAATCTATCCTTCTTGCCTCATAACCTGAACGTAGAAAAAACGGATTGCTTATTCATCTTCCGCGCGTTCCGTGCGCGATGCGCTGTCCGCGGGTGTTGCCGGCAAGTGTGGCGCTTCTGTAACAGTGTCATTTTCCTGCCCGGAAGACAGGATAATTGCGGCGATGCAATATCGATTTTTTCCGCCGTGCGCCCTGTCGTGAATCCCGCAGCCGAAACGCCGCCCGCGCAACACGCCGAGCTCATGCCGGCGCGGCGCGGTCTCCGCCGCTTCTTTCCTTCGCACCCCTTCCGCCTGTTCGGGGCCATGCTCTTCGTCCTGGTGCTGGTGGCCCTGGTCGCGGGCGGCGTGCTGTTCGCGCACGAACTGCACAGCTCGCGCCTGCAGGCACGCGAGATCTCGCGTTTCGCCGCCACGCTCGACTACCGGCGCGTCGCCGGTCGCAGCGACGCCGTGCGCTACCCGGCACACGGGCCTTTCGACCAGCGCCTCGGCTACACCGAACTGCCGGATTTCATCGAACGCCTGCAGGCGCGCGGCTTTGACCTGGCGGCGCAGACCCGCTTCAGCGCGGCGCTGATCGACTATGCCGACCGTGGCCTGTTTCCGCCCTATCGCGAGAAGACGCGCGCCGGCCTGGACGTGCTCGACTGCCGCGCCGGGGTGCTCTACGACTTCCGCTATCCCTACCGCGGCTATGCCGACTTCGCCGACGTGCCGCCGGTGGTGGCGCAGGCGCTGCTGTTCATCGAGAACCGCGACCTGCTCGACGACAGCCGGCCGACGCTGAACCCGGCGGTCGACTGGGTGCGCTTCGCGCGCGCGGCGGCGGCGCAACTGGGGCGCATGGTCAAGGACGACCTCGACGCCCCCGGCGGCAGCACGCTGGCGACGCAGATCGAGAAGTACCGCCATTCGCCCGACGGCATCACCTACGATGCGCGCGAGAAACTGCGCCAGATGGTGTCGGCCAGCGTGCGGGCCTACCGCGAGGGCGAGCAGACCCTGCCGGCGCGGCGCCGGCTGGTGCTCGACTACCTGAACACCGTGCCGCTGTCCGCGGCGCCGGGGCATGGCGAGGTCAATGGCCTGGGCGACGGCCTGTGGGTGTGGTTCGGCGCCGATTTCGAGCGTGCCAACGCCTTGCTGTCCGCGCCGCCGGGGCAGGGCGGCAGCTTGCAGGCACAGGGCCTTGCACTGCGCCAGGTGGTGGCGCTGATGATCGCCCACCGCCGGCCGTCGTGGTACCTGGCGCGCGGCCGCGACGAACTCGCCCGTACCACCGACGCCTACCTGCGCCTGCTGGCCGAGGCCGGCACCATCGACACCGCGCTGCGCGACGCCGCGCTGTCGCAGCCCTTGCCCTTCCGCGACCTGGCGGCCAACCCCGCGCTGCTGCCGGCGCGGTCGGGCAAGGGCACGACCGCCGTGCGTACGCGGCTGGCGGTCATGCTGGGCACCTCGCTGTACAGCCTCGACCGGCTCGACGCGCAGGCCGGCACCACCTTGCACGGCGGCCTGCAGCAGGCGGTCGGCGACTACCTCGGCAGCCTGTCCGACGCGGCCTTCGCCCGCAGCCAGGGCCTGATCGGCGAGCGCATGCTGAACCCGGCGACGCTGGGCGCGGTGCACTACAGCTTCACGCTGGTCGAGCGCACGCCCGGCGGCAACCGCGTGCGGGTGCAGACCGACACCACCGACCAGCCGCTCGACATCAACGAGGGCAGCAAGCTCGAACTGGGCTCCACCGCCAAGCTGCGTGTGCTGGCGACCTACCTCGAGATCGTCGCCGAACTCCATGGCCGCCTGGCCGAACTCGACATGCCGGCGCTGCGCCAGGTCGAGGTCGCCCGCCAGGACAACCTGACGCGCTGGGCCATCGACCATCTCGCCACTGCCGCCGACCGCAGCCTGCCGGCCATGCTGGAGGCCGCGCTGGAGCGGCGCTTTTCCGCCAGCCCGGGCGAAGGTTTCTTCACCGGCGGCGGGCTGCATCGCTTCGGCAACTTCAACCGCAGCGACGATGCGCGCATGCCCACGCTGCGCGAAGCGCTGCAGGCCTCGATCAACCTGCCCTTCGTGCGCCTGATGCGCGAGATCGTGCGCCACACCATGTACCAGGTGCCGGGCAGCACGGCGCAACTGCTGGAAGATGCCGAGGACCCGCGCCGCACCGAATACCTGGCGCGCTTCGCCGACCGCGAGGGCCAGGTCTTCCTGCGCCGCTTCTGGCGCAAGTACCAGGGCCTGGCCGCGGAGGACATGCGCGCGCTGCTGCTCGACGGGCTGCGTCCCGGCGCCGAGCGCCTGGCCGCGGTGTTCCGCTATCTCGAACCCGAGGCGCCGCCCGAGGCGCTGGCCGCCTTCCTCGGCCAGCGCCTGGGCGACGCGCTGCCGGCCGAGTCGCGCATCGCCCAGCTCTACGGCCGCTACGCGCCCGAGGCCTTCGACCTGCCCGACCGCGGCTATGTGGCACGCCTGCATCCGCTGGAGCTGTGGCTGGTCGGCTACCGCATGCGCAGCCCGCAGGCGAGCCTGTCCGAGGCCATCGCCGCCAGCGCGGACGAGCGCCAGGCGGTGTACCGCTGGTTGTTCCGCACGCGCTCGCGCAGCGCACAGGATTCGCGCATCTTCACCATGCTCGAGGTCGAAGCCTTCCTCGACATCCATCGCCGCTGGGCGCGGCTGGGCTATCCGTTCGGCCATCTCGTGCCCTCGCTGGCCACCGCGCTGGGCAGTTCGGGCGACCGCCCGGCGGCGCTGGCCGAGTTGATGGGCATCATCGTCAACGACGGCGTGCGCCTGCCGATGCAGCGCATCGACCGCCTGCGCTTCGCCGCCGATACGCCGTACGAAACCGCTTTCGCCCTGCGCCCGGAGGCGGGCGAGGCGGTGATGGCGCCCGAGGTGGCGGCGGCGCTGCGCAACGCGCTGTCGGACGTGGTCGAGAGCGGCACCGCGCGCCGGCTGGCGGGCAGCTTCCGCCTGGCCGACGGCAGCGAACTGGCGCTGGGGGGCAAGACCGGCACCGGCGACAACCGCATCGTCATCGGCGGCCGCGCCGGCATGGCGCTGAACCGTACCGCCACCTTCGTCTTCTATCTCGGCCCGCGCCACTTCGGCACCCTGACCGCCTACGTCACCGGCCCCGGCGCCGCGGCCTACCGCTTCACCTCGGCGCTGCCGGTGCAGATCCTGAAGTCGATGGCGCCGGTGCTGGTGCCGCACCTGGAGCCGGGCGCGGAGCTTGCCTGCCTGCCCTCGACGGGCTGAGACCATGCTGCGCGCGGCGCGGCCGCATGCGCGCCGGAAGGGCGGCAGGCGGCAGGCCCGTGCCGCCGGACGGGCCCGGGGAGGGGCTGCGCCCGGTGCCGTCCGGGGCCCATTCAACAGAGTGTACCTAAGTTGGATACAACTACTTGTGCCGATAAAAGGTACAGGTGACCAAGAGCATACACACCCCGGAAATGCTGTGCTTGAACCGCTGGTTGCGCGACAGGCGCAAGAGCCAGGGCTTGACCATGCGCGAACTGGGGGAGCGCCTGGGCGTCACGCATTCCTACGTCCAGAAGGTGGAGATCGGAGAGCGCCGGCTGGATGTGGTCGAGTACGTCTGGTACTGCAAGGCGCTCGACGTGAAACCCGACGAAGGCCTCGACGTGGTGCTGAAGTGCGCCGAGCAGATCGCCGAGTGGGGAAGGGAATGACATCCGGCCCGATCGAGGCCTGAGTCTCCGGACCACGCCTTCCCGGCGGCTTCCTGCCGTTCTCCCGTTGCCGCCCCTGCCGCCCGGGCCGGGGCGCCAGCCCTGCCATCGAAGGGCTTCCGTGCCTCCCGGTCCATTTCCATTCTGCCGACGCGCTTCGTGCCGTTCGTCACGAGGGCACAGCTTGTCCGCATTGAGTTTGTACCGATTATAGGTAAATATGCCTTCCAATCGTAATCCTGCGTCCATGGCAGGGCGCGGCTGTCCAGCATCGACAGGAGAGGAGAGGCTGAATGAAGAACAACTTGCCGGTCACCGACGACGAGGTGGTCTATCCGGGCGAGGCCCACCTGATCACGACGACCGACCTGCAGGGCGTGATCACCTTCGCCAACGACGACTCCATCGCGGTGTCCGGCTTTAGCCGTGAGGAACTGGTCGGCCAGCACCACAACGTCATCCGTCACCCGGACATGCCGCCCGGGGCCTTCGCCGACCTGTGGGCGAGCATCAAGTCGGGCTGTTCGTGGAAGGGCCTGGTCAAGAACCGCTGCAAGAACGGCGACTACTATTGGGTGGATGCCTATGTGACGCCGATCGTCAAGGATGGCGCGATCGTCGAGTATCAGTCGCTGCGGACCCTGCCGAGCCCGGCCGCCAAGGCGCGGGCCGAACGCGAATACCGGCGCTGGCGCGCCGGCGGCGCGCCCAGGGGCATGCGCGCGCCGCTGCTGTCCTGGATGCAGAAGATGATGCTGGCCGCGGCATTGCCGGGGTTGATCGTGACCGCGCTGGCGATGGCGCGCGACGAGCCTGGGCTGGCCGCAGCCACGCTGCTGCTGACGGTGGTCGCGGCGGCTGCGGCGGCGATGTTGCTGCGCCCCTTGGGTGTCATCGTGCGGGAACTGCGTACGGCCGCGGAAGGCCGCGAGCAACTGGTGCAGATGATCTGCTCCATCGAACGACTGGCTTCGGGTCTGCAGGAAACGCGCAGCACGGTCGGCGCACTGGCCGAGCGCAGCAGCGACATCGCCAGGGTCATCGAGGTCATCACCGCGATTGCCGACCAGACCAACCTGCTGGCGCTGAACGCAGCGATCGAGGCTGCGCGCGCGGGCGAAGCGGGGCGCGGCTTCGCAGTGATGGCCGACGAGGTGCGCAACCTGGCGCAGCGCACGCAGGATTCGACGCGCGGCATCCGCGGAATCATCTCGGGGCTGGGGAACGACATGGAGGCCTGCGTGACGGTGATCGGCAGCGGTGTGACGGTGTCGCAGCAGACGGTGGATTTCGCCGGGCAGACCGACCGCGCGTTCGGCGTGATCCTGGAATCCGTCGATAACATCGACCGGCTGGCAGGGAATGTCGATGTCGGCATGAAGGAACAGTCCCACATCAGCGAGCAGACCGGCCGGCAGATGAGCATGCTGCGCGACAGCGCGCGCCGGGCCATCGAATCCAGCGCGACCTTCAATGCGCACACCGCGACGCTGGGCGGCCACATTGCCGATCTGCAGGTGCTCGCCCGCCACTTCGCCAACAGCTTGAGTCGTTAGTCCGGGCCGGACGATCGGAGAGGAAGCGGGAATGGACGCGCCGGACGTGAGTGTGTACGGGATGCTGCTTCCGGCGCTCGAACAGTCGATCATGGCGGCGGTGCTGGTCGACGAGAACGACAGCGTGCGTTACTTCAACCCCGCCGCCGAACGGTTGTGGGGCTATGCGCGCGGCGAGGTGCTCGGCCGGAACATGAGGCCACTGCTGCCGAAGGCGCTGCAGGCCGTCCATGGCAGCTACATGCGCAGCAACCGGGAAGGCGGAGAGCCCCGGGCCGTCGGCATGAACCGCGACCTGCTGGTGGAGCGCAAGGATGGCCGTCAGCTGTGGGTGTCGTTCTCGCTGTCGAAGATCGATCTGTCGGGCCGCATCCACTACCTGGCCTTTGCGCGCGACGTGTCGGCCGAGGTGGCCCGGAGCGAGCAGAATCGCCTGCTGCTGCTGGCCGTCAACCATACCGAGCGCCCGCTGTTCGTCGTCGATGGCGAGCGCCGCATCGTGCAGATCAACCGTGCTTTCAGCGAGTTGTTCGGCTATGCCGCCGGCGAGGCGGTCGGCTGCCTGCCGAGCGAACTGCTGGCCAGCCCGCACACCGATGCCGAGACGCTGGCGCGGGTGCGCAGCAAGGCCTGGGGCACGGAGGGATTCAACGAGGAGATCCTGGCCAGGAGCAAGGACGGCCGGGACATGTGGGTGAAGGCATCGGTCAATCCCATCTTCGACGAGGACAGCGGACAACTGCGCAACCAGGTCATTGTCATGTCCGACATCACCGAGGCACGGCGGATCAGGGATTTCGAGCGCGACGTGCTGGAGGCATTGACCAGCAACCTGTCCTTCATCGGGCTGGGCAACTTCATCTGCCAGCGCATCGAGGCCATTGCGCCGGGCGTGCTGGTTTCGATGTTCAGGGTCGTCGGGCGCAGGCTGCGGCACTGGGCCGCGCCGAGCTTCCAGGCCTCGTATGTGGCCGGCTGGGAGGGTGTGGAAATTGGCGAAGGCGTGGCAGGCTACGGCACCTGCGCCCATCGCGGCGAGCCGGTGATGCTGGCCGACATCAAGGCCGAACCGCTGCGTTCGGCCTACTGCGGGAGGACGCCGCCGGCCGGCTGCCGGGCGTGCATGGTTTATCCGGCGAAGCGGCGCGATGGCAGCGTGATCGGTGTCTTTGCGCTCTATCTCCGCCAGGGTGCCCCGCAGGACGCCTACCTGAGGCGGATTGCGGATATCAGCATGTATCTGTGCGCGCTGGCGATCGAGCGCGAGGAAAGCCGGCAGCGGCTCGACGAACTGGTTCACCATGACGCACTGACCGGATTGCCGAACCGCAACAGCCTGTATCGATATACCAACGATCTGCTGGCTTCCGGTGTGGAGCAGGAAATCGCCTTCTTTTGCATCGGTCTGGTCCGGTTCAAGGACGTCAACAACACGCTGGGCTACAGGGTGGGCGACCAGATGCTGGTCGAGATCGTCAATCGCCTGCGGTCCCGCCTGAGCGGCGGGGCCTTCCTTGCGCGGCTCGAAGGCAGCACCTTCGTGTTGGTCGTGTCCGAGTGCAGCCCGGCCCGCGCCGCGCAGGTGGCTTCGCTCCTCCTGCAAGTCATCAGCGAACCGGTCGGCATCGCCGGCGTGCTGCTGGATCTGTCGGCTTGCATCGGCGTCAGCCATTATCCCGACGAAGGCTGCCGCGACCGCGATGGATTGCTGCAGAACGCCAAGAGCGCGATGGACCAGGTCAAGGCCTCGGGTGGCGGGGGCTGCCTGTTCTTCAGCCAGGGCATGAACGAACTCGCGCGCGAGCGCCTGCTGCTGGGCACCGCGCTGCGCCGGGCCATCGCCGGCACGGGGCTGCGCCTGGAGTACCAGCCGCAGGTGCGGCTGGACGGCGGCGGGCTGCATGGGGTGGAGGCGCTGGCGCGCTGGCACGACCCGGAGTTCGGCGAAGTCCCGCCCGGCAGGTTCATCGCCCTGGCCGAGGAGATCGGAGAAATCGAGGCCGTCGGGCAGTGGGCGCTGCGCGAAGCCTGCCGGCAGTTGGCCGTGTGGCGCGGGCAGGGTGTGCATGTGCCGGTCGTCTCGGTCAACCTGTCGCCGCGCAGTTTCTGCAGCCGCGCGCTGGCGGATGCCGTCGCCGGCCTGCTGCGCGAGCATGCCTTGGCCGGCGAGCGGCTGACCATCGAGATCACCGAAAGCGCGGCGATGGTGCTGACCCCGGAGATGCTCGAGACCGTGCATTGCATCCGCGCGCTGGGCGTCGGCCTGTCGGTGGATGATTTCGGCACCGGGTTCTCCAGCCTGTCCAATCTCGCCAGCCTGCCGGTGACCGAGGTCAAGATCGACCGCAGCTTCATCGACAAGTGCCTGGAGGAAAGCCGCCTGCGGGCGCTGGTGACGGCGGTCATCGGCATCGGCCGCAGCCTGGACCTGACGGTCGTTGCCGAAGGCGTGGAAACCGGGGAGCAGTGCGAACTGCTCAGGCGGCAGCGCTGCCCGGTGGTGCAGGGCTACCTCTTTGCGCGCCCGCTGAGGCCGCAGGACGTACCGCCGTGGGTCGAGCGGTTCGGCAGGGCGCCCGCCGCCGCGGATGCCGCCGGACGCCCCGGCACCGGCGGGATGCCGGTGTGACATGGAACGGTTGATGAGCATTCCGCCTGGTTTCCCGTTCGAGTGCGTCCTCGAGGCGCTGCCTGTCGCCGTTTCGCTGATCGCCATGCCTGGCGCCCGGATCGTGTATAGCAATCACGCCTTCGACTGCGTGCTGGGGTGTCCGCCCGGCCACTTCCGCACGGCGGAGCGCCCGAGAGCGAGCGCCAGATGGACGACATCTGCCAGCGCATCATCGGTCTGGTCGGCGAGCCGATGGTCGTCTCTGGCGTCAGGGTCCGCATCACGGCGAGCGTGGGCGCCTGTATCCACCCCGACCAGGCATCGGGCATGGGCGAACTGCTGCGGCGCGCCGATCTTGCGCTATACCGGGCCAAGGCGAGCGGCAAGGGCCGGTGGGGATGGTGGGCGCCGGAACTGGGGGACGGCGTGGAGCCGGCGCCCGCCGATGCGGGGCCGGCCCTTTCCTAGAGCTTGAAGCGGCCGACCAGCTCGCCGAGGTGGTCCGATGCGCGGCCGATCTGGGTCAGCGTCTGCGAGGTCCGCTGGATGGCGTCGTCGGTGCTCTGCACCACGCTCGATGCCTGCTCGGCGGACTGGGCGAGCGCGGTGGTGGCGGCGGACTGCTCTTGCGTCGCTTCGGCGATTTCGCGCACGCGTTCGGCGGCGCGCTGCATGCCGGCCTCGATGCCGGTGATCTCGTCGGCCACGCGCGAGGCGCGCTCGACGCCGACTTCCACCGCCTCGCGGGTGGCGTGCATGCTGCTGACCGCCCGGCCGGTTTCGCTGCGCATGGCATCGATCATGTCGCGGATCTCGGTGGTGGCGCTGCTGGTGCGTTCGGCCAGCTTGCGCACTTCGTCGGCGACGACTGCGAAGCCGCGCCCCTGTTCGCCCGCGCGCGCGGCCTCGATCGCCGCGTTCAGCGCCAGCAGGTTGGTCTGGTCCGCGATTTCGCGGATCACCTGGACGATGCCGTTGATCTGCGTCGAATGCTCGGCGAGGCCGTTCAGGGACACCGCCAGTGTTTCCATGTTGCCGGCGATGTCGCGCATGTGGCCCTGCATGTCGCGCACCACCTCGCCGCTGTGCTGCGACGCCGCACAGGTTTCGAGCATGACGCCGTTGGCCTCGTTCGCATTGCTGGCGATGTGCCCAATCGATACGGTGATTTCCTCGATCGTGGCGGCGTTGTCGCCGGTGGTGGCGGCCAGCGTGTGCGAGCTGTCGGCGATGCGGCCGCTCGCGTCCGACACCTCGCGGATGCCGTCCACCAGCGTGTGGCTCTGGTCGCGCACTTCGATGAACATGCGCTGCAGGCTGGCGAGGAAGGCATTCACCGAGGTGGCGACGCGGCCCAGTTCGTCGCGGCCGCCCGTTTCCGGCAGCCGGCGCGTCAGGTCGCCCTCACCGCCGGCCAGGGCCTGCATGGCGTTGGCCAGGGTTCCGAGCGGCCGGGTGAGGGCGGTCAGCAGCAGGGACAGCACGCCGGCGGTGAGCAGCACGCTGACGATGCCCATGATGATGGCGGTGGTGCGTAGCGCATCCGCCGAGGCGGTGATGACGTCTTCCGGCACCGACACCACGCTGCCCCACCAGGCATCGCTGTCGCTGAGCGACACGCGCTGCAGGAAGTGGCGCACGCCGCCGTTGTCGCGCCACTGCAGCGCGCGGCCGTCGCGCAGCGCCGCCAGCGCCTCGGCCGGCAGGCCGGAGGCGGGCTTGCCGATGTGCGTGGTGTCCTGGTGCGCCACCACCAGGCCGGTCGGCGTGTACAGCGCGACGCTGCCGACGCCGAAGGGCTTGATGCGGCCGAGTTGTTCGGCCAGTGCGTCCAGCGCCATGTCGACCCCGGCGATGCCGGCGAAACGGCCATTCACCTGCAGCGGCTTCACCAGCGAGGTGATCAGCATGCTGCGCCCGCCGACCACGTACTCGTAGGGCTCGGCGAGGTAGGCGCGGCCGGTCTGTTTCGGTTGCTGGTAGTAGTTGCCGGCGCCGGGCTTGTCGTAGTCGACCAGCGGTTCGAGCGTGAACGTGGTGCCGCTGCGGCTCCAGTACGGCACGAAGCGGCCGCTGGCGTCATGGCCGGCACTGCCGGCGAAGTCGGCGTCGCGGCCGTCGAAGGCGTCCGGTTCCCAGCCGGTATAGACGCCGAGCAGGGCGGAGCGGCCTTCCAGCGTGCGGCGCAACTGGCGGCTCACCGCATCCCGCTCCGGCGTGCCTCCGGCGCGCAGGCCTTCGAGCGACAGCGCCAGCGTGGACGAGATCGCCATCGCTTCGTCCAGGTGGGCGCCCACGTCCTGCGCGACCGCCGCCGCCTCGCCCTCGGCGCGCGCCAGGCCTTGCTCGAGCACGGCCTGGTGGCTGCGCCAGGCGAGCACACCCAGGGTGGTGGCGAAACCGAGCAATACGGTGATGACTGTCGCGGACAGGAGTTTTGTGCGGAAACTCAGGGCGTTAAGGCTCATGATCGATCTCGTGCGGTGGGAAGCGGAGTTCACGGCGATCATGCGGCTTTCTTTAAGAATATCTGCGGACGTATTTGGCAGCGGCGCGCCGATTGGCGCGGCTGCCGCCGCCGTGCGCCGGCCCGCGGGGGCGGCACACGGCGGCCGGGCTCAGCGTCCGCTCAGCGCCAGCGGATTGAAGGGCTTGCCGTTCACCGTCAATTGGCCCTGCTGGAAGGCGGCGCGGGTTTTCACCAGCGCGTCGCTGCGCTGCAGGTAGCCCTGCGCTTCCAGCAGCCCGAGCTGGGCTTCGAGCTGCGCCGCCGCGAAGGCGGCTTCTTCCGCGCTGCCCGCCTGGCCGCCGGCCAGGGCCTGGAGCAAGCCCTGCGGCACCGATATGTCGGCCGCCGCGCGCAGCTTGGCCATCAGCATCAGCGGATTGCCCAGCTCGTCCGGCTGGATGCCGTCGAGGCTCACCTGCGCCGACAGGTCGGCCCTGCCGTGGGGGCTGGCGAAGCTGATGCGGTCGATGCTGAATGCCGGGTCGTGGCCCAGCAGCGCCATCGCCGGTTCGGCCAGGGGAGCGAACACCGCGGTGGGGTCTTCTGCCTGGCGCGCGAGCTGCTCGGGGTCGGAACCGATCTCGATCAGCTTGCGATACAGCGCCACCAGGGTGCGTCCATGCAGGTGCTTGAGCGAGAAATCGTAGTGCGCGGGGCCGTAGTCGACGTCCGCCACGCGCAATACTTCCGTACCGAGCAAGGCCGTGATGTCGACGTACTCGCCGTCGGAAGGCGCATCGATGTCGTAGCTCAGGCGTTCCAGGCGGAAGTCGGTGCCGTCGAGTTCGCCGCCTTCCTTGCCTTCCACGCTCATCGTGGCCACCGTCGCGCGCTGCCTGCCGACGTACAGCCAGGATTCGTCGTCGAACAGGCGCCGCTGGTCGCCGTCGAATGCCAGCCCTGACAGCGAGATGCGCATGTTGGGGTCTTCCATCGACATGCTCTCGGCCGTCCCCTTCATGGTGTAGCTGCGCATGCCGGGCTTGAATTCGACATCGGCGTCGACGCCGCCGAAGCCGACGCGCAGCTCCCCGCCGCTGCCGTCGGGCATGCCGAATTCGAATGCGGGGCTGTCGATCGCCGAGCGGCCGCCGCCGTCGAAGCGGAACACGGTGCGGGCGGTCAGCGGGGCCTTGTCGCCCAGGGTTTCCCTGAGCTTGGCGCCCGGTTCGCCTTCCAGCACGAGTTCGCTGTCCATCGTCGCCGCGGCCAGCGTGCGGAAGCCCGGCAGCGGGCCGTGCTGGATGCGGCTGACGAAGGCCATGCGCAGCGGCTCGCCGGCCTGCACCGCGCCGTCTTCGGCCGCCACCGGCATCGCCATCTCGAGGGTGACCTTCTCGGTGCTCGAGAACAGGCCGCGTTCGTAGCTGCGCTCGGCAATCTTCAGCGTCGGGTGGGACTGCATGTCCGCATACTGCTCGTCCAGGATCGTCTGGATCCGCTGGCCGGTAAACCAGGCGGCCACGGGGTAGGCCAGGGCGATGGCGGCAAGCACGGCCGCGATCTTGGTGGGACGGTTCATCCAGGAGTTCTCCTTTGTTCGGTCAAGCAATCCCGGTGGGCCGCCATTCGGCTCCACCGCCTGTACAGGCAGCCGGCCACGGGCCATTGGTGCGCTGCAAAACGGCGCACAGTATATGTGAATGGATTAAAGGATTCGAGCGCGGGAGAAAACCGGTGGATGGCATGCGGCGCCGTGCAGGAATTACTCGAAGGACGGCAGGCTCGGCTGCGCGACCGCCTTGCCCGCAGCTGCCCAGGCGTCGAAACCGCCGGCGATGGAGCGCACGTTGGTGTAGCCCATGTCCTGCATCGCGCAGGCGGCGAGCGCGGCGCGGCCGCTGGTCTTGCAGTAGAGCACGGCCTTCAGCGTGCGCGATGCCAGTTCCGGCGCGCCGCTGAGGCGGAATTCGAGCATGCCGCGCGGGATCAGGACGGCGCCGGGAACGTGGCCGGCGGCGAACTCGTCGGCTTCGCGTACGTCGATGACGATGTCGGCGTCGCGGATGGCGGCTTCGGCGTCGTCGATGGCGATTTCGTCGACGCGGGCCTTGGCGGCGGTGACGAGGTCGTGGGCGGTCTTCATGGTGGCGGTCCCGTGATGATGATCAGTGATGGCTTATATATTAGCAGCGCGATGCCCTGCCAGCCGCGATCATGGCAGGATCGCATCCGCTGCGTGTGCCGGCTTGCCAGGCGGGCCGGCGATTTGCTAAAAGGGTGCGCCGGCCGCGCGAGCGGCCGCTCCGGTTCCGGCGCGGGGGGCGGCCTCCGCCCGCCATGCGCGACGCAGCGACCGTCGGCCTGCCACGGGAGGCCGGTGCCGATGGCCACCCTTCCGAGGGGCGCTTTTCTCATTCGTTGCAGGATTCCACCGTGTCATCCAAACCCAAGCTCCGTACCCTGGGCGACAGGCTACGCCAGATCACGTTGTTCGAGATCGGCGGCCTGCTGCTGGTCACGCCGCCCTTCGCCTGGGGCAGCGGCGTCCCCCTTGCCGAATCGCTCGGCCTGCTGGCCTTGCTGGCGTTGATCGCCGCGATCTGGAACGGCTGCTACAACACCAGCTTCGACTGGCTCGAAGGCCGCCTGACCGGCCGCACCGCAGACCGTCGTCCCTTTCGCCTGCGCTGCATCCATGCCGTCGGCTTCGAGCTGGGCCTGTTCTCGATGACGCTGCCGGTCATCGTGTGGTGGACGGGCATGGGCTGGATCGAGGCGGCGGTCGCCGACATTTTCCTGGCCATCACCTACACGGTGTATGCCCTGCTGTTCAACATGGGCTACGACCGCCTGTTTCCGATTCCCGTCACGCCCGACGGGGGCGAGGCGGCCGGGCACGACAGCGTGACGCGGGATGGCTGAAATGACGGAAACAGTGCCCCGCTTCGAGGCCCAGGCCGATCTGTCCGCCCTCAACACCTTCGGCCTGCGCGTCCGCGCGGCACGCCTGCTGCGCCTGCGCTCGGTGGACGGCCTCGCCGCCGCCATCGCCGCGCCCGGCTGGGCGGTCGGGCCCAGGCTGGTGCTGGGCGGCGGCAGCAACCTGGTGCTGCGGGGCGATTTCGCCGGCACCGTGCTTAAGGTGGAGATCGCCGGCCGCCGCCTGCTGCGCGACGAGGCCGACGCCTGGATCGTCGAGGCCGGCGCGGGCGAGAACTGGCACGATTTCGTGCGCTGGACGCTGGTGCAGGGCTGGTCGGGGCTGGAGAACCTGTCGCTGATCCCCGGCACCGCGGGCGCGGCGCCGATCCAGAACATCGGCGCCTACGGCATCGAGATCGCCGATCGCTTCGAATCGCTCGACGCGGTGGAGCTCGACACCGGGGCGCGCCGCGTCTTCGGCCTGGCGGACTGCGCCTTCGGCTACCGCGACAGCGTGTTCAAGCGCAGTCCGGGGCGCTGGCTGGTGACGGCGGTGCGCTTCCGCCTGCCGAAGCCGTGGCGCGCGGCGATGCGCTACGCCGAAGTCGCGCGCGAGCTGGAGGCCAGGGGTATTGCCGCGCCGACGCCGCTCGACGTCTCCGACGCCGTCATCGCCATCCGCCGCCGCAAGCTGCCCGACCCCGTCGAGATCGGCAACGCCGGCAGCTTCTTCAAGAACCCGGTCGTCGATGCCGCCCACTGCGCGCGCCTGCTGGCCGCGCATCCGGCGATGCCGCACTACCCCCAGCCGGATGGCGGCGAGAAGCTGGCGGCCGGCTGGCTGATCGAGCAGGCCGGCTGGAAGGGGCGCGACCTGGGCCCGGTGGGCTGCTTCGAGCGCCAGGCGCTGGTGCTGGTCAATCGCGGCGGCGCCACCGGCGCCGACGTCGAGCGAATCGCGCGCGCGATCATGGCCGAAGTCGAGGCCCGCTTCGGCGTGGCGCTGGAGCCGGAACCGGTCTTCGTCGGCTGAGCGGGTGCCGCGGCGTTGTTCGGCCACCCGGCGCGGCGGCGGTGGTGTCGTACATCTCCTTGGGGTCGTACATGATCCAGTGGGGCGAATACCCGGGAAGGATCACCAGATCCTGCCCGGCAGGCCCTGTGCGGCATGCCCACCACCATGGCGGCGATCCTGCGTGCGTTGTCCTGCACCTCGGCCTTAGTGTGCAGGCACGGCATCTCGTAATGGCGGCCACGACGCCGACGCAATCGGCGCGGCTCGAAATGTCTCCGCGTCTCATGGATCGACTCTTCCGTCGAAGCTGCTTGAAAGGCCTGGCTTCATCGTCGGGAGGGTGGTGCGCTGCACAAATACGTTGTTTGGCGTATGGGTTGGGAAGGCGCAACGGCCGGGCATTCACTGGCCGGAATCGTCCGAGCTTTGTGCGACGCACAACAGACAGACTGTACGGTATATATGTTGTCATGAGCTGGTCTGGCTCGTCAGCTACAGGCTACCCTCCTGGCTCTTTGCCGTGAAGAGATCCCGGGTTGTTCAAAGCATCATTTTGATAAATAAAGAATTTAAATATTTTACTGCCGGCGCTCATGGCGTCGGATGAGAAATCATCTTGGCTGATGTTGACATCAGTAAAACTGGTATGTAAATTACAAACCGACAGTACGGTCTGTAAGTAAGTGGTTGCAAGCCGGACCAAGCCAAGGTTCCGGCGCACGCATACCGTACCCAGAGGCGGCTGATCCGCGAGTGATCGTTGTCATCCAGAACGGAGGAGTCTGTGGAAACAGTAACGGGATTTATTGCAGAGGATCAGGCGCAAGGCCTGTTCCGTGTTGCGCGTACCGCGTTTACCGAGGAGTCGGTCTTCAGGGCGGAGTACGAGTCGGTGTTCGAGAAATGCTGGCTATATGTTGGCCATGAATCTGAGGTCAGGAAGAACGGCGACTTCGTGCGCCGGACCATTGCCGGGCGCAATCTCGTTTTCAATCGCGACACGAGTGGCAAGCTCAACGTCTTTTTCAACGTCTGTCCGCACCGGGGCGCGGAGGTATGCCGCGAAAAGCATGGCAACGCAAAGCACTTCCAATGCTTCTATCACGGCTGGATCTTCGGCTCGGATGGCAGCCTGAAAAGCCAGCCTGGCAAGGAGCGCTACATTGCCGATTTCGGGGCGCAGGGGCGCGGCAATCTGGTGACCGTGCCGCGGTTCGCAAACTACCGTGGCTTCTGCTTCATCAATTTCGATCCGACGGCCTGTTCGATCGAGGAGTATCTCGGCAATGCGCGCGAATACCTCGATCTGGTTGCCGACCAGTCCGAAGCCGGCATGGTCGTCGTCAGCGGGATGCAGGAATACTCGATTCGCGCAAATTGGAAGTTGCTGGTGGAAAACAGCAACGACGGCTATCACGCGGCGACGACGCACGCGACCTACCTCGACTATGTCGCCAAGACCCATGTGATGGGCAATGACGTGGCATTGCGCGGCATCGGCCGCGAGTTGGGCAACGGCCATGCGGTGGTGGAATACACCGCGCCGTGGGGGCGTCCGATCGCGAACTGGATTCCGATCTGGGGTGAGGAAGGCAAGCGCGAGATGGAGCGCATCCATGCCGGGCTGGTTGCGCGCCATGGCAAGGACAAGGCGGACCGGATCGCCTTCAAGAACCGCAACATCCTGATTTTCCCGAACCTGGTCGTCAACGACATCATGTCGCTGACCGTCCGTACTTTCTATCCGCTCAAGCCCGATCTGATGCACGTGACCGGCTGGGCGCTTGCGCCGGAAAATGAATCCGAATGGGCGCGCGAATATCGGCTGAACAATTTTCTCGAATTCCTTGGGCCGGGCGGTTTCGCCACCCCCGATGACGTCGAGGCGCTGGAGTCCTGCCAGGGCGGTTACCGGAACGCCAAGGAGGTCGGCGTCGGCTGGAACGACATCTCGAAAGGCATGGGGCTCGATCCGCAGTATGACGATGAAGTGCAAATGCGTTCCTTCTGGAAAGAGTGGAATCGTCGCGTGAGCGCGGTCTGCAAGTAAGGAACGACCAAGGAGTACTGCAATGACGACACGTAGCGAAGTTGAAGACCTGCTTTATCTCGAGGCCGACCTGTTGGATGCATGGAAGCTGAAGGACTGGCTGGAGCTTTATACGGACGATGCCGAATATGAAGTTCCTTCCGCGGATCTGCCCGGGGATGCCGATCCGGCCAAGAGCCTCTTCTATATTGCCGACAACCGCTTCCGGCTGCAGGAGCGGGTCGTCCGCCTGAACAAGAAAACCATGTGGTCCGAGTACCCGCGGTCGAAGACCCGTCATCTGGTGACGAATGTCCGGCTGCTCGGGGCCGAGAATGGCGAGTTGCGCGTGCGCGCCGCTTTTGCCGTCTATCGGACGAAGTGGGGTAATACCGACATCTATGTCGGTTCCTACGAGTACGTGCTGCGTGAGACCGATGCCGGTCTGAAGATCCGCAAGAAGCGCGCGATTCTGGAGCTGGATTCGCTTCGTCCCCAGGGGCGGGTCAGCATTCTGCTCTGATCCCAATGCAGGGGGAGGAAAAAGCCTCCCGGATACAAACGATCATTCGAGAACTGGAGTATTCATTCATGGAACCAGCAACCTTGCCATTTCGGTTCGAAAGGCTGGGCTATGCCGCCCTGCAGGTCACCGACCTGGCCAGATCCGTGAAGTTCTATACGGAATTGATGGGGCTGGAGCTTGTCGAGTCGAACGGCGAGAGTGCCTTTCTGCGTTGTTCGGCGGATCATCACAACCTGATTCTCTACCAGGGCAGCCAACCGGGCATCAAGCGCGCCGCCTACAAGCTGGCGTCGCCGGCGGACCTGTCGCGGGCGTTCGAGCATCTGACGAGCGTGGGGCTCGGGCCCGCATGGATCGATGACGAAGAAGCCCGGCTGCTGAAGCAGGGGCCGACGTTCCGGGTGCGGGAGCCGAACTCCGGCCTGGTATTCGAGTTCTTCGATCGCATGACTTATCTGGCGTTGCCGTACGCGCCGCGTCTGACGAAGATCGCGCGCATCGGACATATCGTGATCGGGGCGAAGCGCTATGAGGGCGCGATCGAGACGATTTCGACAAAACTGAATTTTGCCGTATCGGATTTTGTCGACGAGAAGTTCGCCTGGATGCGCTGCCGTCCGAATCCCCTGCACCATAGTCTTGCGGTGGGTGCCAGTACGCGCAATCACCTTCATCATGTGAATTTCATGGTGACCGATATCGATGACGTGGGTGCGGCGGCCGCACGCATGCAGAAAGCCGGTGTCCAGATCGTATTCGGGCCCGGCCGTCATCTCCCCTCGACCAGCATCTTTCTCTATTTCCTCGATCCCGACGGGATGACCATGGAATTCAGTTTCGGCATGGAGGAAATACACGAGGAAAGCGCCCGGATGCCCCGCATGCTGGAGATGCATCCCAATACCATGGACATGTGGGGCGGGCCCATGCCACACGAAAGATTCGCAAAATCCGGCATGATCGAGGGCGCAGATGAATAAGCAAGCGTTTTCGGGGCAAGTGGCTGTGGTGACCGGCTCCGCACATGGCATCGGCCTGGCTATCGCGCACAAATTCGCGGCAGAAGGCGCAAGAGTCGTGATGGCCGACCTCGACGAAAAGCCGATCGAGCGTGCCGCGTCCGAGGTGCGGGCGAAGAACGCGGGCGCGGAGGTCATGACCTATGCGGGCGATTTGTCCCGGGAGGCGACGGTTTCCGGATTGCTCGAGCGGGCCGGGAGCGCGTTCGGTCCCGCGACAATCCTGGTGAACAATGCGGGAGGGGGGGTGATCAAGCCTTTCCTCGAACATACGTCCGAGACGTTGCGGGCAACGATAGATCGCAATCTGTGGACCGTGATCTGGTGCTGCCGCGCTTTCCTGCCGGGCATGCTCGAGGCGGGCTATGGGCGGATCATCAACATGGGCGCGGATTCGGTCCGCAATGGGCTGTTGCAGCACGCGGCATACAACGGCGCAAAAGGCGGGGTGCATGGCCTGACAACCGGGCTTGCGCGTGAATTTGCCACGACTGGGGTCACGGTCAACACGGTCGCGCCATGTGCGGTCCGCACTGCAGCACTCGATCGTGTGAGGGAAACCGATCCGTCATTTGCCAGGCATGTGGTGGATGCCATTCCAATGGGGCGTCCGGGCGAGGTCGATGAAATTGCGGCCGCAGTGCTCTTTCTCGCCGGGAAGGATGCGTCTTTCATTACCGGCCAGGTCTTGAGCGTCAACGGCGGCAGTACGATGTTGTAATGTGTTGGCCGGCACCGGAAGGCTTATCGGCCACTGTAGCGCCGGATGAACTTCAACCATAACAACATGCAAGAAGGTAATTCATGAGTCAGAAAAGAAGAACTCAGGCAGAACGTGCGATGGAAACCAAGGCGCGGCTGATCGCCGCCGCGCTGGGCGTTTTGCGGGAGAAGGGGTACGCGGGGTTTAGGGTTGCGGACGTGACTGACGCTGCGGGACTTTCGCGCGGTGGCCAGACACATCATTTCCCGACGAAACTGGATTTGCTGTTGGCGACTTTCTCCTGGTTGTACACGCAGATCACCGAGCGGAGCAGAGCGCGGCTTTCACAGATCCGCCCCGAGGATGACGTCGTCCAGCAGATGCTCGACGACGCCGCGGAATTCTTTCTCGGAGAAGATTTTTCGATCGGCCTGGATCTGCTTGCTGCGGCGGACCGCGATCCGGAACTGCGGGAAGGGATTCAGCGCACCGCCAAGGAGAACCGCTTCGTCGTGGAGGACATGTGGGTCGGTGTCCTGATGAGCCGCGGCCTGTCGCGCGGCGACGCGGAAGACCTGCTATGGCTGATCTTCAATTCGATGCGCGGCCTGGCCGTGCGCAGCTTGTGGCAGCAGGACAAGGAGCGTTTCGAGCATGTCAAGGCATTGACGCTCGAAATCGCGAAAGAGCGTTATGCGCGAATGAAACGCTAGTGGCGGACCAGCGCTGCTTCCCGGCAGGCAGCGGACATTTCTGGCCGTTCCCGTATGAAAAGAATGGATAAATCGGAGACAAGGAAAATGAGCCTTTGGCTGGATATGCTCGGCGTGGAAATCCGCTTCGTCGAAACGAAAAGTTTTGGCCGGATCCGGATCGCCGAAGCCGGGTGCGGAAACCCGGAAACGATTCTTTTCATGCATGGCATCAATGGGCATCTCGAAGCCTACGCGAAGAACCTGGTGTCGCTCGGCAGGAATTTTCATGTCCTTGCATTCGACTTCGTCGGGCATGGGCTTTCGGACAAGCCGGTCATCGAATACTCGCCGCTCGTTTTTTCGGAGCAGCTGGGCGAGTTGATGGATGCACTCGGCCTGGAGGCCGCTCACCTCTCGGGCGAGTCGCTGGGGGGCTGGGTGTCGGCCTTCTTCGCCGTGAAGTACCCCGAGCGGGTGAAGCGTCTGATGCTGAACACGGCGGCCGGGATCCCGGTGGTTTCGGAGAAGGGCAAGGCCGATCTGGCCAATCTGATCGCGTTGAATCAGCGCAATGTCCAGGCGATGCCGACGCGCGATTCCGTGCGCGCCCGGCTCGAGTGGCTGATGCACGAGAACAATCGCGCCTTGGTGAATGATGAGCTGATCTCCCTGCGCCTCGGCTTTTATCTGATGCCGGAGACGCAGCGGGTTGCGCCGATCATCAACGGGATCATCAACCGCCATGACGAGTTCCTGGTGCCTTTCGAGCAGTTGCAGACGGCGCCGCTGTTCCTGTGGACTGCAGACAACCCCATTCACGATCTCGATGCGGCACGGGCTGCCGCCAGGCGTGTCCCGGACAGCCAGATCTACGTGATGGAGGGCGATTCCGCGCACTGGCCGCAGTACGAGGCGCCGGATGAGTTCGATCGCGTGGCGACCGAATTCTTCACGACTGGCAAGGTGAGCGGCTGCGCTCCCTTGTGAGCCGCCGCCTGCGTTTCGAGCCTGGACATGGGGAGCAGCAAGGTGCGCGGTATCGACATCCACACTCACGTCGTTCCTGAGCGTTTTCCGCCGTATCGTGGAAAGGGCCGGGATGTCCCGTGGCCGGACATGGCGTCCGGAGACGCTTGCCACAAGCATGTGATGATCGCCGGGAACAGGTTCCGGACGGTTTCATCCCAGTGCTGGGATGCTGGCCGGCGCGTCGCCGACATGGACGCGCTCGGCCTGGCACGGCAGGTTCTGTCACCGATGCCGGAACTGCTTTCGTACTGGCTGGAGGCGAGGGATGCCGCAGTGCTGTCTCGCTACCTCAACGAGACCACCGCATCGCTGGTCGCGGCCTCTCCCGCACGGTTTGCCGGGCTCGGGGCGGTTCCGTTGCAGGACATCGATCTGGCGATCTCCGAACTGCAATACGCGATGCGGGTGCTTGGGCTCGACGGGGTCGAGATCGGGACGAACGTGAATGGGGTGCCGATCGGAGCGCCGGAGTTCGAGCCCTTCTTTGCCGAGGCCGAGCGTCTCGGCGCCTGTATTTTCGTGCATCCGTTGAGGCCGTGCGGAATGGACAGGCTGGTAGGGCCGGCCTCGCTGGAGCAAATCCTGGCCTTCCCTTGCGAGACGGGGTTGGCGGGCATGTCGCTGATTACGGGGGGTGTGCTTTCACGCCATCCGGGCTTGCGGATCGCGCTCAGTCATGGAGGGGGCTCATTCCCGGCCTTGCTCGCCAGATATGCCCATGCCTGGAAGCTGTTTCCGGGACTGAGGGAGTCGGTTGCCGAAAATCCGTTCGATCTCGGCCGGCGTCTGTACTTCGATAGCCTCGTTTATGACAAAGTCCTATTGCGGGCGCAGATCCGGCTTTTTGGCATGACTCAGACGATGATCGGCTCGGACTATCCATTCGTGATCATGGAGCAGGACCCGATGGCCCGGATGAATGAGCTGGCCTTCTCCGCCGAGGAAACCGAACTGCTGCTGTGCGCCAATGCAATGCGCTGGCTCGGCCGTGATCGAGGTTGAAGCGTCCTGCCAGGCAGGCTTTCTTCCCATGGAACAGGCGTGAATGACATGAATCCCCATTTCGAAATTTCTCTTGCCGGCAGCGAATCGAGTTTCGCGTGCGCGGCGGACGACACGATCCTTCGGGCAGGGCTGCGCCAGGGGCTCGGGCTGGCTTACGAATGCAATACCGGCGCATGCGGATCGTGCAAGTTCGACCTCCTCGAAGGCGAGGTTTTCGATCTCTATCCGGAGGCAAGCGGCTTGCGCGCGAAGGAGCGCGAGAAGGGAAAGCGCCTTGCCTGCCAATGTGTCCCGAAGGCCGATTGCCGAATCAAGATCCGTACCGGAGATCTGTACCGGAGCATGGTCAGGCCTGCGCGGTTTCGCGCGCGCCTGATTTCGTATCGGGCTCTTACGCCCGACATGGGGCTGTTTTCCTTCAAGTCGGCCTGTCCGGCCGAATTCGCTGCCGGCCAATATGCGATGCTGACGCCCGCCGCCGGGGCAATGACGCGTGCCTACTCGATGTCGAACACGGAAAATGCCGAGGGCGTCTGGGAGTTCATCATCCGCGCCGTGCCGGGCGGTGCCGTGAGCCCTTTGTTCGGTGGCTTGCCCGAGGGGCATGAAGTCGAGATCGACGGCCCGTTCGGTGTGGCGTACTTTCGGCCGCAAATCGACCGTCCGGTCGTCGGTATCGCCGGCGGCTCAGGTCTCGCCCCGGTCCTGTCCATCATGCACGCGGCGGGAATGGATGAATCCTTTACCCGGGATTTGCATGTCTTCTACGGGGGAAGAGGGCCCGCAGACATCCCTGACATTCCCGGGCTGCTGGGCGACGCGGCCGCCAAGGTGTCCTGTCACCCGGCCGTGTCCATGCCTGAACTGGCCCAACAGCAGGGCTGGCAGGGTGACGTTGGCTTCGTTCACGAATTTCTGCCGGAAAAGCTCAAGCAGCCGTTGGCCGATTTCGAATACTACATGGCAGGGCCGCCGGCAATGATCGAAGCTGTCGTGCGCATGCTGGTGGTCGAACACAAGGTGGCGATGGAGCAAATCCACTTCGACCGTTTTTTCTGAGCATGAAAGGCAAGGAGTCGTAGCGTGAGCAAGAAACAAGTCTGCAGCGTGGATGAGGTTGCTCCGGGAACGTCGCTTCGGGTTGAACTCGAGGGGCTGCCGCCGCTCGCCGTGTTCAACCTGGATGGGAGTTTCTACATCATCAACGATACCTGTAGCCATGGCGAAGCCTCTCTGTGCGAGGGGGAAATCGAGGATGGGCAGGTGGAATGTCCCTGGCACAACGCCAGGTTCTGCATCAAGTCGGGCAAGGCGTTGACTTTTCCGGCCGTGGAGCCGCAACGCGCGTACGTAACCGAAGTCAGCGACGGGATGGTCTTTCTCGTCGGATAGGGGCTGGGCGGCGGATTGCGACTACGGCGATTCGCGGCATGTCGTTTCTTTTTTTTCAGGGCGATTCACTGCAAAAATACAGACAGACTGTACGGTCTGTTTATGCTGATTCAATGGCATGAAAAGTTGATCCTCAAACGAGCGAATCGCTGTGGATGAAAGTGTTTTGCCGTGTCTGCGTGCCAATGCCGGGGCATCGGCAAGCGACGGTATTCATGCAGGTAGCAATCAAGAGGAGTGAGGAGATGAAGGAAAAGAAAAAAATGCCGTGCCGTGCAGCCGATGGACTGCGGCGTCCCGTGCGAAGCCGACTCGTAACGGCGGGGCTTCTCGCGGCTGCGGCGGGCAGTGGACTGGCTCCGGGGGCCGCGCATGCAGGCAGCTTCAGCCTGGACAACGGCATCGAGGGCAACTGGGGGCTCAATGTGTCCCTGGGCACGAGCATCCGGACGAGCAATGCGGATGCGGACCTGATCATGACCGGGAATGGTGGCCGCGGCGGATCCAGCCACGACGATGGGAATCTGAACTACCGCAAGAAAGGCGACGTTTTTTCCACGATCGCGAAGGCGACGGGTGAACTGAGCCTGACCAAGGACAACGTGGGGGTGTTCCTGCGTGCAAAAGCCTGGCACGACTTCGAGACGAGCCGAAGCGGCGTGCGCCATGGCCACTCCGCAAACGGCTTCGAGCCGGGCGCACGCCTCGATGACGGCGAGTTCGACCGCCTGTCGCGTTTCTCGGGCTTCGAACTGCTCGACGCCTATGTGTTCGCGAACACGCAGCTCGGTGACGACAATCCGCTCACCATCAAGCTCGGCAATCATGTCGTCAACTGGGGCGAGAGTCTGTTTACGCCGGGCATCAATGCCTATGGGGCTTTCGATCTGTCGGCGGCACGTCGCCCGGGGACCCAGGTCAAGGAAGTCCTTCTGCCCATCCCCCAGCTTTCCGCCAACCTGGGCCTGACGGAAAACCTGAGCGTCGAGGGCTTCTACCAGCTTCGCTGGCGCAAGAATGTCCTCGACGGCTGCGGTACCTATTGGTCGATCTCCGACGTTTACAACTGTGCGGACGCCGGTGTGAACGTCCCCGCCGGCCCTCTCGGCGCCTTCACCGACCAGCAGGTCTATGAGGGGATTCCCGTCAGCGCGGGGCCGCTGGGTGCGGGCACCACCGGCGTGCTCGGAAATGCTGGAAACATCGATCCGAGCGATTCCGGCCAGTGGGGTATCGCGGCCCGTTATTTCTCGCCCGGGCTGTCGACGGAGTTCGGCGTCTATTACGTCAATTACCACCAGCGCTCGCCTGTGATCAGCGTGCTGCTCGATCCCAGCCCGCTTCCGTCGGCATTTGCCGGAGGCAACCGCACGCCGCCTCTGCCCACCTTCGGAATGCAGTATGCATGGGACTGGTCGGGCGAGGACATCAAGGCCTTCGGCTTGAGTTTCTCGACCACGCTCTCGGGGTGGTCGGTCTTCGGGGAGGTCAGCCATACACGGGACATCCCGGTGCAACTGAACGGACTGGATCTGTTGCGTGGCGCGTCGAACGGCGCAGGGCCGCTTGGCTTCCTGGCCGGCGTGCCCAGGGGGGAGGGCACCTTGTTCACCGGCCATGAGCTCAAGGACAAGACGCAGCTCCAGCTCAATACGCTCAAGATCTTCCCGCGGGTGATGGGGGCTGAGTCGGTGAGCGTGCTGGGCGAGGTCGTGTATCAGCGTTGGTCGGGCATCGGCGACGCGGATAGCGGCCGGCGCTATGGCCGTGCCTTCGTCTTTGGCCAGGCGGCGCATGGCGGCAGCGGACTGGCTTGTGCCGATACGGGCAACGCCGACGCCAAGTACTGCGAGAACGAGGGTTTTGCGACCACCAGCGCCTGGGGCTACCGCCTGCAGGCCACCTTCAGCTATCCGGGGGTCTTCGCCGGGGTGAACTTCAAACCACGGGTTTTCTGGTCGCATGACGTCAAGGGCTATGCGGCCGACAACCTGTTCGTGGAAGACCGCAAGATCCTGGGGCTCGGCGCCGGTTTCGACTATCTGAACAAGTACTACCTGGACATCAGCTACAACCGGTTCAATCGCGGCGCGCGGTACGACACCTTTCGCGACCGTGACTTCGCATCGGTTGTCGTCGGCATGAACTTCTAATCAAAAAGATATCGGAGACAAGAAATGAGCCATTCCATCGCCCACAACACCATGTTACGGCTGAGTGCAATGCTGCTGTCGATTCTTGCCGGCAGTGCGGCGGCGCAGCTCACTGCAGAAGAAATCGGCCGCCTCGGCAAGGACCTGACCCCGATGGGGGCGGAGCGTGCCGGCAATGCGGCCGGAACCATTCCCGCGTGGGAGGGCGGCATCACCGCGCCGCCGGCGGATTTCGACCCGGCCAAGGGCTACGCCGACCCGTTCGCTTCCGACAAGCCGCTATTCACCATCGATGCGTCCAACGTGGAGCAGTACAAGGACAAGCTTGCCCCTGGCCAGATCGAAATGATCAAGCGCTATCCCTCATACAGGATGAACGTCTATCCGAGCCGCCGCACTGCGGCACTGCCGGAAGGCATCTACGCTGCGATCAAGGCTGAAGCCGGCGGAATCCAGCTTGCCGAAGGCGGGAACGGCATCCTGAACATGGAGCGCAGCACGGTGCCGTTCCCGGTACCGAAATCGGGCGTGGAGGTGCAGTGGAATCACCAGGCACGGTATTACGGCGGCGTCTGGACACGGTATAGCGCAGAATTTCCGGTGCAGACCAATGGCGCTTTCACGCCGATCACCCGCGTGGAGGTTTTTGCCGCGCCGTGGGCGCTAGACAAGGTCGAGCCGAACCGCTTGTACTACTACCTGGCGAAGCTGACCGGGCCGTCGAACGTCGCCGGCGATGGCATCCTCGTTCATGAGCCGCTGGATCAGGTGCGCGAGCCCCGCTCGGCCTGGCTCTACAACCCAGGCACGCGCCGCGTCCTGCGCGCGCCCGAGTTTGCCTACGATTCGCCGGGGCAGGGCGCGGACGGGTTGCGCACGATCGATGACAACGTCGGTTTCAACGGTGCGCCGGATCGTTACGACTGGAAGCTCGTCGGCAAGAAGGAAATGATCATTTCCTACAATAACTTCCAACTCAGCGACAAATCCCTGAAATACAAGGATCTCGTTCTGGCCACGAATCTCAATCCCGAGCACGTCCGCTATGAGTTGCATCGGGTCTGGGTCGTCGAGGCTTCGCTGAAGGCCGGAATGCGGCATATCTACGCCAAGCGCGTGTTTTACATCGATGAGGATTCCTGGTCCATCGCGCACATCGACCAATACGACGGCCGTGGCGAACTGTGGCGAATCCGTGAGGCGCATCTCATGTCCTTCTACGACCAGCCGATGACGTGGGCGATCGCCGATGTCCTGTACGACATCCAGGCGCGCCGCTATCTGGCCTCGGGAATGATGAATCAGGAGCGTCCGATGGAGTTCGGCAAGAAGATGACTTTGGAATCATTCTCGGCCGGGGCGCTTCGCCGCCAGGCCAACTGATTCGTCTCTTTCTCCCCCGGGGCGCTCGTCCCCGGGGAAGCCACCCCGGCCCGGGCAGTCACTCAATGGAATCAGGACACATGCGGATCGATGGATCAGGCATCACTGCGCGTGCAGGCATGTTCGCAGTCGCCGGCGTATTCGCGGTATTCAGCTTGCTGGCGCATTCGGAAGCGCCCAAGGCTGGGAAAGGAATCGATCTTCTGGAAATGCCGGCGCTTCAATCGCCGAAGGCGGCCCATTCGCTGCTGCTTGGCGTGACGACTGCCGGTAGCCGGCTCGTCGCCGTGGGCGAGCGGGGGATCGTCGTGCTTTCCGACGATCAGGGGCAGACCTGGACACAGGCGCAAGTGCCCGTGTCGGTCACGCTGAACGCCGTCCACTTCGTCTCTCCCGACCTGGGTTGGGCGGCGGGCGGTGACGGCGTGATATTGAGGACGGATGACGGGGGGAGGTCCTGGACGAAGCGGCTGGACGGGAATCAGGCCAATGAGCTCGTTCTCGCCGATCTGAAGGCAAGGATCGGAGCGGTCGAGACGGCGGCGGCCAGGGCATCCGACGAAGAGGGTGGCCGCTTTCAGGCGGCGCTCGAAACGCTCGGGTTTCGCCTCGAAGACGCCGAGGCCGGTGCCGGCTTCGGGCCTTCCCGGCCGCTGCTGGCCCTTTGGTTCAAGGATGAGCGCCTCGGCTTTGCGGTCGGGGCCTTCGGGCAGATCTTTCGCACGGATGATGGCGGCGAACATTGGATTTCCCTGGCCGGGGCGTTGGAAAACCCGGACAGCCTGCATCTGAATGCGATCGTCCGGCTTCCCGATGGCACGCTCGCCGTGGTCGGCGAGCGCGGAATGATCTGGTTCTCATCGGATGAGGGCGCGTCGTGGCGGGCGAATGAGGTCGGCTACGACGGTCACCTCTATGGCCTCATTCAAGCCGAGCCAGCCACCCTGGTCGCGTTCGGCTTTGCCGGCAATGTCTTCAGGTCGGCCGATGGCGGACAGACCTGGGTCAAGGTGGCGCGAATCAGCGAGAAATCGATCGTGGGTGCCATCCACCAAGAGGATCTGGGCGTCCTGCTGGTCGCACGCAATGGGAGCCTGATCCGGAGCCGGGACGCCGGCAAGACCTTTTCCATTTCGCAGCAGACTGTCGGCGCCTCCGTTGCCAGCGTGCTGCCATGGCCTTTCGGGGCCGAGCGGAAACTCGTCGCCGTCGGCCATGGCGGAGTTTCGATGATCAGCATCACCGATGACAGGAGCGACCGGAAATGAGTCAGAAAGAACCGGATGCCGGTGATGCCGATCTGGTCCACCATTCGGTCATCAAGCGTTTCGAGCAGTTCTTCGAACTGCAGTTCGAACGCTTCCGCCTTCCCGCCCTTTTCTTCTTCGGGATTGCCTCCGTCTTCTTCGCGTTTCAGGCCGTTCAACTGGAGCCTGAAGCCAGTTTTCAGAAGATGGTGCCGAGCTCGCATCCCTTCATCCAGAATTTTCTGGCCTACGAGAACGAGCTGCGGCCGCTCGGCAACGTGGTCAGGATCGTGGTCGAGAACAGAAAGGGCGAAATCTATACGCCCGAGTTTCTGAATACGCTCAAGCAGGTGACCGACGAGGTCTTCTATATTCCGGGAGTCAGCCGTGGCGGCATGAAATCCGTCTGGACGCCGAACGTGGTCTGGAACGAGGTCACGGAAGATGGCTTCGTCGCCGGGCAGATCATTCCGCCTACCTTCGACGGCAGCCTCGAGGCGGCCGGGCAGGTGAGAACGAACGTTGCGCGGGCCGGCATCGTCGGCACCCTGGTCGCCAACGACCATCGCTCCGCGGTCATTCTCGCGCCGCTTCAGGAAGTCGACCCGGAAACAGGCGAAAAGTTGGATTATGCACGGCTTTCGCAGCGGCTCGAAGAAAGCGTTCGCGACAAGTACGCTTCCGAAGACGTCAATATCCGGATCGTCGGCTTCGCGAAGATCGTCGGCGACCTGATCGAGGGAGCGGCCGCGATCGGTGGTTTCTTCGGCATCACGTTCGCGCTGACGGTGGTCGTGCTGTGGTTGTATTCACGCTGCTGGCGCAGCACTCTTGCGACCGTTTTCTGCTGCAGCCTCGCGGTCATCTGGCAACTGGGCGTCGTGCGCCTGCTGGGCCTGGGGCTCGATCCATACTCGATACTCGTGCCCTTCCTCACTTTCGCCATCGGGGTGAGCCATGCGGTGCAGAACATCAGCACGATGGCGGTCGAGCGGATGAATGGCCGCTCGAACATCGAAGCGGCAAAAGCCACGTTCCGCGTGTTGTTCATCCCGGGCTCGATCGCACTGCTGTGCAATGCAGTCGGGTTCTCGACCTTGCTCGTCATCGACATCGGCGTGATCCGGGAGCTGGCGATCAGCGCCAGCATCGGCGTAGGGGTGATCATCTTCACCAAGATGTTCCTGCTGCCGGTGCTGATGTCCTACCTGGGCGTGAGCCCGGCGGCGCTGGCCCATCAGGCGCGACGGATGCGGGGAGGGCATCGCTGGGCGCATGTCGTGGCGCGGGTCACGGACAAGCGCATGGCCTGGGGCATCGTCGCCGCCGGGGCCGTGGTGCTGGCGCTTGGCCATACCGCCAGCCGCGATCTGAAGATCGGCGACCTCGATCCGGGCGCCCCGGAACTGAGGGTGGATTCGCGCTACAACATCGACAACGCCTTCGTCGTCGAGCACTACTCCACCAGTTCGGACGTGTTCGTCGTCATGGTGAAAACCGAGCCGGGCGAATGCGGCGCCTATCCCGTGGCGGCGACGGTGGACCAACTGCAATGGCACATGGAAAACGTACCGGGGGTCGAGGGCACGTCGTCGCTCTTTTCCGCGATGAAAAAAGTGCTTGCGGGGCAGAACGGGGGAGATCTGCGTTGGGAAAGCCTGACCCGCAACCGCTACAGCTCGAATGCGGCGCACCGCCTGCTGCCGTCGGAACTGTTCAACAGCGACTGTTCGATGGTCCCGGTCCTGATCTTCCTGGAGGATCACAAGGCCGAAACCCTGATTCGCGTGGTCGATGCGGTACAGCGCTTCGCCGCCGAGCATGGCAGCGACGGGATCGAATTCGAACTGGCGGCGGGCAATGCAGGCATCGAAGCCGCGACGAACAGCGTCATCAAGCAATCCAAGCCGCTGATGCTGGGTCTCGAATACGCCATCGTCGCCTTGCTGGTGCTTTGGGAATTCAAGTCGTGGCGCGTGACCGTCTGCATCATGCTGCCGCTTTTCATCACGTCCGTGCTCTGCGAAGGCCTGATGGCAATGCTCGGGCTCGGCGTCAAGGTTGCCACGCTGCCCGTGATCGCGCTGGGCATCGGCATCGGCGTCGATTACGGCATCTACATTTACAACAAGCTCGAGCACTACCTCGAGAAAGGTCTGGCGCTGAAGGATGCCTATGTCGAGACGCTGAAGACGACCGGCGGTGCGGTGGCGCTGACCGGGGTCATGTTGGCTCTTGGCGTGGCGACCTGGATTTTCTCCGACATCAAGTTCCAGGCCGACATGGGTTTGCTGCTGACCTTCATGTTCCTCTGGAACATGTTCGGGGCGGTCGTGATGATCCCCGCGCTTGCATCCCTGTTGATCGGCAACCGGGGGAAGGGCGCCGGAGGGGGAATCGCCGTAACGGGAACGATGGCTTCGCCGAAGGCGCTGCAGGCAAATCCGTAGCGAGGCTGCCCTGGGCGGGGGCGTCAGTGGCATCGCTGCGCGCATGCGCCGTCAATTTCAAATGTGTGGCTGGGGGTGAATGAAATGACTGATGAAACTATTCTCGATGATGCAGGCAAGCGGCTTTACGCATCGCTGCGCAGCGGCGATGCGATCGACCCGCCGAGCGCGGCGCACCCTGGGCTGACGCTCGGGGACGCCTACGCCATCCAGCGGCGGCTGCTGGCGCGTCGGATGGAAGACGGCGAACGGATCATCGGCAAGAAGATCGGCGTGACCTCGCGGGCGGTGATGGACATGCTGGGCGTCGATCAGCCCGACTTCGGCATGCTGACCGACGCGATGGCGTTCAACACCGGCGACGCGATCCCGATGTCGTCGCTGATCCAGCCCAAGGCCGAGGGCGAGATCGCCTTCGTGCTCAAGCACGACCTGACCGGCCCCGGGGTGACGGCGGCCGACGTGCTGCGCGCCACCGAAGGCGTGATGGCCTGCTTCGAGATCGTCGACTCGCGCATCCGCGACTGGAAGATCAGGATCCAGGACACCATCGCCGACAACGCCTCGTGCGGGGTCTTCGTGCTGGGCTCGGCGCTGGTCGCCCCCCGCGACGTGGATCTCGTCACCTGCGGCATGGTGCTCGAGAAGAACGGCCAGGTGGCCGTCACCGGCGCCGGGGCGGCGACGATGAACTCCCCGGTCAACGCCGTGGCCTGGCTGGCCAACACGCTCGGTCGCCTGGGCAGCGGCCTGAAGGCGGGCGAAATCATCCTGTCGGGCGCGCTCGGCGCGATGGTGCCGGTCGCGCCCGGCGACAACCTGCGGGTCACCATCGGCGGCATCGGCCACTGCGCCGTGCGCTTCACCTGACCCGCCGACTCTCCGATTGCAGCCGCGCGGCCCCGCTCCCGTCTCCTCCGGGGGGCCGTGCGAGCTGCATCCTCAAGCGACGTTTCGCAAGGAATCCCTATGAACAAGATCAAATGCGCGCTGATCGGCCCTGGCAACATCGGCACCGATCTGCTGTACAAACTCAAGCGCAGCGCGGTGCTGGAACCGGTATGGATGGTGGGCATCGACGCCGCCTCCGAAGGCCTGGCGCGGGCGCGCGAGCTGGGCCTCAAGACCACGTCGGACGGCGTCGACGGCCTGCTGGCGCACGTGCGGGCCGACGGCGTGCAGATCGCCTTCGACGCCACCAGCGCCTACGTCCATGCCGAGAACAGCCGCAAGCTCAATGAACTCGGCGTGCTGATGATCGACCTCACGCCCGCGGCCATCGGCCCCTTCTGCGTGCCGCCGGTCAACCTGGCCGAACACGTGGGCCGCGGCGAGATGAACGTCAACATGGTCACCTGCGGCGGCCAGGCCACGATCCCGATGGTCGCGGCCGTGTCGCGCGTGCAGCCGGTCGCCTACGGCGAGATCGTCGCCACCGTGTCGAGCAAGTCCGCCGGCCCGGGCACACGCAAGAACATCGA
>NZ_AMXE01000032.1 GCF_000310205.1 Thauera linaloolentis 47Lol = DSM 12138 | reverse complement strand
ACCGCCGCCGTCGGCCTTGACGCGAACCTTCACGTTGTAGTCAACAACGCGTTTGACGGGTACGAGAATCTTCACTCTGCCGCGCTCCTTTTGTTGATCAAAGTCTCCTCCGGCGATTGCGACCGGAGTGGGTGATTATGTCACTGCTCCGTGTACATGACACGCGTACCGTACGGGACACCGGCCAGCGTGAAATGCCATCCCGACATACGGTAGCGTATGGAACAAGAATCGTCAATACTATTCCGTATGGAAAAAACATCTAAAAAACCACGGACCCAGCTCGACCGCCAAAGCTGGATCACTGCCGCTATCGAGGTCATGGCCGAGGAAGGCATCGCCGGTCTGCGCGTCGAAGTCCTCGCCAAGCGGCTCAAGGTCACGAAAGGCAGTTTCTACTGGCATTTCGACGATCGCCGCGACCTGCTGATGGCCATCCTGCAGCACTGGAAGGAAGGCCGGCTCTGCGACATCATCAAGCAGACCCGCGCCCAGCCGGGGAAGGAGCTGGCCCAGATCTACCACGTCATCGACGTGTATAGCGCCAGCCGCAGCCGCCGCGGCATGATGATCGAACTTGCGGTACGGGACTGGGCTCGCCGTGATGCCGAGGCCGCCGCGATCGTCGCCGAAGTGGATGACGTCCGTCTGCGCTGCGCGCGTGATCTCTTCCTGGCCTGTGGCGTGCCGATGGAAGAGGCATCGAGCCGCTGCATGCTGCTCTATGCCTACGTGTTCGGTGTTTCTCTGATGATCTACGAAAAATTCGACAGTGACGTGGTGCGCCTCAAACGCGACATCGCCGACCTGATCGCGCGCTCGCAATCCGCTCGGCCGCCGGAAGCTGCGACCTGAGGCCCCGCCCGGTCAGGGCTTCCAGCGCAGGGCCTGCATCGCGTTGCGCCCGGTTGCCTCGATGGCCTCGCCCGCATCGATGCCGCGCAGCTCCGCAAGAATCCTCGCATAGCGCGGCAGGTTCGCCGGTTCGTTGCGCCCTCCCTGAGCCCATTCGGGCGGGATGTCCGGCGCGTCGGTTTCGAGCACGATCGAATCCAGTGGCAGCGTGGCGGCGAGCCCGCGGATGCGCGTCGAACCGCTGAAGCTCATCGTCCCACCGAAGCCGAGCTTGAAACCCATCCCGATGAAGGCATCGGCCTGCTGCCGGCTGCCATTGAACGCATGGGCGATGCCGCCCGGCACGCCGATGCGCCGCAGTTGCTTCAGAATCGGATCGACCGCGCGGCGCACATGCAGGATGACCGGGAGCGCATGGCGCCGTGCGAGCGCGAGCTGCGCGACGAAGAACTCGAGCTGGCGCTGGCGATCGATACCTTCGACGAAATGATCGAGGCCGATCTCGCCGACGGCGACCGCCCAGCCCTCGCCCAGGCGCTGGTCGAGCACGTCGACATCCTCGATGTGCGAGGACATCACGTAGAGCGGATGGATGCCGAGCGCACAACACATGCCGGCATTCGATTCGGCCAGTTGCCGGACCCCATCGAAGTTGCCCCGCCCGACCGCCGGCAGCACGAAGCCGGCGACGCCCGCGGCGCGGGCGGCTGCGATGACCTGCGGGCGGTCCGGATCGAACTCGGCCGCATCGAGATGGACATGGGTGTCGATCAGCATGCCGCAACCGCGGTCTTGCCCGGCCGCCGCGATGGAGTGCTCAGCGGCCCTTCCACACCGGCTTGCGCTTGGCGGCAAAGGCATCCATGCCCTCGGCCGCGTCTTCGCACATGGCGTTGCAAGCCATCGTCTCGGACGCCATCTGATAGGCGGCATCCAGCCCCATCTCGAGCTGCTTGTAGAACATCTGCTTGCCCATCCGGATCGCGACCGGTGACTTGGCGACGATCGAGGCCGCGAGGCCGGCGATTTCGTCGTCCAGCCGGTCGAGCGGCACCACGCGGTTCACCAGCCCCCGCCGCTGTGCCTCGTGCGCATCGATGAAATCCCCGGTGACCAGCATCTCGAAGGCTTCCTTGCGTCCCATGTTACGCGACAGGCCCACGCTGGGCGTGGCGCAGAACAGGCCCACGTTGATGCCCGACACCGCGAAGCGCGCCACGTCCGCAGCCACGGCGAGATCGCACATCGACACCAACTGGCAGCCCGCTGCGGTGGCGATGCCGTGCACGCGGGCGATGACCGGCTGCGGCAGCTCGGTCAGCTTCATCATGAACTTTCCGCACAGGCGGAACAGCTTCTGCTGGAAATCCTTGCTGTAGTTGCCGCGCATTTCCTTCAGGTCATGCCCGGCGCAGAACGCCCTGCCCTCGCCCGCCAGCACGACCACGCGCACGCTGTCGTCGCGCGCGATGTCGTCCACCGCGGCGATCAGCGTCTCGAGCATGTCGAAGGAAAGCGAGTTGAACTGGTTCGGGCGATTCAGCGTCAGCGTGGCAATACCGCCATCGTCATGGCGCAGCAGCATGGGTTCGGCACTGGAAACAGGGACGGCGCTCATCGGGACTCCTCCGGCTGGTTGTCTTGTATTGGGTGAAAGCGAGTTAACGTTAACGTCAACCAGACTTCATGGTAGCGCTTCATTCGATGAAGGGCCACCCCCGTTCATTCCGATCAGCCGGCGGGCGTGGCGCGTGCCGAGGCCGGATCGTCAGGCGGCCGGACTGCGCACGCCCGGCGAGCGGATGTAAAGCCCGCGCCCGAGCGCCCCCCACTGCCGCTGCTCCTCGTTCAGCGCCGCGGCGGTGAGCGGTAGCTTCTGCAGCCAGCCCGGCGGCGTGTTCACGCTGAAGCCGCGCCCCTCGCGCCGCATCGTGATCGGCGGCGTGCCGCGCGCGTCGCGCGCGCGGTGGATGACCACGGCCAGCCTCAGACAGGCGATCAACAGCCAGTCCACATTGCCGGGATCGATCGCCGACACACGCTCGAGCTTGCCTCGGTGCGACAGCACCAGGCGCGACAGGCGTCCCTGGTCCATGCGCGAGAACCCCGGCATGTCGGCATTGGCGACGATGTAGGCGCTGTGCTTGTGATAGCTCGAATGGGCAACCGAAATGCCGATCTCGTGCAGCAGCGCGGCCCAGCACAGGAAGCGCCGATCGAGGTTCTCCGGATCGGCCATCCCGGGTTCGAGCTGGGCCAGCAGACTGCAGGCGGTATCCGCCACCTGCTGCGCCTGGCGCAGGTCGACGTTGTAGCGGCGCACGAAAGCATTGACCGTGGCGTCGCGCAGGTCGTGGTGATGGTAGCGTCCGAGCAGGTCATAGAGCACGCCCAGGCGCAGCGCGCCTTCGGAGAACACCATGCGCTCGATGTCGAATTCCTTGAAGATGGCGCTCATGATGGCGAAGCCGCCGAGGATGACCGGCAGGCGATCGCCCTTCAGCCCGGCAAGATCAAGCGCATCGATGCGGCCCGCGCGCAGCAGTTCGGCCTTGAAGCGTTCGAGCCCGTCGCGGGTGATCCCCGAACGCGAGAAGCCGTTCTGTTCGAGGATCTCGGTCAGCGCCTTGGCCGATCCGCTGGAGCCGACGGCTTCCTCCCAGCCCGCTTCGCGATAGGCGGCGACGATGCTCTGCAGTTCGCGCCGCGCGGCGAATTCGGCTTCCTTCATGCTGCGCTTGTCGATACGGCCATCCGGGAAGAAGCGCAGGCTGTAGCCGACACAGCCCATGTAGCGCGATTCGAGCAGCAAGGGCTCGAAGCTCTTGCCGATGACGAACTCGGTCGACCCCCCGCCGATATCGACCACCAGCTGCTGCTTGTGCGGATCGGGCAGGGTGTGCGCCACGCCGACATAGATGAGGCGGGCTTCTTCCCGGCCGGCGATGACCTCGATCGGGAAACCCAGCGCCGCCTCGGCGTGGATCAGGAACTGCGGAGCATTCTTGGCCACCCGCAGGGTATTGGTCGCCACCGCGCGCACCGCGCCGGCATCAAAATCGTGCAGACGTTCGCGAAAGCGCTGCAGGGCAACCACGCCGCGCTGCTGGGCGTCGAGATCGAGAATCTTGTCCGATGACAGGCCGGCCGCGAGGCGCACCGGTTCCTTCAGCCCATCGAGGGGGTAGATCTGGTCATTGACGATGCGGCCGACCTGCAGTCGAAAGCTGTTGGAACCAAGGTCGACCGCTGCAATGAGATTTCGCATCATTAGAATTTTGGCATGAATGGCACGGAGCCCGAGGCGCGGATTCTAGCACCCGGCCCCCGTTGCGTTGCAGCAGGATATATTGCGGCGAACAGACTTGCCGCGGCTTTGCCGCACCCGGCCCGCTGCTGGCCGCGGCTGTCATGATCCCGCAACGAATCTGTCACATAATCGGGGTTGCCCCTTCACCGCGAACCCGGATCGCCATGTACGCCCCGAAGAACGAACGCAGCTACCCCACCGACCATTTCATCAACCGCGAACTGTCCTTGCTGCAGTTCCAGCGCCGCGTGCTCGCGCAGGCCGCCGATCCGACCGTGCCGCTGCTCGAGCGCCTGCGCTTCATGTGCATCGTATCGAGCAACCTCGACGAGTTCTTCGAGATCCGCGTGTCCGGCATCAAGGAGCAGATCCGCATCGGCAGCCGCAAGGCCGGCAACGACGGCATTTCGCCGCGTGAGCTGCTGGAACGGGTCAGCGACGAGGTACACGACATCATCTCCGAGCAGTACAGCCTGCTCAACGACGACATCCTCCCCGCGCTCGAGAAGGAAGGCGTGGTTTTCCTGCGCCGCAGCGAATGGACGGAAACTCAGCTTCGGTGGATTCGCGACTATTTCATGCGCGAAGTGATGCCGGTGCTGACGCCGATCGGGCTCGACCCGGCCCACCCCTTCCCGCGCGTGCTCAACAAGAGCCTGAACTTCGCCGTCGAGCTCGAAGGGCGCGACGCCTTCGGCCGCGACTCGGGCGCCGCCATCGTCCAGGCGCCGCGCGCCCTGCCCCGCGTCATCCGCCTGCCGCGCGAAATCTGCGAGCAGGAATACACCTTCGTGTTCCTGTCCTCGGTGCTGCACTCGCATGTCGGGGAACTGTTCTCGGGCATGAACGTACTCGGCTGCTACCAGTTCCGGGTGACGCGCAACTCTGACCTGTTCGTCGATGAGGAAGAGGTCAAGGACCTGCGCACCTCGCTGAAGGGCGAACTGCAGCAGCGCCATTACGGCGACGCGGTGCGCCTGGAAGTGGCCGACAGTTGTTCGGAGGAAATGGCCGCCTTCCTGCTGCAGCACTTCCACCTCGAACAGGACGATCTGTACCGCACGCCGGGCATCGTCAATCTGGTGCGCCTGATGCAGGTTCCCGACTGGGTGGAACGGCCCGATCTCAAGTACACGCCTTTCGTGCCGGGCACGCCCAAGGCGTTCGACAAGCGGCGGCAGATCTTCGCCGCGCTGCGCAATACCGACGTATTGCTCCACCACCCGTTCCAGAGCTTCGTGCCGGTAATCGACCTGCTGCGCGCGGCAGCGGACGACCCCCAGGTGCTCGCGATCAAGATGACGGTGTATCGCACCGGCACCGACTCGGTGCTGATGGAGCATCTGGTGCGCGCCGCGCAGAAGGGCAAGGAAGTGACCGTGGTGCTGGAACTGATGGCCCGCTTCGACGAAGAGGCGAACATCACCTGGGCGAACCGGCTGGAAGAAGTCGGCGCGCATGTGGTGTATGGCGTGTTCGGCTACAAGACCCATGCCAAGCTGCTGATGGTGGTGCGGCGCGAGGAACACGGCCTGCGCCACTACGTACACCTGGGCACGGGCAACTACCACCCGCGCACCACCCGCTTCTACACCGACTTCGGCCTGCTCACCGCCAACGAGGAAATCGGCGAAGACGTCGCCACCGTGTTCAAGCAATTGACCGGGCTCGGCACCGCCAGCGAACTGCGCCACCTGTGGCAGGCGCCCTTCACGCTGCAGCCCAAGGTCGTCGAGGCGATCAAGCGCGAGGCGGAAATCGCCCGCGAGGGCCGCCGCGGCCGCATCATCGCCAAGATGAACGCACTGCTCGAGCCTGAAACCATCGAGGCGCTGTACGAAGCCTCGCAGGCCGGCGTCGAGATCGACCTCATCGTGCGCGGACCGTGCGCGCTCAGGCCGGGCGTTGCCGGCCTGTCGGACAACATCCGCGTGAGGTCGGTCATCGGCCGCTTCCTCGAGCACCACCGCATCTTCCACTTCCATGCCGACGGCGAAGACCTGATGTTCCTCTCCAGCGCCGACTGGATGGACCGCAATTTCTTCCGCCGCATCGAGATCGCCTTCCCTGTGCTCGACCCGCGCCTGAAGCGGCGCGTGATGAAGGAAGGCCTGCGCCCGTATCTCGGCGACAATTGCCAGGCGTGGGAAATGCTGTCCGACGGCCGCTACCGGCGCAGGAATCCGCGCGGCACGCGCCGTGCGGCACAGATGATCCTGCTCAAGGAACTGGCCGCCAGCAGTTGACCGGACGCGGGGAAAGACATCGGGGCCGTGTCACTGCGACACGGCCCCGATGCCATTGGGCGGACAGCCGCGGCCTTACTTGCGCTGCGCGTCGATCACGCCGGACACTTCACGGATCAGGGTGATGGCGCGCTGAACCTGCTTGATGCCATTGACCTCCATCGTGAAGCGCATGTAGGCCGTCCCCTTCTTGGTCAGCGTATTCACCGCGATCACGTTCAGCTTTTCGCGCGACAGCACTTCAGAAATGTCGCGCAGCAAGCCTTGCCGGTCCATCGCCTGAACGGTGATGTCGACCTGGTACAGCGCCGTCTTGCTGTCGGCGGCCTGCTCGCCCCATTCCGCCGAAATCACCCTTTCCGGGTGCTTGCTCGCCAGCAGTTGGAAGTCGTGGCAGTCGACACGATGGATGGATATGCCGCGTCCGCGCGTGACGAAACCTTCGATCGCGTCCGGCGGCGCGGGCTTGCAGCAGCGCGACAGCGAGGTCATCAGCTTGCCGACGCCGACGATGAGGATTTTGTCGGAATTGTCGCCCGAGCGGCTGCGGCCGACGACGAAATCCGGCTCGACCGGCGCTTCCGGCGCGGGAGCACTGCCTTCGCGCAGCGCCACCTGCACCGAGCGCGGCCCCACTTCGCCACGGCCGGCGGCCAGGAAGAGCGCCTCGGCGTTCTTGAAGCCGAGGCGCTCGGCAAGGCCGTCGAGGTTGGCCTGGCTGTGGCCGTCGCGCTGCATCTCCCGCGCGACGAAGCTGCGGCCGCGCGCGAGCAGATCTTCCTCGTCGAGCTGGGCGAAGTATTGCTTGATCTTGTTGCGCGCCCGCGAGGTATTGACGTAGTGCTGCCGCGCGTCGAGCCAGTCGCGCGAGGGGCCGCCCTCCTTCACCGTGGTGATCTCGACCGTCTGGCCGTTCTCCAGCGGCGTGTTCAGCGGCACCAGATGGCCATCGACCTTCGCGCCACGGCAGCGGTGGCCGAGGTCGGTGTGCAGGCGATAGGCGAAATCGATCGGTGTCCCGCCGCGCGGCAGATCCACGACCTTGCCCTGCGGGGTCAGCACGTACAGCGTGTCGTCGAGCGAGGCGCGCTTGAACTGTTCCAACCAGTGCGCGGAATCGGTGACCTCGTCGCGCCACGACAGCAGGTTGCGCAGCAGTGCGATCTTTTCGTCGTAGTCCGAGCCGGACTGCGAACCTTCCTTGTAGCGCCAGTGCGCCGCGACCCCGAGCTCGGCATGCTTGTGCATGTCGTAGGTGCGGATCTGCACTTCCAGCGCGCGGCCGTCGCCGGCCAGCACGGCGGTGTGCAGCGACTGGTAGTTGTTGCCCTTGGGCTTGGTGATGTAGTCGTCGAACTCCTTCGCGATCGGTTGCCAGATCTGGTGCACGAAGCCGAGCACCGTGTAGCAGTCCTTGACCTCGTCGACCAGCACGCGCAGGGCACGGATGTCGAACACTTGCGAGAAGTCGAGCCGCTTCTTGCGCATCTTGTTGTAGATGCTGTAGATATGCTTGGCCCGGCCGGTGATCTCGGCCTTGACGCCGACCGCCACCAACTCGGTCCGGAGGCGCTCGATCGCGTCCTGGATGAACTGCTCGCGTTCCACCCGGCGCTCGTCGAGCATCCTGGCGATGCGCTTGTAGGTGTCGGGCTCGATGAAACGGAAGGAAAGATCCTCCAGTTCCCACTTGAGCTGCCAGATGCCCAGCCGGTTGGCCAGCGGCGCGTAGATGTCCAGGCTTTCGCGCGCCACATCCACGCGCGCATCGCCCGGCAGATCGGTGTAGAAGCGCAGCGTCTGCGTGCGCGAAGCCAGCCGCACCAGCACGACGCGGATGTCCTCGACCATCGCCAGCAGCATCTTGCGCAGGACTTCGGTCTGGGCGCGGATCTCGGGCGCGGTGGCGGTCGCCGTCATGCGCGTCAGCACGCGCAGGCCGTTGAGCTTGTGCAGCCCGCGCACGAGGCAGCAGATGTCGGTATCGAAACGCGACTCGATCTCCTCGGCCGGGTCTTCGACTTCGTCCCACACCGCGAACAGCAAGGCGGCGATGCGCGTATCCGCGTCCAGCCTCAGCGAAGCCGCGATCAGCGCGGTGCCGATCGCGTGGGTCCAGGCGGATTCGCCGGTACCGAGCACCTTGCCTTCGTACAGTTCGGAAATCCATTCGAGGGCGGACTCGATCTTGCCGCGTTCTTCGGCCGTCAGGCCGGCGGCGAGCAGGTCGACCGGGGGGGCGGTATCGCCCTGGGAGATGGCATGGGTGACGGAAACCATGGCGCGAATTATCCCATACCGGACAGCGCCGCGAGCGTGTCATCCGACCGCGCAGGATGCATGCAAATGCAACAGCGACCCGGGCGGGGGCCACCCCAGGGTTCGCCCCGCGTTCCCGCTGTGCGATCATCCCCGCCCTGTAGCGCCGGCGAAAGACAGCATGCCGGCTCCGATGCACTCACCAGACCGAACCGACGATGCACCGCCTCGACGCCAACCCCTACCTCCTGCTCACCCTCACGGCCTTGTTCTGGTCGGGCAATATGGTGATGGGCCGCGGCATCCGCGCCGACGTACCACCGATCGCGCTCGCATTCTGGCGCTGGATGATCGCGCTCGCCCTGCTCGCCCCCCTTGCCCTGCCCCACCTGGGCAGCCAGTGGCGCAGGCTGCGCGCATCCTGGCCGACCATCATCGTGCTGGGCCTGCTCGGCGTCGGCGGCTACAACACCTTCGCCTACCTCGCCCTGCAGCACACCACCGCGACCAGCGCCACGCTGCTGAACTCCTTCATCCCCATCGCCACCATCGCCTTCGGCTTCCTGTTCTACGGCAAGCGCCTGAGCCGCGCCGAAGCGCTGGGCGTGGCGGTATCGCTGCTCGGCGTCGCCACGATCGTCAGCCGCGGCAGCCTGGACACCCTGCTCGGCCTGACGCTGAACACCGGCGACCTGTGGATGCTGGCCGCAGTGACCGTGTGGGGGCTGTATACCGTCGGCCTGCAGAAGCGGCCCGAAGGCATCGATCCGATGCTGATGCTGGCCGCGTTCACCGTGGTCGGCCTGCTCGCGCTGACGCCGGCCTACGCTTGGGAGCTGTCCACTGGGCGGCACATCAACCTCAACCTGGCCTCGGTGGGCGGCATCCTCTACACCGGCATCTTCCCGGGCTTCCTCGGCTACGTGTTCTACAACGCCGGCGTCGCGGCGGTGGGGCCCGCGCGCGGCTCGCTCTTCATCCACCTGATGCCGGTGTTCGCGACCATCCTGGCCGCGATCTTCCTTGACGAACGTCCTCAGTGGTACCACTTCGCCGGCATCGCGCTGGTGTTCGCCGGTATTTTCCTGACCACGCGCAGGCCGGCGGCCTGAATCGCATGTTCGAGCGTCTGCGCCGCTGGTTCGGGTTTTCCAGGTCCTCGCCCACGGTGCCCGCGCGCCAGTGGGCGCGGGTCGAGGCCGGCCTGCCCTTCCTCGACTACCTCGACCCCGGCGATCGCCCGCGCCTGCGCCGCATGGCGCTGGAATTCCTGTCCGGCAAACAGTTCCACGGCGCCAACGGACTCGAACTCGACGACGACATCCTGCTCGGCATCGCGCTGCAGGCCTGCCTGCCGGTCCTGAACATCGGCCTGCAGGCCTACCGAGGCTGGGTGGGCGTGATCGTGTATCCGGGAGATTTCATCATTCCCCGGCGCGAGTACGACGAAGCCGGCGTGGTGCACGAGTACGACGACGAAGTGCTGGGCGAGGCGTGGGAAGGCGGCCCGGTGCTGCTGTCCTGGTTCGGCGGCGCCGGACAGCCGGCAGGCGTCAACGTCGTGATCCACGAATTCGCCCACAAGCTCGACATGGAGAACGGTGGCGTGGACGGCCTGCCGCGGCTGCGGCCCGGCATGTCACGCCAGGCCTGGGCGGCGGATTTCACGCAGGCCTACGAGGATTTCTGCGAGGAAGTGGACAGCGGTGCCGAAACGGCCATCGACCCCTACGGCGCGGAGCATCCGGGCGAATTCTTCGCCGTCGTCTCGGAAGTATTCTTCGAAACGCCCCATGTACTGCAGCGCCGCTTTCCACGGGTCTACGCGCAGCTCGCACATTTCTACGGCGTCGATCCCGCCGTGCGGGAGGCGTCGTCCGGAGGTGCGGCATGAGCCCCCGCAAGCGCCTGCTGATCGTGTACCACACCCAATCGGGCAATACCGGCAGCCTGGCCGAGGCGGTCCTGCGCGGCGCTGCGCGCGTCGATGAAACCGACACCCGGCTGATGCGCGCCTTCGACGCGGGCACGGACGAGCTGCTGGCCTGCGACGGCCTGCTGCTCGGCACACCGGAAAACTTCGGCACCATGTCGGGCGCGCTGAAGGACTTCTTCGACCGCACCTATTACCCTTGTGAAGGCAGGCTCGTCGGCCTGCCCTACGCGATCTTCGTCAGCGCCGGCAACGACGGCACGGGCGCCGTGCGCGAGATCGGGCGCATCGCCAACGGCTATGGCTGGAAAAGCGTCGCCGAGGCGCTGATCGCACGCAAGGCAGTCACCACCGGACACCTGCGCGCCGCGGAGGAGCTCGGCGAAGCGATGGCCTCCGGGCTGGCGATGGGAATTTTTTGAGCGGGCATTCCGGTCGCCAGCCGGGGCACGGCCTGCAGCGACGCGGTTTTGCCGCGCAGAATCCGCTTACCGGAACTCATTTTCACAATACGGCAAAAAATGAGTTTGGCAGCCCCCGAACGAGTGGCTAAGCTTGAACGAGTGTCGTCCCGTGGACCCACTTTGGTGCATGGGCGGCACGTCATCCTTTTCATGCAACGGAGGTTGTCTCATGGCTATAACCTGGATTTTGGTTGCCAACGCCAGCCTGGCGAAGCTGTACGCGAATCTCGGCCCCAACAAGGGGCTCACGCTGGTCAAGGAACTGATCCACCCCGAAAGCAGGCAGAAGAACTCGCAACTCGTCACCGACCGTTCGGGTGCGATGGGCGCCAATGGCGGTGGCGGCGGGTCGATGCAGCCACAGACACTCCCGAAACAGCACGAAGCCAAGGTATTCGCGCAGGAAATCGCCCAGGCCCTGTACCAGGGGCGCGCGACGAACGCCTTCAGGCGCGCCATCCTGGTCGCCCCGCCGGCCTTCATGGGCATGCTCAATACCGTCATCGACGGCCCGACGGCGCAACTGATCAGCGACCGCTTCGAAAAGGACTACACCAAGACGGCCGAGCCGGAACTGAGCCAGCGGCTCGCCTCGGCGATCTATCTCTGATGCCGGTTCGACGGCGCTTTCGAAGGAGAAGCGATTTGAGCGGGTACGACATTCTTCACGATCCGTACTGAACGATCAGCACACATCCATCGATGTCTCCGTCCAGGAGATCTGACGGTGCGGCGGGCGCGATGCCCCCCACCGTGGAAGAACGCGGGGCCGGCGCCGAACAACGCCGGCCCCGCAGTCGTTTCGGCCCCGCGCGCGCCGAGGCTCAGGCTGGCGCCGCGCTTCGCCCGAGCAAGGCCACGACCTGCGTCGCGATCCCCTCCCCGCGCCCGGTGAAGCCGAGCTTTTCGGTGGTCTTGCCCTTGATGTTGATCGCTCCCGCATCCATCGCGAGATCGGCAGCGATATTGGCGACCATCGCCGGCGCGTGGGGCATGATCTTTGGCGCGGCGCAGATGATCGTGGCGTCGATATTCACCGCCTGCCAGCCCGCCGCGCGCACGCGCGCATAGGCTTCGCGTAGCAGCACGCGGCTGTCGGCGCCGGCATGCCGCGGATCGGTATCGGGAAACAGGCGGCCGATGTCGCCCAGGCCGGCGGCGCCCAGCAGGGCGTCGGTGACGGCGTGCAGCAGCACATCGGCGTCGGAATGGCCGAGCAGCCCGCGTGGAAAGGGAATCGTCACGCCGCCGATGATCAGCGGCCGGCCGGGCACGAAGGCATGGACGTCGAAACCCTGTCCGATTCGAAACGGAACGTTCATGGTCTTGCTCCCTCGCGGTTCTGGAGTATCCACTCGGCCAGGTGCAGGTCGAGCGGGTAAGTCACTTTCAGGTTGGTCGCATCGCCCTGCACCAGGCGCGGGCGCAGGCCGGCGGCCTCGATCGCGCTGGCCTCGTCGGTGACGTCGGTGGCGCCTTGGAGCGCGCGGCGCAGCATCACGTAGCGGAACATCTGCGGCGTCTGCGCCTGCCACAGGCTGTCGCGCGGCACGGTCCCGGCGACATGCCGTTGCGGGTCGGCGCGCTTGAGCGTGTCGGCCACCGGCACCGCCAGCAAGCCGCCCACCTCGTCATGCGCCAGTTCGCGCACCAGCTTGTCGATATGCCAGGGCGCGAGGCAGGGGCGCGCGGCGTCGTGCACCAGCACCCAGTCGGACTGCGCGGCCTCGCCCGAGATGGCCCGCAGGCCGCCGAGCACGCTGTCCGCGCGCGTCGCCCCACCGCAGAACAATGGCACGAGCTTGCCGCCCAGCGTCGACCAGTCGTGCCGGGACCACTCCGCATCATCGACCGACAGGACGACGAACACCTTGTCGATATCCGGCGAGGCGCACAGCACCGACAAGGCGTGATGGATCAGCGGGCGGCCGAGCAGGGGAAGATACTGCTTGGGGCGCACGGCGCCCATGCGCGAGCCGCTGCCCGCGGCCGGCACGATGGCGAAATGGCGGGGGTGGAAATTCTGCATGGCGCGCATTCTAACCGGGCTCTCCCGGCAGCACGCGCCGATGGCCGCAAAACCGCATGGCACGGGGCACAGGGTATGATGCGCTCCATACGCCCTGCACGAGCATCCGTCCTGCCATGCCTGCTTCCATGCCGCTCGACCCGGCCCAGATCGAGGCCTTCCTGATCGCGATCGGAATCGGTCTGCTGATCGGGCTGGAGCGCGAACGCGTGCCGTCGGCGCGCGCCGGCCTGCGCACCTTCGGCCTGGTGGGCATGTTCGGCGCCCTGGCGATGATGCTGGGGCAGAGCCTGCAGAGCATCGCTCCCTTCGTCGCCGGGCTCGTCATCGTCGGCCTGACGATCATCAGCGCCTATCTGCGCCACCCCGACGCGTCCGACCCCGGCACGACCTCGGTCGCCGCCCTGCTGCTGTGCTACTGCCTGGGTGCCGCGACCTGGCTGGGGCATGCGCAACTGGCCGTGATGCTCGCGGTCGGCACGACCGTGCTGCTGTACTTCAAGGCCCAGTTGCGCGGCATCGCGACGCGCCTGGAGCCGCGCGACTGGATCTCGATGCTGCAGTTCGGCGTGCTCTCGCTGGTGATCCTGCCCATCCTGCCGAACGAGGAGCTGGGCCCCTTCGGCGCGCTGAACCCTTATCAGATATGGTGGATGGTGGTGCTGATTTCCGGCGTCAGCCTGGCCGGCTACGCCGCCCTGCAGATCGCCGGCGCGCGCTATGGCGCGGTCTTCGTCGGCATCTTCGGCGGGCTGGCGTCGAGCACCGCGACGACCATGGTGTACGCGCGCCAGGCCCAGTCCTCCGACGGCCTGTCGGCAATGGCCGCGATGGTGATCGTGCTCGCCAACCTCGTCATGCTGGTACGCGTCACCGCCATCGTCTCCGTCCTTGCCCTGCCCGTCGTGAAGCCGCTGATGACCATCGTGGTGCCGGGCATGCTGCTGGGCGTGTTGGCGATCGCGTGGAACTGGCGGCGGCTCAACGAACGCGGCGAAGCCGTGCTGCCGCAGACCACGAACCCGACCGAGTTGAAGACGGCACTCGGATTCGGCCTGCTGTATGCGCTGGTGCTGGTGTCGGCGGCCTGGCTGTCGGATTATTTCGGCAATCGCGGCATGTACGTGCTCGCGCTGGTATCGGGTTTCACCGACGTCGATCCGATCATGCTCTCCAGCCTGCGCCTGTTCGCCATGGAAAAGCTCGGGCTGCAGGCCACGGTCACCTCGATCGGCATCGCCCTGCTCGCCAATCTGTTCTTCAAGTGCATGATGGCGCTCACCATTGGCGGACGCCCGGTGGCGACGAAGGTGCTCCCCGGCATGGGGGCGGTTGGATTCGGCCTGGCGGGCGGCATGACGTGGATGCTGCTCGGCCCCGGCCGCCCATAGCCGGGCACCGGGGGCAGGAGCAAGGTTTCGGAGATTCTTCAGATGGCGATTTCTTCTGTCCGCCCGGCGATGCTTGCCGGGCAGTACTACCCTGATGACGAACGCGTGCTGCGCATGCAGGTGGCCAAGCTGCTTGCCGCCGCCGTGCCGCTCGAACAGGTCGCGGCGCCGAAGGCGATCATCGTGCCGCATGCGGGCTATCTCGATTCCGGCGCCATCGCGGCCAACGCCTATCGCACGCTGGCCGGCATGCGCGAGCGGATTCGCCGCGTCGTCCTGCTGGGGCCGGCGCACCAGGCCGCATTGCACGGTTTCGCGGTGCCGGCGGCGCAGGCCTTCGCCACACCGCTGGGCGAAGTGCCGCTGAGCCGCTCGGACTGGCTGGCGCTGCAGGCGCGCGACGACGTCCACATCGACGACCGGCTGCACGCCATCGCGCACAGCCTCGAAGTCCAGTTGCCCTTCCTGCAGGCCATGTTCGACAGCTTCACCCTGGTGCCCGTCCTCGCCGGCGACACTTCCGGCGAAGCGGCGGCGGAGCTGCTCGACGTGCTGTGGGGCGGCCCGGAGACCTTGCTCGTGATCAGTTCCGACCTGTCGCACTACCTGCCCTACCTCCAGGCGCAATGGATCGACCGCTCGACCGTCGAGCAGATACTGGAGCTGCGCCCCGACATCAAGCACGACCAGGCCTGCGGCGCAGCGCTGATCAACGGGCTGCTGCTGGCCGCGCGCCGCCACCTGCTCCAGCCCCATCTGCTCGACCTGCGCAATTCCGGCGATACCGCGGGCGACCGCGACCGCGTCGTCGGCTACGCCAGCATCGCCTTCTGCGAATCGGAGCCCTCTCCCCATGTCCGGCACTGAACCCGGCCCGCTGCTGCTGCGCCTCGCGCGCGAAGCGATCGCCCATCACCTCGGGCTCGGCCCCGCGCCCGAAGCCGGGTCCCACCCCTGCCTCGCCGAACGCGGCGCCACCTTCGTCACGCTGACCGTGGATGGCCAGATGCGCGGCAGCATCGGCAGCGTGCGGCGCACTCGCCCGTTGGGCGCCGACGTGATCGCCAACGCGGTCGCCGCGGCAAGCCAGGACCCGCGCTTTCGCCCGCTGGATGGCAGCGAGTTCACTCGCCTGGAGATCGAGGTCTGCCTGCTGGACGAGCCCGAGTTCATCGACTTCAGCGACGAGGCCGATTTGCTGCGCCGCCTGCGGCCCCACGAGGATGGGGTGATCCTGTTCTCCGGCTGCCGCGGCACCACGCTGCTGCCCGGCATGTGGGCGCAACTGCCGCGGCCAGAGCTGTTTCTCGCCGCCCTCAAGGAAAAAGCCGGCATCCCCATCGAGCGCCCGGTGGACGGGCTGATGGCGGCACGCTATGGCGTCAGAACATGGCGCACGGACGGAACGTACGCATCGTGAAACTCCGGCACACCCCGCTCAGCATTCCGGCGCACGGCGTCTGGCTTGACGGCATGCTCGCCCATTCTCCAGAGGTCCGCGCGCTGGCGCTGTACGTCCATTCGTCCGGGCATCCGCCGCTCGATCAGGCGCCGAAGCCGCTCGAACTGGCCTTGCAGGCCGCCGGCTTCGCCACGATGACGGTCGACCTGCTGACCCGCCACGAGGCGCAGCACGACGCCGATGCGCCGTTCAACGTTCCGCGCCTCACCGAGCGCATCCTCGACACCCTCGACTGGGCGGCGCACCAGCCCTCGCTAGTCGGCCTTGCGCTCGGCGTGGTCGCGAGCGGCACCGGCTGCGCGGCGGCCATCCGCGCCGCCGTCAGAATGCCCGAGGCCTTCACCTCGATCGCCTGCCTCGGCGGGCGCCCGGATCTCGCCGGCGCCGAACCCCTGCGCGCCGTGCGCACGCCGACGCGCTTCGTCGTCGCGCCCGACGGCCCGGAAGCAGCCATTCTGGCCTCGGCCTATCCCTTGCTGAAAGGCGGGCACGACTGGCTGAAGCTGCCTCCCGCGAGAAGCGAGCACGACCAGGAAGCGCTTGCCGCGCAGGCGGCCTGCGCCTGGCTGGGCCGGCACATCCCGCGGACGGAAGAGCCGGACCCGCCGCCGCCCGGCCAAGCGCCCGCAACGCCTCTCCGCCCCTGAGCCACCGCCCGGCCGGCCCGACGGCGCACGTTCAGTCGCGGAAGACGACCCACTCGTCGACAGCCGCGCGCTCGGTCCGCAGCCTGTTCTCCGGCGCATCGGGGTCGGCATGCCCCAAGGACATTCCACAGACCAGCGTCTCGCTGTCGGGGATGCCGAGTTCCTCGTGAATGATGCGGTGGAACTGGATCGGCGCCACCTGCGGGCAGGTATCCAGGCCGCGCGCCTTCGCCGCCAGCATGACGTTCTGCAGCAGCATGCCGTAGTCGAGCCAGGAGCCCTGCTCCATGAGGCGGCTGACGCTGAAGATCATCCCCACCGGCGCATCGAAGAACTTGTAGTTGCGTGCGAATTGCTCGTGCATGCGCTGCGCGTCGCCCTTCTGGATACCCAGCAGGCCATAGAGCTGCTGGCCGACCCTGCGCCTGCGGTCGACATAGGGCGGCACCCACTCCCTGGGATAGTAGGCATAGGGTTCGGTATGGGTCGCGGCCTCGTCCGGATCGTCGAACGCGGCGAGCAGCCGCTCGGTGAGCCTGGCCTTGCTTGCACCGGTCACGACCCACGCTTTCCAGGGCTGGATGTTGGTCCCCGACGGTGCACGCGACGCGACCGCGAGAATGTCGGCGACGAGCGCGCGGGGCACCGGCTGCGGCAGGAAGGCGCGACACGAATAGCGCCCCTGGATGGCTTCGTCGACAACGGACTGAACGGATGCCGTCATGGCATGGACCTCATGGTGGATTGGGTGGAGCCGCCTGGCGTGGCGGCTTCAGGCGATGCCTTCGAGAAAACCGGACACCAGCCCGATCACGTCCTCTTCGCGCTCCCGGTGCGGTACGTGCCGCACTCCGGCCATGACCTCGACGCGTGCCGGACCGGCGGCGAGCCTGCCGATCAGTGCCGGATGGAGGGGGCTGCCGTATTCGTCCTCCGCGCCGTGGATGGCGAGGACGGGGCATGCCACCCGCGGCAGCACCGGCTCCAGCGACCAGGACGCGAACGCGGGGCTGAGCCAGGACCCGATCCACGCATCCAGCACCCAGGCGGCCTTGTCGCCGTGGTATTTGGCGAGCCGTTCGCGCTGCGCGCCTTCCTTGAACAGTTCACGCGCCTCTTCGATACCCTGAATGGTGCGTGCTTCGACGAAAGCCTGGGCCGACTCCGTGATGAGCGCGGCGCAGTCATCCGGAAAGCGTGCAGCGCAATTGACCGCCATGCCGCCGCCCACGCTGTGGCCGAAGAGGGCGAAGCGGCCGATGCCAAGCTGCCGGCGCACGGCGGCAAAGCCCGTATCCGCCTCGCGGGAGACGAAATCCGGCGCGAGCCTGCCCGGATGCGCATCGGAACGGCCGAAGCCGAGGCGGTCGTAGGCAACGACCTGCCGTCCGCTCCGGGAGCACAAGGCCGCGGGAAACCCCCGCCACAGCGCCACGCTGCCGAGCGAGTCGTGCAGCAGGATGATCGGGCTGCCGGCCGCTCCGGCCCGCGGCGCCCAGGTGCGCGCGTACAAGCGGCCGTCGGCGGTTTCGATCCAGTGCTCATGGGTATCGAGGTCGTGCATTCGAGTCATCCTCCAAGGGGCAGGAAGGGGTTCCTGGTGTCCGGCGCCCAGCTCCGGGGCCGCTGCGCCTGGCGGCCTCGCGGTCGGGCACCCACGGCATCATGTGCCGCTTTCTTTTCATCCGCCGGATGATGCTCTGAAGGTGACGTTTACGTCAACGTAATGCATCGATCCGAAAACGAGGCACAACTCACGGCAACGGTCCATCGGCCACTCTCTTATAATTGCGGCTTCCCACCGTGCAATACCCGTGCAATGCCCGATTCCCTCGATGCGCTGTTCTCCCCGCTGCTCCCCCGACTCGCCGCCCGCCCGCTGCCCAAGCCCGGCATGCGGCTCGAACTGCCGCCGTTCGCCGGCTCGGCCGACGCGCTCGCCGTCGCTGCGCTCGCCGCGCGCGCCGGACGCCTGCTCGTGATCACGGCCAACCCGCTCGACGCGCAACGTCTGCGGGAAGAAATCGCCTGGGCCGCGCCCGGCCTGCGGCTGCACCTGTTGCCCGACTGGGAAACCCTGCCCTACGACAATTTCTCGCCCCACCAGGACCTGATCTCCGAGCGGCTGTCGTCGCTGTACGCTATCTCGCGCGGCGAAACCGACGTGGTGCTGGTGCCCGCGTCCACCGCCCTGTACCGCATGGCGCCGCCCTCCTACCTGGCGGCCTACACCTTCTTCCTCAAGCAGGGCGAACGCCTGGACGTGGAGCAGCTCCGCGCGCAGATGACGCTGGCGGGCTACGCCCACGTCACGCAGGTCGTCAGCCCCGGCGAATTCTCGGTGCGCGGCGGGCTGGTGGACCTGTTCCCGATGGGCTCGCCGCTGCCCTTCCGCATCGACCTGTTCGACGACGAGGTCGAGAGCATCAAGACCTTCGACCCCGACACCCAGCGCACCGTCTATCCGACCGGCGAAATCCGCCTGCTGCCGGCACGCGAGTTTCCGCTCGACGACAAGGGGCGGACGCATTTCCGCAGCCGCTTCCGCGAAACCTTCGAGGGCGACCCGACGCGCGCGGCGATCTACAAGGACGTCTCCAACGGCATCGCCCCGGCCGGCATCGAATACTACCTGCCGCTGTTCTTCGACGAGACCGCCACCCTGCTCGACTACCTGCCCGCCGACACCACGGTGCTGCTGCACCGCGACGTGCCGACGGCCATCGCCGAATTCTGGCGCGACACCCGCTCGCGCCACGATCTGCTCAAGGGCGACCGCAGCCGCCCGGTGATGCAGCCCGAGCAGCTCTTCCTCAGCGACGAGGATTTCTTCTCCGCGCTCAAGGGGCGCCCTCGCCTGCTGCTCGACGCCCGCGCGGACGCCGCAGCGGAAGGCGCCATCGCCCTGCCCCTGCCCGACCTCGCGGTGGAACGCAAGGCCACCGACCCGCTGCACAAGCTCAAGGCCTTCCAGGCCGGCGACGGGTTCCGCGACGGCGGCCGTATCCTGCTGCTGGCGGACTCGCCGGGGCGGCGCGAAACCATGGCCGACTATCTCGCCGAATACGGCCTGAAGCCCGATGCGATGGGCGACTTCGCTGCCTTCGTCGACGGCGGCGCGTGCTTCGCCCTGGGCGTGTCGCCGCTCGCCAACGGCTTCATGCTGCCCGAGGCCGGGCTGGCCGTCGTCACCGAGGCCGAACTGTACGCCGCCACCGCCCGCACCCGCACACGACGCGACAGCCGCAAGGCGGCGACGATGGAAGGCTGGCTGCGCGACCTGTCCGAGCTCCGGGTCGGCGACCCGGTGGTGCACGTATCGCACGGCATCGGCCGCTACCTCGGCCTGATCCACATGAATCTCGGCGAGGGCGACACCGAGTTCCTGCACCTGGAATACAACGGCGGCGACAAGCTCTACGTCCCGGTGTCGCAGCTTCACGTCATCACCCGCTACGCCGGTGCAGACCCGGAAGCGGTCGACCTGCACCGCCTCGGCTCCGGGCAATGGGAGAAGGCCAAGAAAAAGGCCGCGATGCAGGTGCGCGACACCGCCGCCGAACTGCTGGCGCTGTACGCCCAGCGCGCCGCGCGCGCCGGCCATCGCTTCGACTTCCGCCAGCACGACCTCGAAGCCTTCGCCGAGGGCTTCGGCTTCGAGACCACGCTCGACCAGCAGACCGCCATCGACGCCGTGGTGGCCGACATGAAGTCCGGCCGGCCGATGGACCGCCTGGTGTGCGGCGACGTCGGCTTCGGCAAGACCGAAGTCGCGCTGCGCGCCGCCTTCATCGCGGTGCAGGACGGCAAGCAGGTGGCGGTGCTGTGCCCGACCACCCTGCTCGCCGAGCAGCACTACCAGACCTTCGCCGACCGCTTCGCCGACTGGCCGATCAAGATCGCCGAACTGTCGCGCTTCAAGTCCGCCAAGGAGCAGGCCGAGGCGCTCAAGCAGCTCGGCGAGGGCAAGGTCGACATCATCATCGGCACCCATCGCCTGCTGCAGAAGGACGTGGAGTTCAAGCGCCTGGGGCTGGTCATCATCGACGAGGAACACCGCTTCGGCGTGCGCCAGAAGGAAACGCTGAAGCAGCTACGCTCCGAAGTCGACATCCTGACCCTGACCGCCACGCCCATCCCGCGTACCTTGGGGTTGGCGATGGAAGGCCTGCGTGAATTCTCGGTCATCGCCACCGCGCCGCAAAAACGGCTGGCGATCAAGACCTTCGTCCAGCCCTCCAGCCGCGGCACGATCCGCGAGGCGGTGCTGCGCGAATTCAAGCGCGGCGGCCAGGTGTACTTCCTGCACAACGAGGTCGACACCATCGACAACATGCGCAACGACCTCGAAGAGCTGCTGCCCGAGGCGCGCATCGTCGTCGGCCACGGCCAGTTGCCGGAGCGCGAGCTGGAGCGCGTGATGCGCGATTTCACCCAGCAGCGCGCCAACCTGCTGCTGTGCACCACCATCATCGAGACCGGCATCAACATTCCCACCGCCAACACCATCATCATCAACCGCGCCGACCGCTTCGGCCTGGCGCAGCTGCACCAGCTGCGCGGCCGCGTCGGCCGCAGCCACCACCAGGCCTACGCCTACCTGCTGACCCAGCCCGGCGCCAAGCCTTCGGCCCAGGCGCAGAAGCGGCTGGAGGCGATCACGATGATGGAAGACCTCGGCTCGGGCTTCTATCTGGCGATGCACGACCTGGAAATCCGCGGCGCCGGCGAGGTGCTGGGCGAGAACCAGTCGGGCGAGATCCAGCAGGTCGGCTTCAGTCTGTACACCGAAATGCTCAAGCGCGCGGTCAAGGACCTGCAGGCCGGCAAGGAGCCGGACCTGAGCCAGCCGCTGGAAGTGGTGTCCGAGATCAACCTGCACACCCCGGCGCTGCTGCCCACCGACTACTGCCCCGACGTCCAGGAACGCCTGACGCTGTACAAGCGCCTGGCCAACTGCGACACCGACGACGACCTGCGGGTGCTGCAGGAAGAACTGATCGACCGCTTCGGCGAATTGCCGCCGCAGACCGCCGCGCTGCTCGAAACCCACCGCCTGCGCATGATCGTCAAGGACTACGGCGTGCAGAAGCTCGACGCCTCGGACGCGCAGATCAGCGTGCAGTTCGGCAAGGACGCGCCGATCGACCCGGTCAAGGTCATCTTCCTGATCCAGAAGGACCGCAGCACCAAGATGGCCGGCCCGGAAAAGCTCGTGCGCCGCGTCAGCCTGCCCAATCTGAAGGAACGCGCCAGGGCGGTGAAGGAACTGCTCGACGCGGTCAAAGCCTGACCGACGGGAGGCCCCATGCTCATCAACTGCACCGCCTACCAGCGCGGCCACAAGCTCGCCGACCTGCCGGTCGAGCGCATCGGCGACTACCTGCAGCAGCCCGACACCTTCGTCTGGATCGCGCTGGAGGACGCCACCGCCGAAGAACTCGCGCTCATGAGCGAAACCTTCGGCCTGCACGAACTCGCCATCGAGGACGCCCACCACGGCCACCAGCGCCCCAAGGTCGAGGAATACAACGACGGTGACGACGGCAGCACCAGCCTGTTCGCCGTCATGCACCTGATCGACGAGAACGAAGGCCGTCTTCAGGTCGGCGAAATCCATGTCTTCATCGGCACCGACTACATTCTGTCGGTGCGGAACAACAGCGCGCGCGATTTCCTCGGCGTGCGCGCACGCTGCGAGCGCGAACCGAAGAAGCTCGCCAAGGGGGGGCCGGGCTATGTGTTCTATGCGCTGATGGACGCGGTGGTGGACCGCTACTTCCCGCACATCGAACGGCTCGAGAGCGAGGTCGAGGCGCTGGAAGACCGCATCTTCACCAAGGGCGCGGCGCGCTCCAACATCCGCCGCCTGTACCGCCTCAAGCGCAAGGCCACGTTGCTCAAGCACGCGGTGACGCCGCTGATGGAAGCCGCGGGCAAACTCCACGGCGGCCGCGTGCCGGATGTCTGCACCAAGAGCCGGCACTACTTCCGCGACATCTACGACCACCTCACCCGCATCAATGCCTCGCTCGACGGCATCCGCGACACCATCAGCACCGCCATCCAGGTCAACCTATCGCTGGTCGCCATCGACCAGACCGAGGTCAGCAAGCGCCTCGCGGCCTGGGCCGGTATCTTCGCCGTCGCTACCGCGCTGGCCGGCATCTGGGGCATGAACTTCACGCACATGCCCGAGCTCGACTGGAAATACGGCTACCCAATGGCGCTGGCGACGATCGCGGCGCTGGGCGGTTTCCTGTACTGGCAGTTCAGGAAGGCGAAGTGGCTGTAGCCGCCCGCACGCATCGCGGCGGGCGGCACGCCGTGCCTACGGCAGCGAAAAGCGCGCAGTAGCGGCGGGCCTGCCCGGCAGGTTGAGGACGGCCACCAACTTGGTGCCCGCGCCGACGCCGAACGCGCCGGCCGCTTCCAGGCGGTCGCCGGCCGGCTTCAGCTCGACTTCCTGCTTGCCGCCGGCGGACAACAGTGTGAGCTTCGCGCTGGCGTTGGAGACATCGACCGGCGCGCCGTGGTCGCGCACATGCAGCTGGATGCGTTCGTGCGTGGCGACCAGTTCCAGATCGAGGCCCCGCGCCTCGGCCAGCACCCCGCCGTGCATGGCTTCGTGTTCGTGCGGATGATCATGGTCGTGGCCCTCGGCGGCGAAGGCGGCGCCGGAGAGCGCCAGGGCGGCGATGGCGGCGAGTTTCGAGAATTTCATGGGTGCTCCTTTCGGGTTCGTGTGTCGTGGGGTCATGCAAGGGGTGCTGCGCTCAGAAGGCCTCGGCGTTGCGGTCGTCCAGCAGGCGCTCGACGTCGCGCCGGCCGAAGAGCCAGAACATCGCGGGGGTCAGGAAGGTATCCAGCAGGGTCGAACTGATGAGGCCGGAGAAGATCACCACCGCAACCGGGTGCAGGATCTCGGTGCCCGGCTGCTCGGCCTCGAACAGCAGCGGCGCCAGCGCGAAGGCCGTCACCAGTGCCGTCATCAGCACCGGCGACAGGCGTTCGAGCGAACCGCGCAGGATCATCGCGTGGTCGAAGTTCTCGCCCTCGACGCGCATCAGGTTGATGTAGTGGCTGACCTTGAGGATGCCGTTGCGCACCGAGATGCCGGCGAGCGTGATGAAGCCGATCAGCGCCGCGACCGACAGCGGCTGCCCCGACAGCCATAGCCCGATCACCGCGCCGACCAGCGCGAGCGGAATGTTGGCCATGATCAGCGCCGACAGCCGCACCGACTTGTAGCGGCTGTACAGCACCACGAACATCAGCACCAGCGACACGATCGACAGCAGCCCGACCAGCCGTGAGGCTTCCTCCTGCGCCTGGAACTGTCCGCCCAGCGTGATGAAGTAACCCTCGGGCAGTTTCATGTCGGCCACCGCTGTGCGGATGTCGGCGACGAGCTCCGACAGCGGACGCTGCTGCGCATTGGCCGACAGCACGATGCGGCGCTTGCCGTCGTCGCGGCTGACCTGGTTCGGCCCGTCGCCATCCTCGATCGACGCCAGCCTGGACAGCGGCACATGTCCGAGCGGTGTCTCGATGAGGATCTGCGCCAGGCCATCGACCGAGCGGGCGGACTCGGGCAGGCGCATGACCAGCGCGAAGCGCCGGCCGCCCTCGACGATCTGCGTGATGCGTTCGCCTTCGACGAGGTTCTGCAGCGCGGCCAGTACCTGCGGCGCCGGCACGCCATGGCGGGCAGCCGCGGCGTAGTCGATGCGCACCTTGATCTGCGGCGCCAGCACCTGCTTTTCCACCTCCAGGTCGGCAATGCCCGGAATGCCGGCCAGCCGCGCCTGCAGCGTGTCCGCCTGGCCCCGCAGGGTGTCGAGGTCGTCGCCGAAGATCTTGATCGCGATCTGCGAGCGCACGCCCGACAGCATGTGGTCGATGCGGTGCGAGATGGGCTGGCCGATGGCGATCGCCGCGGGCAGGTTCGCCAGCCGGGCACGGATGTCGGCGGTGATCTCGCCCATCGGCCGGTCCAGTTCGGAGGCCGGCTTGAGGCCCACGTCCAGCTCGCTGACGTGCACACCCTCGGCATGCTCGTCGAGTTCCGCCCGGCCGCTGCGGCGGCCGACGTGGGTGACCTCGGGCACCTGCTTCACCAGCACTTCGGCCTGCTGCGCGAGCGCGGTGGATTCCGCCAGCGTCACCCCGGGGTTGAGGCGCATGCCGATCAGCAGCGTGCCCTCGTTGAACGGCGGCAGGAAGGTCGTCGGGAAGAATGGCACCGCGGCGGCGGCGATGGCGACCGCGATGCCTCCGGCGGCCACTGCCGCCCGCGGGTGGTCGAGCACGCCCTGCAAGGCCCCGCGGTAGCGCGCCTTGAGCCAGGCGAGCAGGCGCGTGTCACCATGGTCGAGCGACTTCATCCTCGGCAGCAGGTAGAACGACAGCACCGGCGTCACCGTCACCGACACCACCAGCGAGGCCAACGTCGACACGATGAAGGCCACCCCCAGCGGCACGAACAGGCGCCCTTCCATGCCCGGCAGCGCGAACAGCGGCAGGAACACCAGCACGATGATGATAGTTGCATACAGGATCGCCGAACGCACCTCCATCGTCGCCCGCGCCACCAGCTCGATCGGGTGCAGGCGGTGGGTCTGGTGCTTTGCGCGGTCTTCCTTCAGGCGCCGCAGCACGTTCTCCACGCCCACCACCGCGTCGTCGACCAGGCCGCCGATGGCAATGGCGAGCCCGCCCAGCGTCATGGTGTTGATCGACAGGCCGAAGTACTTGAACACCAGCGCCGTCATGAAGATCGACACCGGAATCGCGGTCAGCGCGATCACCGTCGGGCGCAGCGTGCCGAGAAAGAAGAACAGGATCGCCGCCACGAACACCGACGCGGCGATCAGCTTGCCCTGCAAGGTGCTGATCGATGCCTCGATGAAACTCGCCTGGCGGAAGGTCACCTCCGGCGCTTCCATGCCGTCGGGCAGCGACTGCTTCATCTCGTCGAGCGCCTCTTCGATCAGGCGCGTCAGGTGGATGGTGTCGGCCGTGGGCTGCTTCTGGATGCCGAGGATGACGGCCGGCTTGCCCTCGAACCCGGCGTCGCCGCGCTTGAGCGCCGGCGCGAAGGTGACCGCCGCGATCTGCCGCAACAGGATCGGCTGCCCTTCGCGCGCGGTGATGGCGAGGTTCTCCAGGTCGTCCAGGCTGGAGGTGCGGCCCAGGTGGCGGATCAGGTATTCGCGTCCGGACAGCTCAAGGAAGCCGCCCGAGGTGTTCGATGCGAAGCCGCGGATCGCCGCTTCCAGCTGGTCGAGCGAGATTTCCAGCTCTGCCATGCGCCGGGTGTCCGGCTGCACCTGGAACTGGCGCACCTCGCCGCCGATCGGGATCACCTGGGCGATGCCGGGAATCGCCATCAGGCGCGGGCGCAGCACCCAGTCGGCGTATTCGCGCACCTGCATGGGCGTGGTTCTGGCTGTGTCGACCGGAATCGCGATCTGCATGATCTCGCCCATCACCGAACTGATCGGCCCCATGCGCGGAATCACGTCGGCGGGCAGGCCCTCCTCCATCGCCGACAGGCGCTCGGAGACCATCTGCCGGGCACGGAAGATCTCGGTGCTCCAGTCGAAGGTGACGTAGATGAAGGACAGCCCCGCGCTCGACACCGAACGCACGGATTCCACGCCGGGCAATCCGTTCATGGTCGTCTCGAGCGGGAAGGTGATGAGCTGCTCCACCTCCTCGGCCGCCATCCCGCCCGACTCGGTCATGATCGTGACCGTGGGCTTGTTGAGGTCCGGAAACACATCCACCGGCGTGCGCGTAAGCGTGAACGCCCCATAGGCCATCAGCACCAGGCTGGCAATGATCACCAGCATGCGGTTGCCCAGGCTATTGTCGAGTAGCCACTTGAACATCGGCTGGGCGCTCCGTCAGCGAATCTGGTTGATGAGCGTGGCCGCGCGCGTGGCCACGCGCTCGCCGGCGTCCAGGCCTGCGGTCACGGCAACGTTCGCGCCGTCGAACGGGGCGATGGTCACGGTGCGCGGCTCGAAGCGCTCGGGCGCGGTCTTCACCCACACGATGGACTGGTTCGCGGGATTCTTCAGCACCGATGCCGCCGGCACGCTCACGCCGTGCCGGGTGCTGCGCGTGTGCACGAAAACCTCGACCGGCTGCCCCAGCGCCAGCATGCTCAGGGCCTCGCCCTCGGCAGCGAACGTCAGCGGCAGAGCCTGCTCGCGCAGGCTGCGCGCCGCGCCGATGAACGAAAGCGGCACGCGTGCGTCGCCCACGACGACGCTGGCGCCGGCGATGTCGGCGGCGAGCTGCGCGTCGTAGGCCAGCGCCTCCACGCGCAGCCGCTTCGGATCGACGATCTCGAACACCAGTTCGCGCGCATCGACCACCTGGCCGGCCACTGCGTTGCTCGACGCGACCACGCCCGACACTGGCGCCACCAGCGCGTCGCGGTTCCTGAGCCCCACATTCAGCGCGCTGGCGCGCGCGCCGAGGCTGGCGAGTTCGCTTTCCGCCGCTTCGATGTCCTTGCGTGGCACGGTGTCGGCCAGCGCCCGAAGACGTTCGAGGCGCTTCTCGGCGAGGCCCTTGGCGGCCTGCAGTTCCGCCAGTTGCGCGAGTTGATTCGAGCGTTCGATCTGCCCCGCTGCCGGCACCACGTAGGCGAGCACCTCGCCTTTGTTCACCGTCTGCCCGACAGCGGGCAGCCCTTGCGGTCCGGCTTCCAGGCGGCCGGCCAGCATCGCCTGCACCTTGCCGCCGGCGTTCGGGTCCATCACCACCCTGCCCGCCAGCGTGACGGCGCGCGGCAGATCGCCGGCCTCGGTCAATTGCGTCAGCACACCGATCTGGCGCTGCGCGGGTTTGGGCAGAAACACGCTGCCATCGGGCAGGCGCCGCGGACCATTGCCGCTGACCAGCGCCGGGCCTTCGTCGCCATGGTCGTGGCCGGGGCCGGCCAGGGCATTGCCCGAAGCGCCTGCAAGCGCGAGGTACAGGGCGCCGATCAGGATCACCGCTTTCATGCCACACCTCCGGCGGAATGGCCGCGGGTGCCGCCCTTGCGCAATACCGCCCTGCCGGCGCCGCCGAGCGCCAGCAGGCCAGCCACCAGCCAGCCGGCATAGCGGGTCATGTCAGCGGCCGGCTCCTGGGCGTGCGCATCGGTGTCGTCGTGCACATCCAGCTCGCCGGCCAGCAGATCGGCCTCGTCGCCGGCGAGCACCATCACCGTCACCGGCAGCACGCCGGGTGCGGGCGGCTCGGCCAGCATGGCCTCGAAAGTCCCGTCCGCGCGGGCTTCGAGCGGAACGGGCGTGCCGCCGATGTCCAGTTCCAGCGTGGCGCCGTGGACCGGGCTGTTGTCGGCGAAGCGGTCGAGGTAGACGGTAAGATGCCTGCCGTCGATCACGCCGACCAGCTCGAAGAGTTCCGATGCGGCGGCGAAACGCGGCAAGGCCGGGCCGGCCAGCGCAGCCGGCGCGTCGCCATGGTCGTGCCCGGGACCGGCAGCGGCCGGGGCGGCGAGGCCCGCAAGTGCGGCAGCCATGCTCCAGGCCGCCAGGGTATGGACGATGTTCATGTAGGGGATTCCTTTATTGGGGCAGCAGACCCAGCGCCTGGCGCAGGGTGGAAATGGCGGCGGCCAGATCGATGCGCGCGCGGGCAAGCTGGCGCTCGGCCTCGGCGGCTTCGAGTTCGATGCGCAGGCGGGTCGGCAGATCGGCCTCGCCCAGACGGAAGGCCTGCTGGAAGAAGCCGCGAGATTCCTTCGCGAGCTGCGCGCGCCGCTCGGCCGCGGCCAGTTGGGTGCGTGCCGACTCGACACGCACCTGCGCCAGATCGGTGTCGGCGAGTACGCGCTCTCGTTCGAGCCGGAACTGGGCTTCAGCCTCGATCGCCTCGGCATTGGCACTGGCGACGCGTGCCTGGTGCCGCGATCCGGCGCCGAACGGAATCCGCAGGGCCAGCGTTACCGTTTGTTCCCAGTCTTCGCCCGAAGCGCCCCGCTCGCGCGTGGTCGCCAGGCTCAGTTCCGGATTCGCGCGCCCCTGGATGCTGGCGAGCGCCATCGCACGCCGCGCGACCTCGGCCCGGTCCCGCAGTTCGACCACCGCGGGGTGGCCAGCATCGGCAGCCACTGCCACCGCGGCGCCGCCCGGATCGGCTTCGGCGGGCGGTATCCGGCCCGCGTCGAAGGCCGGCGCCAGCCCGGTCAAGGCACGCAACTGCTGTGCCGCCTCGGCCTGTGCGTTGCCGGCCTCGGCTGCGGCGGCTTCGGCGGTGGCCAAGGCGCCTTCGGCCTGGTGCTGGTCGGCCCGCGCCAGTTCGCCCACCTTGACGCGGCGCGCCACGTCCGCGACCAGCTCGCGCGCATTGCCGAGCCGTTCGCGGCCCAGCTCCGCCTCGATCAGCGTGCGCTGCCAGTCCCAGTACGCGGCCCTGACCGCCGCGGCGGTGCGCAGACGGGCGGCTTGGGCGCGGCTCTCGCCGGCAGCCATCTCCGCCATGGCGAGATCGGCCGTGCCACCGCGTTCGCCAGGCAGCCAGATCGGCAGGGCAAGGCCGATCTCATACTCGCGGCTGCCGTGATTGCCGTCGAAGCGGTCCGTCTTGCCCGCAAGCTCCAGCGAGGGCGGTTCGGCCAGCCAGTTGCCGGCGCTTTCGCGGCGGGCCTGCGCGGCTGCCTGCTGGGCGTCGAACGACAGCGCCTCCGGCTGCCGCGCCCAGGCGGCCTCGAACGCTCGTTCCAGCGTCAGCGGGCCGCCGCCTCCCGTGGGCTGGCACCAGGCGCTGCCAGCGGCGAGGCCAAGCAGCAGCCCCGCCGCCCAAGTGATACGTTTTCTTTGAAGCATCCAATTCTCCGCAAAGGACAAGGTACGGAAAACCGGCAAGGCACGATCGCACGGGCCGCGGCGCAACTGCGCGGCAGCGAAACCACAGGATCGAAACGGATGCGACCGCCCTGCCGATCAGGCAGGGAGGCGCCACTTGGGCCGTTCTGGCTCGGCAGGAAGCCCGGCGAGCAGCCAGGCCCGTGGCTCGGCGCGGGGTAGCGCGAGCTCGACGCCGAAAGGCGGAACAGACGCACCGACGGGCAGCACCATGCAACTGGCCGCATGGCAGAAGCTGCAGTCGGAATCGACCCCGCTCCCTTCGGTGCCGGACGTGTCGCCGGCGCCGGACTGGTGGGGGTGCGCATGGTGCCCGAGATGCTCGGCCGCTGCGCCATCCTCATGCTGGCAATACACGCTCACTGCAGCCCAACTGGATTGGAGCGGCAGGATGAGCAGGAGGAGAATCGCGAGCCAGCGGCACATGGAGGCGGATTGTAACGATAAGAACGAGAATTAAGAACAGTACGGACAACTATCTCGATCGCCATTGCCCGAAAAAGTCCGTCCGGGCGGCTTCCGCCCTGCCCGGACCCTGTTCGGGGCGTCAGCCCCCGTAATAGATCCGGTTCATCCGTGCCCGCTCCGCCGGCGAGATGTTCACCAGTTCATCGAGCACTTGCTGGCGTGTCTTTCCCGGCCCGGCGCCGCGCGAAGGCACGGGCATGGCGCGTTGCAGATAGTAGTGGCTGCCGTCCGCCTTGGCCTGCTCCAGTTCGCGCAACACGTCGGCACGGGTCTTGATGTTCTGCGCATGATCCGGGAAAGCGGCATAGCCCACTTCGCCGCCGATGAAATGCCAGTCGGATTCAGCCAGCACAATCCCCGGCGAGAGGCAGGCGGCGGCGAGCAGTGACACCAGGGTGGACGTTCGGGCTTTGGACATGACGAGACTCCTTTCTTTGATATGGAATGTGCATCCCGCCCCGCCGATTCCGGATCCCATGGGCTGAACACGGGCCGTACTGTAGGAAACCGTCCACGTCGAAACGCGAACAGCCCGATTACGATTTCGTAATCCCGGATGGCCGCCCGCTCCGTGATAATCCGCGCATGAAGATCCTGGTCGTCGAGGACGAGCCCAAGCTCGCCGAATACCTGCGCAAGGCGCTCACCGAAAGCAGCTACATCGTCGATGTCGCACACGGCGGCATCGAAGGGCGCTATCTCGCGCTCGACGGCCACTACGATCTGGTGGTGCTCGACGTCATGCTCCCCGGGCTGGATGGCTTCGCCCTGCTGAGGGCGCTGCGCCGCGAAAAGCATGTCCCGGTGCTGATGCTCACCGCGCGCGACAAGGTGGAGGACCGGGTACGCGGCCTGCAGGATGGCGCCGACGACTATCTCGTCAAGCCCTTCGCCCTGTCCGAGCTGCTGGCCCGCGTACAGGCCCTGCTGCGGCGCGGCGCGCTTCCATCCGGCCAGGCCGCCCCGGCCACGCTCGGGCTGGCCGACCTGGAACTGGATCTGGTGCGGCGCAAGGCATCGCGCGGCGGACAGCGCATCGATCTGACGGCCAAGGAGTTCGTGCTGCTGACCCTGCTGCTGCGCCGGCACGGACAGGTGATATCGCGCACCGCGCTGGCCGAACAAGTCTGGGACATGAACTTCGACAGCAACACCAATGTCGTCGAAGTCGCGGTACGCCGCCTGCGCGCGAAGATCGACGACCCTTTCGAACGCAAGCTGCTGCATACGGTGCGCGGCATGGGCTACGTCCTCGAAGACCGGGGCGCCTGAGCATGCTCCCGCGACGTTCGTTGCGCCGCTGGCTGTCGTCATGGCTCGCGGCACTGGGCCTCGCCGGGCTCGGCTTGGTCTGTATTGTCGTCTATGTCGCCAGCAGCCTGAATTTTGCCGCCCGGCAAGCCGAGGAACTCCACTATAGGCAAGAGCTGATCCGCCATCTCGTCGGCGAGATCGCCACCCGGGAAGAGCTGCCGAGCCTGCGCCACAAGCTCGACGACTTCTTTGTCGGCCATGGCGATCTCGGACTGCGCCTGAGCGGCGAGGCGGGCACGCCGCTGTATGCGACGCCGGGGCCCTCCGAGGCCGGCATCAGCCTGCGCCGGATCGCTTTCGAAATTCCAGCGCCGTGGCCGGACGGCCCCCCGCTCCTGGCCGAGCTGACGCTCGACGTCCGCTCCGATGCCCAGTTGCTGAAGAAACTGGCCTGGACGCTGCTGGCAAGCGCACTGGCCGGCGCGCTGGTGGTTTCGGCCGGCGGCGCATGGCTCGTGCGGCGGGCGCTGCTGCCTGTTCGCGATCTGGCACGGCAGGCCGCCGCACTCAAGCCCGAGAACGTCGGGCGCCCGCTCGACGGCTCGGCGCAAGTCGAAGAACTGCAGCCCCTGGTCGGGCAGTTCAATGCAATGCTCGCGCGCCTGGATGGCGCCTACCGGCAACTCGAAGGCTTCAACGCCGACGTCGCCCACGAACTGCGCACGCCGCTGGCCAGCCTGATCGGTGAAACCGAACTCGCCCTGCACCGTGAGCGCGGCATCACCGAACTGAAGGAGGTCCTCGGCTCAAACCTTGAGGATCTCCAGCGCCTCGCGAGCCTCGTCAACGACATGCTGTTTCTGTCGAGGGCCGACCGCGGCGAGCGTGCGCGGCGAAGCCTGGTCCGAAGCCTCGCCGCGCTCGCGGCCGAAGTCGTCGACTTCCACGAGGCCGCGCTGCACGAAGCGGGTGTCGGTGCCAGGGTGCAAGGCGACGCCGAGGGAGAATTCGATTCCGCGCTGCTACGGCGCGCGCTGTCGAACCTGCTCGCCAATGCGACCCGCTTCGCACAGCGCGGCACCGTGATCGATATTGACATCGCGCCGGACGCGACCGGCAGCGTCCGGCTATCGGTCAGCAACAGCGGCCCGGCGATTCCCGCCGAGCATCTCCCCCGGATCTTCGAGCGCTTCTACAGGGCCGATCGGGCGCGCGAACACGGCAAGGACAATCACGGGCTCGGACTGGCCATCGTGGCGGCGATCGCGCGCATGCATGGGGGCACGGCCTTCGCCCACTCTCGCAGCAGGACGAGCGTAGGCATCAGCCTCCGCACTTCGGATCTGCGGCCTCCGGCTCAGAAATTGAACTGCACTCCCATGCTGACGGTTCGGCCGGGCCCGGGCGTGGGCACGTTCGACATCGGGTCCAGATAGTAGAGGTCGGTCAGGTTGGTGACGCCGAAGTGCAGCGCAACATCCCTGGCCAGGCGGTAGCGCCCGTAGGCGTCGATGACCAGCGAGGAGCGCCAGTGGTAGGGCTTGCCGGTGGTCTCGAACATGCGCCAGAAGCCCTGCTCCACCAGCTTGTCGTACTGCCCGGTTTCCACCTCGCTGTGGTAGACCGCGCGCAGACCGAGCTCCAGATCGTCGTTCAGCAGCCGGGTGCCCACGTCCAGGTTCATGGAGTACTTGGGCTGCAGCGACTGGTAGCCCCGCGTCGCGCCGAAGCCGCCGTCGATGCATTCCGGCGCGCGCCGCAGGTACAGGTCGAACGACACCGCCGTGCTGCGGTCGCAGGTCACCTGCTTGAGCCGGTAGGTCCCGCCCAGCGAGGCGAAGTACCGCCCCGTATCCACGCGCGCCAGCAGCTCGACGCCCTTGTTGATGCGTTTGTCGTACTGGATGATGCGCTTCTCGCTGCTGGTGTCGATGACGTCCTTGATCGTGTTGTGGTAGTAGGTCAGGCGCACGTCCCCCAGCAGCAGCGGGCGCCAGTATGGTGCAAAGTTGAAGGCGTAGCCCGCTTCCCAGTTGTGGCTGCGCTCCGGCTTCAGGTCGATGCCCGGCGTGGTGATGCGGCTCAGCACGCTGACGGGTTCCGAGGCGGTGGATTCATAGATGCTGGGAAAGCGCGTCATCTGCGCATAGCGCAGGAAGATGCGGCTGTTGTCCGTCGCGGCATAGGTCAGCGCCAGCATGGGCGACCAGGCGCGGCCCTTGATTTTCTGCGGCTCGCGCCATTTTTCCTCTTCGCTGATGTCTTGAGGAATCTGGCGCACCCGTCCCTGTTCAGATGCGTTCGTTCCCTCGAACATCGCCTGCCCGGCACCTACGATTTCCTGCTTGATTTCATTGTAATCATATGGATTATCACCCAGCGCTCTGGTCCCGCTAACCACATCACCTATCAGATACTTGTAATAGCTGCCATTCTGTCCCTGCGGGTTTTCGACCTGCTCATCGAACATCTCTGGGCGTATTCTTTCCGTTACAGCAGAGACATCCAGCTTGCCATTGCGATACGGCGCAATCACATCCTTCACCAGCCGGTAATACGCCGCATCATCTACAGGGGTAAAGTTGCCGTCTTTGTATTTTTTTCCGTCAGCCGCATTACCCAAGGACACAATCTCCTCGTCGAAAATCGGATTGACCCCATATTTTTCTTTGAATGCCAAATACAAGGCATCAACCGCCTGCTGCGCCTCGCCTCCGATACCACCTTCGGCATTCCATTCAGCCTGCGCCCTCATCACCGCCTTGTACTCCTCCGTCATTGCGCCATCCATGATCTCGTAGTACGGCACGACAATGCCCGCGGTGTACTGATCATGCCCGCTGCCCAGGCCATAGCGCCCGTTGCCGTTGCGCCGCTCGCGCGCCAGGGCGTCGTCGTAGGCCCAGAACTCGTGGTAGCGCACGCCGGCCTGCAGGTTCAGCTTGCTGGTCACCTGCCAGTCGAACGAGGTATTCACCCCCCACTCTTCGCGCCGCCCGCCGCGCGGGCCGGCCATGTTGGCCAGGCTGGTGATGGTGCCGAGGAAATTGAACAGATCCTGCCCGTTGACGATCCGGTTCTGCTCGTCGAGCTTCTCGCGCTGGAAATCGGCGCGCACATTGACGCGGAAACGGTCGTTGAGACGGAACAGGTTGGCGATATCGAAGCCGTCGCGGGTCACGCTGGTGCGTTGCTCGGCGCCCGAGATCACCCGGTAGCGCCCGTCGTCGTTGGGGTTTCCGGCGATCATCTCTTCGCGGGTGGTGTTCTCGTCGAAGCCGTAGACCAGGCCCACCATGTCGCAGGAACCCCAGGCATCCATGTAGTCCGGCAACTGCTTGCGCACGTTGCACCAGTACCAGGCGTCGTACCAGACGTCGGGCTGATGCACCCCGAGGCTCATGCCGCCGCTCTGGTGACGCTCGCTGGTCGTCTTGACCCGCCACAGGTTGGCTTTCAGGTCGATCAGCGGGTTGGCCCCGGACTTCCATTCGTAGCCGAGCTTGTAGGTGTCGGAGCGGATATTGGAATTGATGGTCTGCACCTGCATGGGCGGCACCTTGCCCATCAGGTTCGGATTCAGCTCGCTGAAATTGAGCTGGAACTGCGTCTGGAACGGATTGATCTCGCCGAACAGGATGTCATTGCGCATGAACTCCACGCTGATCTTCTGGTTGTCCCCCAGATACCAGCTGTTCTTGGCCAGTACCGTCTCGGTGCGCGTGTTGCTGTTGAACACCTCGTCGCCCGACTTGTACATCTTCGCCATGTTGGGGATGAAGGAATCCGAACCGATGCAGTCGGTTCCGCGCCCGCAGTAGTAGTCCTCGTCGTACACCGGGTTGTCCAGGTAGCCGCCGGCGTCGCGCTTGCCGGCAAAGTAGTTGCCCTTCTTGCGGTAGCTGTAGGCCAACATGCCGTCGCTCAGTTCCGTCCGGAACGCGCCAGCGATCATCAGCGAACGGTCGTCGCCGAAGTCGAACTTGCCGCGGTCATCCTTGTTGCGCGGTACGAAGGCTTCATCGGTGATCAGCGAAAACGGACTGCGGTCGCCGGTCATCCAGTCGACGCCGCCGCCCGCGCCATCAGCCGTCGCCCCGCCCGGCAGAGTGCGATAGTCGTCCCAGCCGAGGAACTTGCTCAGGTCGTGTTGCGGTTTGGCCGCGTTGTTGGACAGATCGGTCTTGATCTGCAGGCCCCAGCGCTCGCCTTCCGGCACGATGTCCTCGGCATCGATGGTGCGGATGACCACCGAGCCGCCGACGCCGGTCTTGTGCCCAGCGGCGATGTCCGGGCCCTTGTCGACCGCGATGCTGCGGAACAACGCGGAGTCGATGTAGTTGCGGTCGCCCACGCCGTAGTTGTTCATCCATACGTCGACGGTCTGCTCCGTGCCGTCGATGCTCACCGGGATACGCCCCTTGCCGGTGATGCCGCGGATGTTCGGCGTGATCGCGCCGCCCGCCGTGCGGGTGTTCATGTTGTAGACGCCGTTCAAACCCTTCAGGACATCCCCGGCGGCATTGACCTGGAAGCGCTCCAGGTAGTCCCGGTCGACGTACAGGTTGGAAACGTTCCTTTCGAACACGTCCTCGCGGCCGATCTCGTCCGGCGTGCGCCGGCCGGTCACCAGCACGCTCTTCAGCTCCGTCGCATTCCTCGACGCGCGGTCTTCGCCCGAAAGCTCGGGCAGTGCCGAACGCAGCGTGTAGGTATTCGTATCGATCTTCACCAATTCCAGACCACTGCCCTGCAATGCGGCGCGCAGGGCCTGTTCCGGGGACAGCTGGCCGCGTACCGGCGCAGCCTGCCGACTGGCCACCAGGCCGGTATCGACGGTCAGCGCGAGGCCGGCTTCGCGGCTGATGCGGTTGAGCGTGGCGGCGAGCGGCGCGGCCGGCAGATCATAGCTGTGGCTGCTGGCGGCGGTGGATTGAGCGAGAGCCGCGGCGGGGATTGCTCCACTCAGGGTCAGCAGCAGGGCCAGGGCAGCGGGGCGCAGCGGAAAGGGGGGGACACGGGGCGGGACAGACATGCGGCAGGCTCCAGAAATGGTCGGGGAAAAGCTTCTTTCCCCTGTCTGCCGAACGAGTCCGGAAAAGTGATAGAGGCCGGCGAAAAAAGTTCACCGGGCGGGCGCGGCCTCGATGCTCACCAGCCAGCCACCATACCTGACGACACGCACCGGCAACGATGCGGCCAGGACGGCCAGCGCGCGCTCGCCATCGTCGAGCGGCAGCGTGCCGGTGACGCGCAGGTCGGCGGCGTCCGGCGCCACCCACAGCAGTCCGGGGCGATAGCGGGCCAGTTCGGCGGCGACGGCAGCAAGCGGCTCGCCGTCGACCACCAGCATCCCCTCCTTCCACGCTTCAGCATCGGCCCTGGCGGGCAGAACGGCGCCGACCGCGTCGGCAGTCAGATGCAGGCGCTGGCCGGCATCGACCCGCTGTTCGGCCGCGCAGGCGGCTTCGGGCTCTGCCGGGCAGACCGCGGAGCGGGCGAGCACGGCGGATTCGGTGACGGTCAGCAAGGTGCCGCCATCGTCTCGGCGGACGATGAAACGCGTCCCCAGAGCGCGCAGGCTGCCATCGGCGGTAAGTACGATGAAGGGGCGTCTTTCGGCGGGGTCTCCATGCGCGGTCTCGATGTGGATTTCGCCTTCGCGCAAGCGGACGGCACGCCTGTCCGCGCCAAAATCGACATCCACCGCGGAACGGGAGTTCAGGACGATGACGGTATTGTCGGGCAGCGTGACGGTCCGCCGTTCTCCGGTTCCGGTGCGATAGTCGGCAAGCAGACCGCCAATGGGCTGGTGGCGATCGATGAGCAGCGTGCCGAGACCGACGGCAAGGGCCAGCACGAAGGTGCCGGCGGCTTCCTTCCAGCCTGCCCGGCGCCTGCTGCGGGCGAGAACATGGCGGATCGGAGCCTGCCGGGGCAGCGCGCCGAGTTCGGCATCGATCTGCGCCAGTTGGCGCCAGGCGCGGGCATGATCGGGATGCGCAGCCAGCCAGGCCTTGTGAGCCGTCCGCTCCGGATGCCCGGCGGCCATGCCGTCGAGCTGCAACTGCCAGGCGATGGCGTCGTCGAGCACCCGCCGCGAGACGGGCTTTTCATCATCGCGGCTACAGGCGCTCATCGCGTCATTCGGCCGTGCCATAGCGCAGTTCGTAGCATTGGCGGGCGACCTTTGTCAGGTATTGGCGCACACGCGACACCGAGACCCCGAGCCTGGAGGCGATTTCCGCATGCGTCAGACCGTCGAGACGGCTGAACAGCCATGCGGCGCGGGCTTTGGCGGACAGGCCATCGAGCAGGCGATCCACTTCCATCAGCGCCTCGAGCACGAGTTGTCTCTGCTCTGGCGAAGGCGCCGTCGCCTCCTCTTCTCCAATCAGCGATTCGCGCCAGGCACGTTCGAGTTCGCGGCGGCGGTAATGGTCGATGACCAGCCCATGTGCAATGGTGGTCAGGTAGGCGCGAGGCTCCCGTACCCTGGAAAGCTGCTCCCGCCGGCTACCGAGAATGCGCAGAAAAGTGTCCTGCGCCAGATCGGCGGCCTGCTGCTGGCACCCCAGCTTGTGGCGCAGCCAGCCGAGCAGCCAGCGGTGGTGCTCGTTGTAGAGTTCGGCGACGTTGGATGCTTCGGACACGAAACGACCCAGGCAAAAGGAAAAAATCTGGCCAGCTGAGCGGCACAAACCAGAGAACGCTTCTCATTCTCTATTCAAAGAATGGAAAGCGTCAATGCTGGAAACGCGTGAAGCAGATGTCCATGCGCCTGCCCCTGGCGTGCAATCGCTTGCACACCTGAAGCGGCAATGCGGGGCTGCGTGGCCCCGAGGCTCACATCACGAGCGGACGACAAACCGCATGGGCTGCCTAATCCGCGCTGTTCCCAGCCACTCAGAAGCTGTGGCGCAACATGATGCTGGCCTCGGTCTGGCGGAAGCCGAAGGCCCAGTCGAGGTTGCTGCGGTTGCGGCTGTGGCGCACGCGCAGTTCCGGCACCAGCCCGGCGATCTTCCAGCCGTTGGCGCCCAGGCTGACGAT
>NZ_AMXE01000031.1 GCF_000310205.1 Thauera linaloolentis 47Lol = DSM 12138 | reverse complement strand
GGCTTGTCCGCGCTGGCCTTGCCGGCGGTGCTGACGCTGGCGCGGGGCGAGGCCTGGGTCGGCGCCTTGTCCGGGCAGGGCGGCTTCGGCGGCCGCATGGTCTGGCTGGCATGGGGCGCGGCGCTGGTGCTGTTCGCCTTGCTGGACCATCTGCTGCGATCCGCGCGGCAGCCGGTGCGCTGGCCGCGTGCCATGGCGGGGGGCGCGGCGCTGTTGTGGGGCCTGGTGTTCCACGACGCGCCGGGGCTGATCGTGGCCGTCGGCGTGTTCGCCGCCGCATTCCATGCCAGCCAGCGCACGCTTGCGGGGTTGGCATTGCTGGCGGCGGTGTCGTACGTCGGCGAGTTCTATTACCTGCTGGACGTGAGCCTGCTGCACAAGTCGGCGCTGCTGGCATTGGCGGGCGTGATCCTGCTGGCGCTGCGTGCGTGGATGCTCCGCGCCGGGCAAGAGGCGCGGCCGTGAGCCGGGGCCTGCTTGCGCGTGCCGCCGTGGCGGCGGCGCTGGCCCTGGTGCTGGGCGTGTCGCTGAAGGCGGTCGTCGATCGCGAGCGCACGCTCGAACAGGGGCGAATCGTGTTGCTGCGGCTGGCGCCGGTCGATCCGCGCTCGCTGATGCAGGGCGACTACATGGCGCTGCGTTTCGCCATCGACGGCGAACTGCCAGCCCCGCTGGGCGAGGAAGGCGCTTCGCCGACGGCCTATGCGCTGCTGGCGCTGGATGCGGAGGGGCGTGCGCGGCTGGCCGGCGTGGCCGATGCGCTGCCGGCGGGCGGGAGCGCCGCGATGCGCATCCGGCGGCGCGACGGCCGCGCGACGATCGGGCCGAATGCCTTCTTTTTCCAGGAGGGCACGGCCGCGGTTTACGAGGCGGCGCACTGGGGGGAGTTTCGCGTGGCGCCGGATGGTACGGCCTTGCTCACGCATCTGCGCGACGAGGCACTGAACCGGCTCGGCGGGCAGCGGCGATGATGCCGGCGGCGGCACCCGAGGCGCGAAAGCTGCGCGGCGCATGAACTTGCGCGCGGCTCGCGGTGTCTGCATTCAGCATCGCGGCTTGCGCCTGTGGGACAATCGCGGCGCTTCGCCCCGTTCCCGTTCCCATTCGCCGCCGGATTACCATGTCGTCTCGTCGCCCTGTCATCGTCGCCTTGTGCGCCATCGGTCTTGCCGGCCTGGCGGCTTATGCATGGTATGCCAACCAGCCCGACCGCCACGGCGCGGCGCTTTTGCAGCCGGCGGGGGGGCAGGTTCGGGCGGATGCTTCCCCGGTGGCCGAGGAGGCGCCGGTCGTGGTCGAGGTGGCCAGGGCCGAGGTGCGCGCGATGGCCGACGACGTCACCGCCGTGGGCTCTCTGGTTTCCAATGAATCGGTGGTGTTGCGGCCCGAAGTGGCGGGGCGGATTTCGCGCATCGCGTTCAAGGATGGAGAGCGGATCCGGCGCGGAGACGTGCTGGTCGAACTGGATGCGGCCGTGCAGCGTGCCGAACGGCAGCAGGCGCGCGCCAACCTGACGCTGGCCGAAGCCAATTTCCGCCGCAGCGAGGATCTGTTTGCACGCAAGTTCGTCAGCCAGAGCGGCCGCGACAATGCCCGCGCCGAGCTGGACGTGGCGCGGGCCGGCGTCGCGCTGGCGCAGGCGCGGCTCGAGCAGACCCTGATCCGCGCGCCCTTCGACGGCGTGGCGGGCATCCGCAGCGTGAGCCCGGGCGACTACGTCAAGGATGGGGACGCGCTGATCAACCTGGAGGACATCGCCCGACTGAAGGTGGACTTCCGCCTGCCCGAGCTTTATCTCGACCGCGTCAAGCCCGGCCAGGAACTGGAGCTGGCGAGCGACGTGCTGCCCGGCGACAGCTTCGCCGCGCGGGTGGATGCGATCGACCCGCTGGTGGATGCGCAGGGCCGCGCGGTGCGCCTGCGGGCCAGCTTGGCCAATCCGGATGGGCGCTTGCGCCCGGGGGTGTTCGTGCGTGTGCGCCTGATCCTGGCCGAGCGCCCGGCGGTGCTGGTGGTGCCCGAAACGGCGCTGGTGCCGGCGCCCGGCAACGTGCAGTTCGTCTACCGCGTGATGGACGGCAAGGCACAGCGCGTGGATGTGCGGACCGGTATGCGGCGCGAGACGGTGGTGGAAATCGTCGGCGGGCTGGATGCGGGGATGGAGGTGGTCACCGCCGGCCAGCTCAAGCTGCGCGACGGTGCGCCGGTGACGGTGTTGCGGGGGACCGCGCCCGACGCGGGCTGAGCGACAGGAAGCGCGACGATGGTCATTTCCGATATCTGCATCAAGCGCCCGGTGTTTGCGACCGTGCTGTCACTGCTGGTGCTGCTGGTGGGGCTGATGTCCTACTCGCGGCTGACGGTGCGCGAATATCCCAATATCGACGAACCGGTGGTGACGGTCGATACCACCTACCGCGGGGCGAGCGCGGCGATCGTCGAATCCCAGGTGACGAAACCGCTCGAGGATTCGCTCGCCGGCATCGAGGGAGTGGATGTGCTGTCGTCGATCAGCCGCCAGGAGCGCAGCCAGATCACGGTGCGCTTCCGCGTCGAGCGCGATGCCGACAGCGCCGCGGCCGATGTGCGCGACCGCGTGTCGCGCGTGCGCCGCCGCCTGCCGGACGACGTCGATGAGCCTGTGATCGCCAAGGTGGAGGCCGATGCCAACCCGATCATCTGGGTGGCGTTCTCGTCCGACCGGCATTCGCCGCTGGTGATGAGCGACTTCGCCAGCCGCGTCATCAAGCCCCGCCTGCAGACCCTGCCGGGGGCGGCGGATGCGCGCCTGTTCGGCGAGCGGCGCTATTCGATGCGGATCTGGCTCGACCGCGACCGGCTGGCGGCCTTCGGCCTGACCGTGCAGGAGGTCGAAAACGCCATTCGCGGGCAGAACGTGGAACTGCCCGCCGGGCGCATCGAGAGCAGCCAGCGCGAATTCGCCGTCGTCGCGCGCACCGACCTGGCGCAGCCGGACGAGTTCGAGGCGGTGGTGGTGCGCCAGCCGGCCAGCGCGGCCGATTATCCGGTGCGCATCCGCGATATCGGCCGCGTCGAGGTGGCCCCGGAGAACGAGCGCTCATCGGTCCGTTTCATGGGCCGGCCGGCGGTGTCGATCGGGCTCATCAAGCAGGCCACCGCCAATCCGCTGGATCTCAAGCGCGGGCTGGAGGAGATGCTGCCGCGGCTGGAGAGCGAACTGCCCGAGGGCATGTCGATGATGATCGCCAACGACACCACGGTGTTCATCGAGCGCTCGATCGACGCGGTGTTCTCGACGATCTGGGAAGCGGTGCTGCTGGTGGCCGGAGTGTGCCTGTTCTTCCTGCGCAACTGGCGCGCGATGCTGGTGCCGCTGGTGACGATCCCGGTATCGCTGGTGGGGGTGTTCACGCTGATGTTCGCGCTGGGCTTCTCGGTCAATACGCTCACCCTGCTCGCGCTGGTGCTGGCGATCGGCCTGGTGGTGGATGACGCCATCGTGGTGCTGGAGAACATCTACCGCCATGTCGAGGAGGGCATGGAGCCGGTGGCCGCGGCCTTCAAGGGCGCCAAGGAGATCGGTTTCGCCGTGGTGGCGATGACGATCACGCTGGCGGCGGTGTATGCGCCGGTGGCCTTCATGACCGGGCGCACCGGCAAGCTGTTCACCGAGTTCGCGCTGACGCTGGCCGGCGCGGTGATCGTGTCCGGCTTCGTCGCCCTGACGCTGTCGCCGATGATGTGCTCCCGCCTGCTGCGCCACGAGCGCAAGCACGGCCCGGTCTACAACGCCGTCGAAGGTTTTCTGAACTGGATGACCGAGGGCTACCGCGGCGTGCTGAGCGCGTCGCTGAAAGTGCGCTGGCTGGTGATGCTGGTGTTCGCGCTGGTGGCGGGGGCTTCCGTGCTGCTGATGGGGCAGCTGAAGACCGAGCTGGCACCGCTGGAGGACCGTGGCCGTGTGGTCGGCATGTTCAACGGGCCGGAAGGCGCGACCATCGACTACATGTCGCGCTATGCGCGCGAGATCGAGGACATCTACGCCGGCCTGCCCGAGGTGGACCGCTATCTGGTGATCACCGGCAACCCCACCGTGTCGCAGGGCATTTCCTTCGTCGGTTTCGAGGACTGGGGGGCACGCGAACGGAGCGCGTCGCAGATCGCCGAGGAACTCGGGCCCCGGCTGAAGGCGATTCCGGGCGTGAATGCCTTTCCGGTGATGCCGGCTTCCTTCGGCCAGAGTCCGCGTTCGCGGCCGGTCAGCTTCGTCGTGTCGACCTCCGATTCCTATGACGAGCTTGCACGCCATGCTGAGGCGATTCTGGATGCGATGCGCGGCAATCCGGGTTTCGTTTCGCCCGATACCGATCTCAAGCTGACCCTGCCGGAACTGTCGGTCGAGGTCGACCGCGACCGCGCGGCAGACCTGGGGGTGCCGGTCGACGTCATCGGCCGCACGCTGGAGACCATGCTCGGCGGCCGCCAGGTGACGCGCTACAAGCAGGATGCCGAACAGTACGACGTGATCGTGCAGGTCGCCGCCGCCAGCCGCGCCGATCCGCGCGACATCCGCGACATCTTCGTGCGCGCGCGCAACGGCGACATGGTGCCGCTGGCCAACGTGGTCAAGGTCAGCGAGGCGGTGGCGCCGCGCGAACTGAACCACTTCGGCCAGCGCCGCTCGGTGACCATCTCGGCCAACCTCGCGCCCGACTATGCGCTGGGCGAGGCGCTGCAGTGGATGGAGGAGACCGCCGCGCGCGTCCTGCCGCCAGGCTATGCGACCGACTACGACGGCCAGTCGCGCGAGTTCAAGACCAGTTCGGCCAGCCTGGCGCTGGTGTTCCTGCTGGCGCTGGCCTTCATCTACCTGGTGCTGGCGGCGCAGTTCGAGAGCTTCCGCGACCCCTTCATCATCATGCTGACGGTGCCGTTGTCGATGACCGGCGCCTTGGGCGCGCTGTGGCTGACGGGCGGCACGCTCAACGTCTACAGCCAGATCGGGCTGGTGACGCTGGTGGGCCTGATCACCAAGCACGGCATCCTGATCGTGGAATTCGCCAACCAGTTGCGCGAGCAGGGCCGCGATCTGCTGGAGGCAGTGATCGAGGCCGCCGTGCTGCGCCTGCGGCCCATCCTGATGACGACCGGGGCGATGGTGCTGGGTTCGGTGCCCCTGGCGCTGGCCACCGGCGCCGGCGCCGAAAGCCGGCAGCAGATCGGCTGGGTGATCGTGGGGGGGCTGCTGCTCGGCACCTTCTTCACCTTGTTCGTGGTGCCGACGGTGTATTCGCTGCTTGCCCGCAAGGAGCGGACGCCGGAAGTGCCCGCTGCCGGGGCGGCAGGGGCAGGCATCTGATCCGATTGAAAAGCCCCCTGGCGCGGGAGCGCTGCAGGGGGCCGGGGCGGGGACCGCTGGCGTGCCGCTTATTGGGTCGCGGGGTCCACTTTCTGCAGGATGGCGTACATCTGGTCCTTCAGCAGCAGCTTCTGCTTCTTCAGGACTTCGACCTCTTCATGCGTCGCATGCTCGATGTGCGATTCGATGTTCTTGATCTGCTGGTCGAGCGTGTTGTGCTTGTCGAACAGATTCAGGAAATGACGGTCGCTGGTCTTCAACTGCGTAATCAGGTCACGGTATTCAGGAAACATAGGCACACTCCGGTGATCAAGTGGGGACGAAACCGGATCCGTTGGCTTCACTCTACTCCTTCAGCGGCGGCCGGCCAAGCGCCCGGCGGGGGCTCGTGCTCCCGATCTGGGCGGTGGGCAGGGCCTCAGCCGAACAGGTAGGGGAACAGCCGTTTCCTGTCCCCGTCCGTCAGCGCCTCCATGCGGGCGATGTTTCGTTCCGGAATGCCGTCGACGTCCGGATGGTGTTCGATGGCTTTTTCCAGGCTTTCCTCGCGGATGATGTGCAGCAGCGGCCAGGGCGAGCGGTTGGTCAGGTTGCCGGCGTCGTCGGGCTCGGTATCGGCAAACTGATATTGCGGATGGAAGCTTGCCACCTGCAGTTCGCCTTCCCAGCCGAACTGCTCGACCCACAGATCGACCGCATCGAGGAAGTCGTTGTAGTCCTCGAAGTTCTCGAGCATGTCCGAGATCGCCAGCAGCGTCGTCTCCAGTGTTTCCGCAGGCGTGTCGGACAGGCGTTCGAGTTCGGCCTGCAGGTCGTTGAGCAGGGTTTCCTCGTCGGTGGCATGGCTGATGGCGATGCGTACCCGCTTTTCGCGCCGCGGCCTGGCCGCGAACGGACAGAGGTCGAGGCCGATGACGACCTCGTCCAGCCATTGGTTGATGTCGTCGAGGATCTGCTGGTCCATGCGGGCTTTCCTTGCGTGCGGTGGAGGGAGGTGCGCGGCGGCGGCTCATGCCGCGATCAGTTGCAGCGCCGTGTAGCGTATGGCGTCGGCGAGGTCCGGGCGCAGGCAGTCGAGCTCGATGAAACCCGGCCAGGTCTCGCGGAACTGGCGCTGCCAGGTGAGCTGGCGCTTGGCGAGCTGGCGGGTGGCGGCGACGCCCTTGAAGCGCAGTTCGTCGTAGCCGATGCCGCCGTCGAGGTACTCCCAAGCCTGGCGGTAGCCGACGCAGCGCATCGAGGGCATATCCGGCGCCAGGCGATGGGTGTTGCGCAATTGGCGGACTTCGTCGATGAAGCCGGCGTGCAGCATGGCGTCGAAGCGGTCGGCGATGCGCGCGTGCAGCACGCTGCGGTCCGATGGCGCGATCGCCATCGGCAGCAGGCGGCAGGGCAGGGCGTCGTCTTCCCTGCGGGCGTAGCTGTCGGCCAGCGGGCGGCCGGTGAGGCGCACGATTTCGAGCGCGCGCTGGATGCGCTGGGCGTCAGCGGGCTCCAGCCGCGCGGCGGTGGCGGGGTCGAGCCGGGCGAGTTCGGCGTGCAATGCCGGCCAGCCGTGCGCGGCGGCGTCCGCGTCGATGGCGCGGCGCAGCCCGGCGTCGGCGGGCGGCAGGTCCGAGAGTCCGTCGCGCAGCGCCTTGAAGTACAGCATGGTGCCGCCGGCCAGCAGCGGAATGCGGCCGCGCGCGGTGATCTCGCGCATCAGGCGGATGGCGTCGGCGCGGAAGCGGGCGGCCGAATAGGCGTCCTCGGGCGAGACGATGTCGATCAGGTGGTGCGGGCAGGCAGCGAGTTCTTCCGGGCTGGGCTTGGCCGTGCCGATGTCCATGCCGCGGTACACCAGCGCGGAGTCGACGCTGATGATCTCGATCGGCAGGCTGCGGGCGAGCGCGAGCGCACACGCCGTCTTGCCGCTGGCGGTGGGGCCGAGCAGCAGCAGTGCGGGTGGGGGCGTCGAGCGCGATGGGATGTCGGTCACGGGGCGAAGGTCGAGTGGGGCTGGCCGGTGCCAGTACCAGGTTGAGGCGGAGTGGATTATCCGCTGCTTGCGGGGCGATGGGCAAAGCGCTTGCGGCAATGCGCCGTTTCATGTGCCGACATATGCATTTTGGAATATGATGAAGAGGTTTTCATGACTTCTTCCCGCCATGTTCTTCGCTGATCCGCGCAGCCGCAGGCGATGCTTCCTGCGCATGCTCTGCCTGCTGCCGCCCTTGCTTGCCGCGGGTGTTCCGCTTGCGGCCGAACCTGCCCCGCCGGCCTTGATGCTGGCCGGCCGCTGGCATGACGGACTCGACCCCGCGGGATATTGGGTGAGCGAGAAGCTGGATGGCGTGAGGGCATACTGGGACGGGGCGAGCCTGCGCTTTCGCAGCGGACGGCCGATTGCGGCGCCGGCGTGGTTCGTCGCCGGTCTGCCGCCGGTGGCGCTCGATGGCGAGTTGTGGCTGGGGCGGGGACGCTTCGAGGCGCTGTCGGGACTCGTGCGGCGCGAGACGGCGGACGAAGCGGGCTGGCGCCGTGTCCGTTATCTGGTATTCGACCTGCCGGGCCAGACGGGGCCGTTCGCGCAGCGTCTGCAGCGCTTGCAGGCCCTCGTCGCGTCGGCCGGCGTCCCGCATGTGCAGGCCGTCCCCCAGTTCCGCGTGGAGAACCGGGCGGTGCTCGCGGCGACGCTCGCCCGCGTGCTGGCCGCGGGCGGCGAGGGCTTGATGCTGCATCAGGCCGATGCCCATTGGCAGCCGGGCCGTGGCGATGCGATCCTCAAGCTGACCCCGCTGCTCGATGCTGAAGCCAGGGTGGTCGCGCATCTGCCCGGGCAGGGCAGGCACCGCGGTGTGCTGGGCGCGCTCGAGGTCGAATCGGCCGACGGCCGGCGCTTTCGCCTCGGCACGGGCTTCAGCGACGCCGGCCGCCGCGATCCGCCTCCGATCGGCAGCATGGTGACCTACCGCTATCGCGAGTTGACCGCCCAGGGCATGCCGCGATTTCCGGTGTTCGTGCGCGTTCGCAGTCCCGGCGCCGATTAGTTGCGCCGCGGGTTCCGAAGAGGCGCCGGCGCGGCTGGCCGGGCACACGGCGCCACAATTTCGGGCAGGGCCCGGGGCGGCTTTGCATTCAGCCACTTGCCCCGCTTATCCACAGCTTATGCAGGTGTCTGCTCACGCTCGCTGGGGACAAGTGCGGGCCAGGCGGCGATCCGGATCTCATTCTGCCTGCTGCTTGCCGAGCTTTTCCACGTACATGACGCGGTCGGCGTGTTTCAGGAGTCCTTCGGCGTCGGTGGCGTCGTCGGGGTAGAGCGCGGCGCCGACCGCGCCGCCGTTGACGCGGGCGTTCATTCCGGGGATCGACTCGAGCGGTTCGCGCAGGAAGGCGTCGACATGTTCGCGGATGGATTCGAGCGTGCCGCGGTGTTCGACGTCGGCGAGCAGGATGACGAACTCGTCGCCGGCGTAGCGCGCCACGAGATCGTCCTGGCGCAGCTTGTGCGACAGGCGGGCGGCGATCTCCTGCAGCGCGCGGTCGCCGGCGTCGTGGCCGTAGGTGTCGTTGATCGCCTTGAAACCGTTCAGGTCGATGAAGAGGATTCCCAGCCGCGGCCTGCGGCGGTCGGCATGGGCAGCGTCGATGCGGCGGCGGAGCTGTTCGAGGAAGGCTTCGCGGTTGGCGAGTCCGGTCAGGCGATCGGTGCGCAGGCGGTTCTGCATGGTCTCGAAGCTGCGCGCGAGTGCGCCGATCTCGTCGCGGCGCTCGATGCCGACCGGGGTGTCGAGCTCGCCGTCGCCGACGCGGCGGGCCACTTCCGACAGGCGGCGCAGGTCGTTCGAGACCCAGTTCAGGATGCTGAGCCCGATGGCGATCGCCAGCAGCACGGCCAGCGTGGCCAGCACGATGGTGCGGGTGACGTTCTCGCGCACGCCTCCCAGGAAGTCGCTGGCGGGCATGGCGACGACCATCACCCAGTCGAGCCCGGCCTCGTCACGGATGCGGTCGAAGGCGGCATGGATGAGGCTGCCGTCGGCGGTTTTGAATTCGAAGACGCGCGGCAGGTTCTGGTCGTCGCGGGCGGCGATGCGGCCCTGAACGGTGACGTAGGCGTCCTTCAGCAGGGCGTGGTCGCTGGCGCCCGCGTTGAGACGGCCGCCGCTGCCGTCGGGCAGGGTGACGACGTTGCTGCTGGCGGACGAGGCGATCAGGTTGCCGTCCGGCTCGATGATGAAGGCCACGCCGTTGGGCGAGACTTCGAGGCGGCCGACGAAGTCGTTGAGCGCCTTCAGCGACACGTCGGTCGCGACCACGCCTTCGAAGCTGGCATCGGCATTGTGGACCTGGCGGGCACGCGTCGCGATCAACTGGCGTGTGCCGAAGTCGATATATACCGACGTCCAGGTGTGGCCCTCGGTGTGCTTGCCGTTCGTGTACCAGGGGCGGGTGCGGGGGTCGAACAGCGCCGTCTCGCGGCGCTGGAACTGCAGCGGGCCGTCGATACCCGAGAAGTGATACACCGCGCGATGCTCGTCGGCGCGGAGCTTCATGCGCAGTTCGACGTCCTGGGCGGTGTGGCGCATCAGCCCCAGCCCCTGGCCGGCTTCGTTGCCGTAATAGACGTAGTTGTTGGGGTCGGTGTGCAGTGTCGTCGCCACCCAGAAGCGGTTGCGGATCTCGTGGAAATCGGCCTCGATCGACGGCGGGGCGGGCACATCGCTCGGGAAAGCCGTTTCCAGTACCGCGCCCGAGCCCACGATGTGGCGGTCGACCGCCTGCGAGATGCGCCCGACGGTTTCGAGCAGCAGGTGGCGGGATACCGTGCCGACCGCGCTGCTGCCCGCCGAATAGGACAGGATGCCCAGTGCGATCGCGAGCGCGATGACGAGCACCACATAGGGCACGATCAGGACGAGCCGCAGCGAGAAGGGCTTGAGGAGCTGGATGGGCATGGCTGGCGCGGGGGCTTCCCGTTTTTTACTTTACTGGCCGCGCATGAAGAAGCGGTCGAGATCCTGCATCGTCAACTGGGTCCACGTGGGGCGGCCGTGGTTGCACTGGTCGGCGCGATCGGTGGCTTCCATGTCGCGCAGCAGCGCGTTCATCTCGGGAATGGTCAACTGGCGGTTGGCGCGGACGGCGCCGTGGCAGGCCATCGTGGCGAGCAGTTCGTTGCGCCGCGCGGTGACGACTTCCGAGGCGGGGAATTCGCGCAGTTCTTCCAGCAGATTGCGCATCATTTCGGCCACGGGGGCGTTGGCGAGCAGCGCCGGCACGCTACGCACCGCCAGTTCCTGCGGTCCGGCGGCGCCGACATCGAAGCCCATGCTGGCCAGGATTTCGCCACATTCTTCCGCCGCGGCCATGTCCTTGGCGCCGACCGAGAATACCGCTGGAATCAGCAGGCGTTGAATCGAAGGACGGCCGTCGAGCACGGTCTTCAGCTTTTCATACAGGATGCGCTCGTGCGCCGCGTGCATGTCGACCAGGATCAGGCCGGCACGGTTCTGCGCCAGGATGTAGACGCCGTGCAGTTGCGCCAGCGCAAAGCCGAGCGGCGGTGCGCCGTCGCCATCGGGCAAGGGCGGAGAGGGGGCATCGGCAGCGGGCAGGCGGGCGCTGGCGGCGAAATCCAGGTAGGCGCGGCTCGCCGAGTCCATCGCCAGCCGGCCTTGCTGGGGCGCCGCTGCGGGCCAGGCGCGCGTGCCGGCATGGGATGGCGGGCTGTCTGCCTCCATGCCGGTTCCTGCGGACGGGTAGCGCGTGGTGTTGGCGGCGATGCCGAAGCCCGAGCCCGGCGTCGCCGGGGGGGCGGCCGGCTGTGCGTCGATCCGTCCCGCGCCGGATTCCGCCAGCACGCGCTTGAGCGCGTGGTAGACGAACTGGTGCACCGCGCGCGATTCGCGGAAGCGCACCTCGATCTTGGCCGGGTGCACGTTGACGTCTACGCCTGCCGGGTCGAGCTCCAGGAACAACACGTAGGCCGGATGGCGGCTGCCGTGAAGGATGTCGGTATAGGCCTCGCGTACCGCGTGGGTCAGCAGTTTGTCGCGGACGAAGCGGCCATTGACGAAGAAGAACTGCGCATCGCGGCTGGCGCGCGAGTAGGCCGGCAACGATGCGAAGCCGGTCAGCCGCAGCAGGCCGCCTTCGGCCGAGACCTCGCGCGCGTGCTGCAGAAAGTCGTCGCCCATCAGCGCCGCGACGCGCGCGGCGGGCGCGCCCGGCGGCAGGCGGTGGACGACGCGGCCATTGTGCGACAGCTGCAGGCCGATGTCGGGGCGGGCAAGCGCGACGCGTCTGAACATGTCGTCGCAGTGGGCGTATTCCGTGCCTTCGGTCTTGAGGAATTTGCGCCGCGCGGGGGTGTTGTAATACAGGTCCGCCACATCCACCACGGTGCCGTGGTTGAGGGCTGCCGGTGCCAGGCTGCCGTCGCTGCCGTCGATGCGCCAGGCGTGGCTCGCGCCGCTGGCGCGGCTGGTGATCGAGGTGCGCGCTACCGCCGCGATCGCGGCCAGCGCCTCGCCGCGGAAGCCCATGGTGCCGACGTGCTCGAGGTCGTCGAGGGTGGCGATCTTGCTGGTGGCGTGGCGTTCCAGCGCCAGCGCAAGATCGTCGCGCCCGATGCCGCAGCCGTCGTCGGCGACGCGGATGCGGCGCACTCCGCCTTGCTCCAGTTGTACCTCGATCGCGCGCGACCCCGCATCGATGGCGTTCTCCAGCACCTCCTTGAGCACGGAGGCCGGGCGCTCGACGACCTCGCCGGCTGCGATCTGGTTGACCAGAAGGTCGGACAGGCGGTGAATGACGGGCATGGCCGGGCCTGGATCGGTGAATGAGGGCAGGATTATACGTTGGGGTCCCGAGCGGCTGCGACCGGCGCTTCCGGTATGATGCGGGCCGGGTACCCGTGGAAACGATGCGCATGAGCAAGACCCTAGCCGCCCCAAAGGCCGAGCATTGCCGCCTGCCGTGCCGGCGCAGGGTGCTGGCCGTGGCGCTCGGCCTGGCGCTGGCGGCCTGTTCGACCCCGGGCACGGCGCCCAATGCGATGCGCGAGCGAGGTTTCGATCCGCGGCAATTGATCAAGACCGATCTCAACCGTGTGGCCGAAACGCATCAGCAGCACATCTTCGCCAGCCTGCGCCGCCTTGCCGACAAGCTGTACAAGCGCAACCCGCGCGAGTGGCGAAAATCGGACGCCCCGAGTGCCGAGGCGGCCATCTCCCGCATCTTCGACGAGCAGCATCGCTGGCGCTTCGCGTCGCTTGGCAACCGGCGCGATCTCGATGCGCTGCATGTCGCGCTGCACCCGGAGTATCGCGGCGACCGCGTGCAGGCCCTGATGGTCGGGCTCGCCAGCATGGTGCAGTCGGCGTTCGGCGATCGCGAAGTTTTTTACCTTCTGGATGATCTCGAGCCCCAGCACCTCTACAATGCGGCCCGTAACGTCGAGATTGCGGTGTGGAAGCTCTCGTATGCGCGAGATGGCAACGGTGCGTTGCTGCTGCTGTCGAACGAGTTCGGCGATTCGCCCAACCTCAGTTTCGAACGCGAGTTCGGCCGCATCATCGGTCTGCTCGACGCCTTGTCCGGAGTGATCGAGGAAGAGACCGAACGCACGGTGACGCGTGTGGTCCAGAACCTGACCACGGCGGTATTCCTGCCGGTGTATTGAGGCGCGCGCTGCGGCCTTTCAACCCATTTCTTTCAAATGAAGTCCATCGTCATTCTCGTTTCCGGCCGCGGCAGCAACATGCAGGCCATCGTGGAGGCCGCCATCCCGGGCGCCCGCATCGCGGCCGTCGTCAGCAACCGTGCCGATGCGGGTGGGCTGGCATTCGCCGCCGGGTGCGGCATCGAAACCGCCGTCGTGGATCACAAGGCTTATGGCGACCGTGCCGCCTTCGACCACGCCCTGGCCGAGTGCATCGACCGCTTCCGGCCCGACCTGGTCGTGCTGGCGGGCTTCATGCGCGTGCTGACCGATGCCTTCGTGCGCCGCTACGAAGGCCGCCTGATCAACATCCATCCTTCGCTGCTGCCTGCCTTTCCCGGCTTGCACACGCATCGGCGCGCGCTCGAGGCCGGCGTGCGGGTACACGGCGCGACGGTGCATTTCGTCACCCCCGCGCTCGATTGTGGTCCGATCGTCATCCAGGCGGTGGTGCCGGTGCTGCAGGATGACGATGAGGCGCGGCTGGCGGCGCGGGTGCTGGAACAGGAGCACCGGATCTATCCACAGGCGGTGCGCTGGTTCGTTGATGGGCGGCTGAGCCTCGATGGGCAGGGGCGCGTCCGCGTGGCGGATGATGCCGGCCGGGCCTTCGGCTGGTGCGTGCCGGAACTGGATTCATTGCCGTGATCAACCGTTCCGGCCTGGCGGCGCTCGGACTCTCGCTCGTCGCGCATGCCGTGCTGCTGGGCGGGGGCGCGTGGCGTCCGGTGCCGGCCGTGGTGCCGGAATTGCCCGAGCCGTTCATTCAGGCGCGGCTGATCGTGCCGCCGCCCGAAGCCGAGGTCCCCGTGAAGGCGGCCGAAGCCCCGGTGGCCGAGCTTCCACCCGCGGGGGCCGCCGAAGCGCCCGCGCTGAAGGCGGCGCCTGCGCCCCGGCCCGTTCGGAAACCCAGGCCCAAGCCGGCCTCTGCAGCCCTCGCGCCTCCTGCTGAGCCCGTTCAGGTGGCGTTGGCTGCCCCCGCAGCGGGAGGCGGGCAGCCGGCCAGCGACGCGCCGGCGGCGGCCGTACTCGCGCCGCCGATGCCGCAGGCCCCGCCGATCGACCCCATGGCGGGTGCGGCATTCGATGTAGCCGATGCCGACGGCTGGCCGCGGGAGGGCGCTATCGTCTACCGCGTCATGATGGGCGACAAGGGTTTCGAAGTGGGGCAGGCCAGCCACAGCTGGTCGCACGATACCCGCCGCTACGACATGCGTGTCGAACTGAAGACCACAGGGGTGGCAGCCCTGATGCGCAGCTTTCACTACGTGCAGCGCAGCGAAGGCGAGGTGGGTGAGCGCGGCCTGCGCCCCTTGCGCTTCACCGTCGAACAGCGCGGGCGGGCATCGGACGCGGTGGAGTTCGATTGGTCGGCCGGCAAGGCGATCATCCGCCGTGGCAGCCGCGCGCCCCGCGCGGTCCATATCCTGCCTGGGGACCAGGACGTACTGAGCTTGTGGCACCAGGTGGGGATCGTCGGCACGAACGGCCTGCCGGCCACGCTGACGGTGCTGACGAACAAGACCGCCAAGCCGGCCCTTCTCGAGGTGGTTGGGCCGGAGGGGCTGCGCCTGCCCATCGGCCGTCTCGATACGGTGCGATTGCGGGCACAGGCCGAGGACGGCAGCCTGAGTATCGACATCTGGCTTGCCAGTCGTTACGGCATGCTGCCGGTGCGCATCCGCATCGCGGATGACGACGGCGAGGTGCTCGACCAGCAGGCCATCCAGTTGCGCCTGACGCCCGCGGCCGGAGCCGGCGGACTTGCCGGCGGCGAGGCAGCCGGCGAGATCATGCTGGCCGAACGGGTCGAGTTGAAGGAAGAGACCGATCCGATGGCCGATCTATACAGATAATTGACATCCGACATGAAAAAGACAGAAAAGACCCCTGAAGGCGCCGTTTCGCGCGCGCTGTTCATCCAGGCCACCCAGGCCCTCGGCGCCGTGCTTGCCTTCGAGTTTCCGGCCGATGCGGTGTTGTCGCGCTATTTTCGCGACAACCGCGAACTGGGCCATCGTGATCGTGGCTTCATCGCCGAGACTGTCTATGCGGTGCTGCGCCGCTTGCGCTGGCTGCGCCGCCTGGCGGGCGACAAGGCGACGCCACGCGAACTGCTGCTGGCCTGGTTCGCCCGCGGCGAAGGCTGGCCGATGCGCAATTTCGAGGGGCTCGCGTCGGCCACCGAACGCGACTGGGTCGCAGGCGTGAAGGCGGCCGAACTGGGTGAAGCCAGCCTGGCCGAGCGTGCCGACCTGCCGGACTGGCTCGCCGAACGGCTGATGAACGGTTTCGACGAAGCCGGCGTGCTGGCGCTGGCACAGGGGCTGAATCGCGCGGCGCCGCTCGACTTGCGCGCCAACGTGCTGAAGATCGAGCGCGACGCCTTGCTTGCGCGCCTGCGTGAAGACCGCATCGGCGCCGAGCCGGGTGCGCTGTCGCCGCAGGCCGTGCGGCTGTCGGGCAAGCCGGCGCTGCAGAAGCATCCGTTGTTCCTCGACGGCAGTTTCGAAGTGCAGGATGAAGGCAGCCAGCTGCTCGGCTTGCTCGTGCAGCCCAAGCGCGGCGAACTGGTCGTCGATTTCTGCGCCGGTGCGGGCGGCAAGACGCTGCAGTTGGGGGCGATGATGCGTTCGACGGGGCGCTTGTACGCCTTCGACGTTTCCGAGAAGCGCCTCGCCAAGCTCAAGCCGCGCATGGCGCGCGCCGGGCTGTCGAACGTGCATCCGGTGCTGATCGCGCACGAGAACGATGCCAAGCTCAAGCGCATGGCCGGCAAGGCTGACCGCGTGCTGGTCGATGCGCCGTGCTCCGGCCTGGGTACGCTGCGCCGTAATCCCGACCTGAAATGGCGGCAGTCGCCGGCCGCAGTCGATGAAATGGTGGCCAAGCAGGGCGCGATCCTGGCCGCGGCCGCGCGCCTGGTGCGTCCCGGCGGGCGTCTCGTGTATGCGACCTGCAGCCTGCTGGCGGAAGAGAACGACGCCGTTGTCGATGCGTTCTTGGAGGCGCATCCTCAATTCCGCCCGGTGTCCGCCGAGGGCGTGCTGGAAAAGCAGGGGGTGAGTCTGGAAACCGGCGAGCGTCTGCGCCTGCTGCCCCACCGCCATGACACCGACGGCTTCTTTGCCGCGGTGATGGAACGTGTGGCGAATGCCTGACAGGGCCGTTCCACGGCCGCCGGCCGTGGTTGTGTCGGCCCTGGCCCTATGGGCGGGCCTGGCCTTGTCCGTCGCGCTGCCGGCGTCGGCGGCACAGCGTTTCGCGGCCAAGGGGGAAGTCGAGGTGGCGTTTACGCCGCGCGATGATGCCGAATCCCTGCTGGTCGGCGTCATCGAGCGTGCGCGCAGCAGCCTGCATGTGCAGGCCTATGCCTTTACCAGCCGCCGGATTGCCAGGGCGATGGTGGCGGCGCATCGGCGGGGCGTCGAAGTGCAGGTGCTGGCCGATGCCCAGATGAATCGCAACCCGAAAGGCAACGCCTTGCCGATACTGCTGGCGGGCGGCGTGCCGGTGGCGGTCGAGACCGAATACAAGGCCGCGCACAACAAGGTGCTGATCGCCGATGCCGACGGCCCGGGATGCACGGTGCTGACCGGTTCGTACAACTTCACCTGGTCGGCGCAGAACCGCAACGCGGAAAACATCCTCGTGCTGCGCGGCCACTGCGAGCTGGCCCAGGCCTATCGGGACAACTGGCTGCGCCATCGCCGCGAGGCCATGGCGATCGCCTCGTTGCCGTTCAGGCATTGAACGCGGTGCCCGCCCCGGGGTCCGATACGAGCCGGGGGCTTTCAGCGCCGGCCGTTTCGCGCCTCGCGTAGAATCGTCGCGTCTACCGCCTTCCTTTCAAGGATGTCCGTCCGCATGCATACCGGGCTGTTCGATCTTCCCTGGTGGGGCTACGTCGTCGTTGCCCTGGTTCTCACCCACATCACGATCGCTTCGGTGACGATCTTCCTGCATCGCCACCAGGCCCATCGGGCGCTGGAGCTGCACCCGATTCCGAGCCATTTCTTCCGCTTCTGGCTGTGGCTCACCACCGGCATGGTCACCAAGGAGTGGGCGGCGATCCACCGCAAGCACCATGCCAAGTGCGAAACGCCCGAAGACCCGCACAGCCCGCAGACACGGGGCATCCGCAAGGTGCTGTGGGAGGGGGCCGAGCTGTACCGCGCCGAAGCCAAGAATCCGGAGACGCTGCAGCGCTATGGCCACGGCACGCCCGACGACTGGCTGGAGCGTAATGTCTACCGGCATTCGGTGCTGGGCGTGTCGATCATGCTCGTCATCGATCTGGCGGCTTTCGGGGTGGTCGGCCTCACGATCTGGGCTGTGCAGATGGTATGGATTCCGTTCTGGGCGGCCGGCGTCGTCAATGGCATCGGTCATTACTGGGGCTACCGCAACTACGACTGCGTCGATGCCTCGCGGAACATCTCGCCCTGGGGCATTCTCATCGGCGGCGAGGAACTGCACAACAACCATCACAGTTTCGCGACCTCGGCCAAGCTGTCGTCGAAGTGGTACGAATTCGACATCGGCTGGATGTACATCCGCATCCTCGAGATGCTGCGTCTGGCAAAGGCGAAGAAGGTGATTCCGACGCCGCGCTTCGGCGAGGCCAGGCACGTCGATTTCGACATGCTGCAGGCGATCGCGACCCACCGCTACGACGTGATGGCCCGCTACGTGCGCTCACTGAAGCGGGTGGCGGCCGAAGAGGCCGAGCGCCTGAAGGCGAGTCATGGCGGTCTGTTCGATGCCCGGGCACTCAGGCGCTGGGTGCTGTCGGGCGAGGAATGCGGCCTGCCGGAAGCGCAGCGCAGGCATTTGCAGGCAGTCGTGCAGCAGAGCCAGGCGCTGAGCACCGTGGTCAGGATGCGCGAGGAGTTGAGCGCGATCTGGGCACGCTCGAATGCGACGCGCGAGCAGTTGCTGGCGCAGCTGCAGGATTGGATCGAGCGCGCGGAACAGAGCGGAATCAAGCAGTTGCAGGATTTTTCGCTGAGGCTGAGGCGCTACGCGGCCTGACTGCCCGGGTCAGCCGCGGATGGCGTCGGCCCAGCAGTTCGGCGTTTCGTACAGGCGCACGCGTTCGAGCCGCAGGTGGTTGCCGTAGGTATCGCGGTAGGCCGGGTCCAGGATGCGGAAGGCTTCGGCGGCCAGGTTCTCCGCGGTCGGCACGACGTCGAGCACGACGGTCTTGTGTCCGGGGATGGCGTCCAGTAGCGCCATGACCTGGGTGTCGCCGCGATAGACCAGGAAGGCATGGTCCCAGCGCGCGACGACGAAGTCGTTGGCAATGCGCTTGACGTCGGCAAAGTCCATCACCATGCCATTGACCGGCAGGCCGTCGGCTTCGATGATTTCGCCCGACAGCGTCACCTCGATGGCGTATCGATGGCCATGCAGGTGGCGGCACTGGCTCGCATGGTCGGGGATCCTGTGTCCGGCATCGAATTCGAGACGACGGGTGATGCGCATGGCTGACCTCATTCAAACGGGCGCGGATTATAGCATCGACCATGCACGCCGCTGCGCCTGTGATGTTCGCAAGTGATTGAGCCGGCGATGGTTTTCTCCGCGCCTGAACAGCCGTTCGCCGTTTGCGGCAATGATCGTGCCGATGTTGAAAGCAAAAAAAGGGGCTGACGGTTCGCGTCAGCCCCCTGTTCCTGCATCGGCACGGCGCTCAGCGCTCTTTCTTCTTTGCGCGCGCTTCCTTCTTCAGGGTCTTGTACAGCTCGGGGTTGGTGGCCTTCAGGTATTCGGCCACGTCCACATCGTCTTTCTTGACCTTGTTGATGTCGATCTGTTCGACATGCACCAGGCGCAGGAGCGCTTGCACCGGACGGGGGATGTTGCGACCGCTTTCATAACGGGAGCCGCCACTCTGCGTCACGCCGATCTTGGACCAGAACTGGGATTGGTTCAGGCCCAGCTTGCGACGGATCTCACGAACGTCGATATTATCGCTGGCTTTCATCTAGGTTTCCTCGGTTGAGGGCGCTTGTCATGCTGCGGCTATGACATCGCCGGTAGGATTGTAGGCTTGTTTATGACTAAAGTAATACCACGCAAAAAAGTATAGATCACTATCCCGTGCAAATACAATGACAAATTTCTCATTTTTCGTATTAGCAACGTAAAGGATGCGTTTGGCGGCTTGGGTCCGTGATGTCCTGCAAAGTCTCCCGCCTTTCTATAGAATCTCGCCCTTTATCCACAAGTACTTGGATACGACGATGGCACTGATAGTTCAGAAGTACGGCGGCACCTCGGTGGGTAGCCCCGACCGCATCAAGAACGTTGCCCGCAAGGTGGCGAAGTTCCGTGCGCAGGGGCACCAGGTGGTCGTCGTGGTGTCTGCGATGAGCGGCGAAACCAACCGCCTGATCGCCCTCACCAAGGAGGTTGCGTCAAATCCCACGCCCCGCGAGCTCGACGTGGTCGTGTCCACCGGCGAGCAGGTCACCATCGGCCTGCTGTGCATGGCGCTCGAGGACATCGGCGTGCCGGCGAAGAGCTACACCGGCGGCCAGGTCAGGATCCTGACGGATTCGCTGCACACCAAGGCGCGCATCCTGGACATCGACGAAGCGCCGGTGCGCAAGGATCTGGACGAGGGCAAGGTCGTCGTCGTCGCCGGCTTCCAGGGCGTGGACGAACACGGCAACATCACCACGCTCGGCCGCGGCGGTTCGGATACCACGGGCGTGGCGCTGGCTGCGGCGCTGAAGGCCGACGAGTGCCAGATCTATACCGACGTGGATGGCGTCTACACCACCGATCCGCGCATCGTCCCGGAAGCCCGCAAGCTCGACACCATCACCTTCGAGGAGATGCTGGAAATGGCCAGCCTCGGCTCGAAGGTCCTGCAGATCCGCTCGGTCGAGTTCGCCGGCAAGTACAAGGTCAAGCTGCGCGTCCTCTCCAGTTTCGAAGATCGCGAAGGCGAGGGCACGCTCATCACCGTTGAGGAAGACAAGAACATGGAACAGCCCATCATCTCCGGCATCGCCTTTTCGCGCGACGAGGCCAAGCTCACCGTGGTCGGTGCGCCCGACAAGCCGGGCATCGCCTACCAGATCCTGGGGCCGATCGCCGATGCCAACATCGACGTCGACATGATCATCCAGAACGTCGGGCACGACGGCACGACCGACTTCTCGTTCACCGTGGCGCGCGGCGACCTGGACAAGGCGGTCAAGGTGCTCGAGGGGGTCAAGGCCCACATCGGCGCCCGCGAAATCGAAACCGACAAGAGCATGTGCAAGGTCTCCATCGTCGGTGTCGGCATGCGTTCGCACCCGGGCGTGGCTTCGCAGATGTTCCGTACGCTGGCCGAGGAGGGCATCAACATCCAGATGATCTCGACCTCGGAAATCAAGATCTCGGTGGCGATCGAGGACAAGTACCTGGAGCTCGCCGTGCGCGCGCTGCACAAGGCTTTCGGCCTCGATGCGGCGGTCTGATAAAGACCGTGAATAGCGTTTGACCGGGAGGCGCGAACTCGCTATTATCGCGCCTTCCTGATGGAGACGTGGCCGAGAGGTCGAAGGCACTCCCCTGCTAAGGGAGCATACCGTCAAAAACGGTATCGAGGGTTCGAATCCCTCCGTCTCCGCCAGCAAAAGCACATAACCCGCTGATTTGGCGGGTTTTTGCTTTATGGTGCGGGAATTTGCCAGCTATGCTGTTTTCATTAAATGTGCGGCCTAGCGCACCGAATCCGGGTAGTCCACGATCTGCTGATAGACATAGGCCTTGAGCAGCATCGCGTCTTGCGGCGCGAGATTCGTGAATTTGAGCCCATAGCAGTGGACGTCCGCCTCGTTTCCGGCTTCGGTGCTATGGCTGACGATCGTGCATTCGATTTCCAGTTCGATGCGGTTGCCGTGAAGGGCGAGTGCCGTGCCCAGCCGCAGGGGATGGTCGGGGTCGAGCGCGCTCCCGGTCGAAATCAAGGCGCCGAGGGCACTGAGATCCTCGATCTGCCCCCGGGCCGGCTCTGCCCGGCTTGGGGAACTTGAGTGCAGCAGGGCTTCGAGTTCGGTCCGTACCCGCTGTGATCTGCGCACCGGCCTGCCGAAAACGGCGTCGGGGAAGGACAGGTGGATGTGGTCGAAGGGAAGGCGGCCCACGCGTATGACGAAAGCCCGGAAAGCGTACGCGTTGGTCCCGGAAAAGCCCCGCACCAGCACGCTGTCGTTGTCGATCAGTTCCAGCCGGCGTCCGCCGATGGTCGGCGCGGTGACGATGATCGAGCGATCCTTCAGGTAGCCCACCAGTTTGACGTAGGTTTTCTGGGACTTCAGGGGCGCACCACAGTCGAGTTGCAGCGCGTCACCGATCGAAGGGCGCATGTCGGCGAGGCTGCTGCGGTCGGGGTGGGCGCTTGGCTGATGTTGCTGGCTCGGCGAGGCCTTGCCGGTCGCGCTGGGTGTGTCGGGTGGAGCCGTTACGGAATTCATGGCACATCCTGAATGGATCTGCCGTGATTGTACGGCCTCAGCGGACGTCCAGCACCTGGGCGCTCAACTCCTGCAGCAGTTCCAGCATGGCTTGCTGGGTGCCGGTGCCGGGGCGGCGCGAACTGAAGGCCAGCGACAATTTGGAATGCAGGCCCGGCGGCGCGATTGGCCGCATCGCGAGCAAGTCGGGGTGGCTCGCGGTCAATACCGCGTTGCGCGACAGTACCGCACAGCCGGCACCGTCTGCCACCAAGTCGAGGATCGCCGGGATGCCGTCGATCTCGAGCCCGATTTCCGGATGGAGCCCGAGGTTGCCGAGTTCCGTTTCGACCAGCATCCTGATTGCGTTCGGCCTGCTCGGGATGACGAGTGGCTGGCGGGCGAGTTCCTGCAGCGACACCGGCTTGCCGGCGTCGGCGGCATCCTGGCGCTGGACCAGAAACAGCGGCTCTTCCAGGAGCGGGATCAGATCTATGTCGGGCGAGGGGGTCGCGTTGTAGAGCAGCACGATATCCAGCCGCCCCGAGACCAGTGATTCCTGCATCGTCACCGACAGCCCTTCCGTGATGGATAGCGCTGCTTCGGGCATGCGGCTGCGAAAGGCGCGTGTCACCGGCACCGCCAGCACTTTCGACAGGCTGGGCGGCATGCCGATCGCTACGCGGCCGGCCAACGCTCCCCGTACCCGCGACAACGCCTCGCGCAGATGTTCGATCTGGTGCAACACGCCACGGCTGTGCTCCAGCAGCACCTTGCCGGCTTCGGTCAGGGTCACGCCGCGGCCGTTGCGCACCAGCAGGTTCTGGCGCAGTTCCACCTCCAGCATGCGTACCTGGCGGCTGAGTGCCGGTTGCGCGACATCGAGTGCGATCGACGCGCGTGTGAAGCTGCCGAGTTCGGCCACCCGCACGAAATAGCCGAGTTGCTTGAGATCCATGTCCTGCGCTGTGAGCTGGGAGGGGAGGCCGTATCGTAAGGCTCAGGCCGGGGCTTGGAAAGCAGTTTCGCCATGCCGTGATCAGGGTCTTGGCTAGCCTGATAATGAAATACGTGATCCAAAGATATAACGAAGTGCGATAACTGATAGATGTCCTTCGCCCTATTGGAGCGGTGTTGCGCTGGCGAGAATGCGCGGCATGCAAATGCGGGCTCTGCCCGCTGCAGACGCGGCGCTTGCCGGGTCGGTCCGGAATACAGGAGGCAGGGCATGATCATCGACATCCACGGTCACTACACTACCGCGCCCAAGGCGCTCGAAGACTGGCGCAACCGGCAGATCGCGGGTCTGAAGGACGTAGCGGCCGCGCCCCGGGTTTCGGATCTCAGGATCAGCGACGACGAGCTGCGCGAGACCATCGAGAACAACCAGTTGCGCCTGATGAAGGCGCGCGGTTCCGACCTGACCGTCTTCTCGCCGCGCGCGAGCTTCATGGCCCACCACATCGGCGACTTCAACGTCAGCTCGACCTGGGCGGCGATCTGCAACGAGCTGTGCCATCGTGTTGCGCAGCTCTTTCCGGACAACTTCATCGGCGCGGCCATGTTGCCGCAGTCGCCGGGCGTCGATCCGGCGACCTGCATTCCCGAACTGGAGAAGTGCATTCGCGAATATGGTTTCGTCGGCATCAACCTCAACCCCGATCCCTCCGGCGGCCACTGGGCCAGCCCGCCGTTGTCCGACCGCCACTGGTACCCGATCTACGAGAAGATGGTCGAGTACGACATTCCGGCGATGGTGCACGTATCGACCAGTTGCAACGCTTGCTTCCACACCACCGGCGCCCACTACCTGAACGCCGACACCACCGCCTTCATGCAGTGCCTGACCTCGGACTTGTTCAAGGACTTCCCGACGCTGCGGTTCGTGATCCCGCACGGCGGCGGCGCGGTGCCCTACCACTGGGGCCGTTTCCGCGGCCTCGCGCAGGAGATGAAGAAGCCGCTGCTGACCGAGCACCTGCTCAACAACATCTTCTTCGACACCTGCGTGTATCACCAGCCGGGCATCGATCTGCTGACCAAGGTGATCCCGGTGGAGAACGTGCTGTTCGCCTCCGAGATGATCGGTGCGGTGCGCGGCATCGACCCCGAGACCGGCCACTACTACGACGACACCAGGCGCTACATCGAGGCCGCGAACATCAGTGTCGAGGACCGCTACAAGATCTACGAGGGCAATGCCCGCCGCGTCTATCCGCGGCTGGATGCCGCGCTGAAGGCCAAGGGCCGCTGAAGGAGAACATACATGAGCCAGGCACTAAACCAGCTCGGCGTCGTCAAGCGCAACATCGTCCGCGCCGACAAGGCCGCCGTCGACAAGCTCGCGCGCTTCGGCGTCGCCACCATCCACGAGGCGATGGGCCGCGTCGGCCTGATGAAGCCCTGGATGCGGCCGGTCTACAGCGGCGCCAAGTTGTGCGGCACTGCCGTCACCATCCTGCTGCAGCCGGGCGACAACTGGATGATGCACGTCGCCGCCGAGCAACTGCAGGAGGGCGACGTGGCCGTGGCCGCCTGCACCACCGACAACGCCGACGGCTTCTTCGGCGACCTGCTCGCCACCTCGTTCAAGGCGCGCGGCGCGCGCGGCCTGATCATCGACGGCGGTGTGCGCGACGTGGCCGATCTGGAAAAGATGGATTTCCCCGTGTTCGCCAAGGCCATCCATGCCAAGGGCACGATCAAGGCCACGCTGGGCTCGGTGAACGTGCCGGTGGTATGCGCCGGCGCGCTGGTGAATCCGGGTGACGTGGTCGTCGCCGACGTCGACGGCGTGGTCGTCGTGCCTGCCGTGATCGCACAGCAGGTGGCCGATGCCGCCGAGAAGCGGGAATCCTTCGAAGGCGAGAAGCGTGACAAGTTCGCGGCCGGCGTGCTCGGCCTCGATCTCTACAAGATGCGCGAGGGGCTGGAGCAGGCCGGCCTCAAGTACATCGACTGAATGGAAGAAGGGATGGGCAGGCCGCTTCCGGCAGACCCCGCCCCCGACCGCGACAGAGAGAAGCGGACGGAACACCAGAGAATGCCCATGCAATTCCAGAAGACACCCGGCTGGCTCGACTGGCAGGCCAGACCCAGCAAACCCGGCTTCCGCTTGCCGGTCGGCGCCGTGGACGCCCATTGCCACGTTTTCGGTCCCGGCGCGGAGTTCCCCTATGCCCCCGAGCGCAAGTACACCCCTTGCGACGCGGGCAAGGGCCAGCTCTTCGCCCTGCGCGACCACCTCGGCTTCGCCCGCAACGTGGTCGTGCAGGCCACCTGCCACGGCGCCGACAACCGCGCCATGGTCGATGCCTGCAAGGCCTCCGGCGGCAAGGCCCGCGGCGTGGCGACGGTGCGCCGCAGCGTCACCGACCGGGAGCTGCAGGACCTGCATGCCGCCGGCGTGCGCGGGGTGCGCTTCAACTTCGTCAAGCGGCTGGTGGATTTCACCCCGAAGGACGAACTGCTGGAGATCGCCAAACGCATCGCGCCGCTGGGCTGGCACGTGGTGATCTACTTCGAGGCGGTCGATCTGCCCGAGCTATGGGACTTCTTCACCGCGCTGCCGACCACGGTGGTCGTCGACCACATGGGCCGGCCGGACGTGACCAAGCCGATCGATGGCCCGGAGTTCGAGCTGTTCGTGAAGTTCATGCGCGACAACGCCAATGTGTGGAGCAAGGTGAGCTGCCCCGAGCGCTTGTCGCTGACCGGTCCGAAGGCGCTGAACGGCGAGCGGAACGCCTATCGCGACGTGGTGCCGTTCGCCCGCCGCATCGTCGAGGCCTTCCCCGACCGTGTGCTGTGGGGCACCGACTGGCCGCACCCGAACCTCAAGGACCACATGCCCGACGACGGCCTGCTGATTGACTTCATCCCGCACATCGCGTCGACCGCCGAATTGCAGCGCAAGCTGCTGGTCGACAACCCGATGCGCCTCTACTGGCCGGAGGATTGCTGATCATGGCGCTGGACAAACCCTACCTGGACATTCCGGGCACGATCATTTTCGATGCCGAGCAGTCGCGCAAGGGCTACTGGCTCAACCAGTTCTGCATGTCGCTGATGAAGGCCGGGAACCGCGCACGCTTCAAGGCCGACGAGCGCGCCTATCTCGACGAATGGCCGATGACCGAGGAGCAGAAGCAGGCCGTGCTCGCCCGCGACCTCAACTGGTGCATGCGCACCGGCGGCAACATCTACTTCCTCGCCAAGATCGGCGCCACCGACGGTCTGAGCTTCCAGCAGATGGCGGGCAGCATGACCGGCATGAGCGAAGAGGAATACCGCGACATGATGATGAAGGGCGGCCGTTCGCCCGAAGGCAACCGCTATCTGGGCGAGGACGGCGACGCGCAGCCGCAGCACCAGCCGCAGGGCGCGGCGGGCAGGAAGAACAAGGGAGCCTGAACATGGCCAAGATCACCGCATCCGTCTATACCTCGCACGTACCGGCCATCGGTGCCGCGATCGACCACCGGAAAACCGGCGAAGCGTACTGGCAGCCCATGTTCGCGGGCTACGAGTATTCGAAGCAGTGGATGAAGGAAAACACGCCCGACGTGATCTTCCTCGTCTACAACGACCACGCCACCGCTTTCAGCCTCGACTTCATCCCCACCTTCGCCATCGGCACCGCGGCCGAATTCGTTCCGGCCGACGAGGGCTACGGTCCGCGTCCGGTGCCCAAGGTGATCGGCCATCCGCAACTCGCCGCGCACATCGCGCAGAGCGTGATCCAGGACGACTTCGACCTCACCATCGTCAACAGGATGGAGGTCGACCACGGCCTCACCGTGCCGCTGTCGCTGATGTGCGGCGAACCGGATGTGTGGCCGTGCCCGGTCATTCCGTTCGCGGTCAACGTCGTGCAGTACCCGGTGCCGTCCGGCCACCGCTGCTTCCAGCTCGGCCGGGCGATCCGCAAGGCGGTCGAATCCTACGACGCCGACCTCAAGGTCCAGATCTGGGGCACCGGCGGCATGAGTCACCAGCTGCAGGGCGCGCGCGCCGGTCTGCTCAACCGCGAATGGGACAATGCCTTCGTCGACCGCCTGATCGCCGATCCCGCCGGGTTGTCGGCCATGCCGCACATCGACTACGTACGCGAGGCCGGTTCCGAAGGCATCGAACTGGTCATGTGGCTGATCGCGCGCGGCGCGATGAGCGACGTCGATGGCGGCCCGGCGCCCACGGTCCGGCACCGCTTCTATCACATTCCCGCATCGAACACGGCCGTGGGCCACCTGATCCTGGAGAACAACTGATGAGCAAGACGATCAAGGTTGCGCTGGCCGGTGCCGGCGCCTTCGGCATCAAGCACCTGGACGGCATCAGGAACATCGACGGCGTCGAAGTCGTCTCCCTGGTCAGCCGCGACCTGGAAGCGACGCGCGCGGTTGCAGCCAAGTACGGCATCGGCCATGTCACCACCGAACTCGCCGACAGCCTCGCCTTGCCGGAGGTCGACGCGGTGATCCTGTGCACGCCCACGCAGATCCATGCGGAACAGACCATCCAGTGCCTGAAGGCCGGCAAGCACGTGCAGGTCGAGATCCCGCTCGCCGACACACTCGAGGGCGCCGAGGAAGTCGCGCGGCTGCAGCGGCAAACCGGCCTGGTCGCCATGGTCGGCCACACCCGCCGCTTCAACCCCAGCCACCAGTGGGTGCACAACAAGATCGAGGCCGGCGAGTTCAACATCCAGCAGATGGACGTGCAGACCTATTTCTTCCGCCGCACCAACATGAACGCGCTCGGCCAGCCGCGCAGCTGGACCGACCACCTGCTGTGGCACCACGCCGCGCACACCGTCGACCTGTTCGCCTACCAGGCCGGCAGCCCGATCGTGAAGGCCAACGCCATCCAGGGGCCGATCCATCCCGAACTGGGCATCGCCATGGACATGTCGATCCAGCTCAAGGCCGCCAACGGTGCGATCTGCACGCTGTCGCTGTCATTCAACAACGACGGCCCGCTCGGCACCTTCTTCCGCTACATCGGCGACACCGGCACCTACATCGCCCGCTACGACGATTTGTACGACGGCAAGGAGGAGAGGATCGACGTGTCCGGCGTCGATGTTTCGATGAACGGCATCGAGCTGCAGGACCGCGAATTCTTCGCCGCCATCCGCGAGCGGCGCGAGCCGAACTCGAGCGTGGCCAAGGTGCTGCCGTGCTACCAGGTGCTGCACCAGCTCGAACGGCAACTGGCAGAATGACGGCGGCGGCGGCCGACGCCGTGCCCGTCGGGTGCGGGCCGCGCGCCTGAACCGGATCCCGTCCGACCCGGCTCCACGCCCGCGCCTGGAGCCGTTTCCATTCGCGAGGCAGCACATGCAACAACGCAAGCTCGGTCCCTTCCAGGTCGGCGCCATCAGCCTGGGCTGCATGAACCTGTCCCACGCCTACGGCGTGCCGCCCTCGCCGGAGCAGGGCGAAGCGCTGCTGCTGAAGGCGCTCGACCTGGGTGTCACCCACTTCGACACCGCCGCGCTGTACGGCTTCGGCGCCAACGAGACGCTGGTCGGGCGGGTGCTGTCGCCGCATCGCTCGCGCTTCACCCTGGCGAGCAAGTGCGGCATGACCGGCGTGAATGGCGAGGGCGGCGTCAAGCGTGTCATCGACGGCCGTCCGGAGAGCCTCAAGCGCACTTGCGAAGAGGCCCTGCAGCGCCTGCGCACCGATGTCATCGACCTCTACTACCTGCACCGCTGGGACAAGCAGGTGCCGGTCGAGGACAGCGTCGGCGCGCTGGCCGACCTGGTGCGCGAAGGCAAGATCCGCGCGATCGGCCTGTCCGAGGTGTCGGCCGGCACCCTGCGCCGCGCCCATGCCGTGCATCCGGTCGCCGCGCTGCAGACCGAGTATTCGCTGTGGACGCGCAACGCCGAGATCGCGGTGCTCGATGCCTGCCGCGAACTGGGGGTGAGCTTCGTCGCCTTCAGCCCGATCGGCCGCGGCTTCCTGGCCGGGGCGCTGTCCACCCCGGCCGACATCGCCGCCTTCGACGCCAAGGACATCCGCCGCGCCATGCCGCGCTTCCAGGGCGACGATTTCGCCGCCAACCTGCGCCTGCTCGACGGCTATCGCGCGCTTGCCCGCGAGGCCGGCTGCACGCCGGCGCAGCTCGCGCTGGCCTGGCTGCTGGGGCGCGGCGAGCACATCCTGCCGATTCCCGGCACGACCTCGGCGGCTCATCTGGAAGAAAACGTGAAGGCGGCCGAAGTGACGCTGAGCACCGGCCTCGCCGCGCGCCTGGAGGCGCTGATCGACCGCCGCACGGTCGCCGGTCCGCGCTACAACGCCGCTACCCAGGCCGAAATCGATACCGAGGAATTCTGAGTCCGGATTCCGGCGGGCACGCCCGGCGTGCCCCTTGCCTTCGGGCGCGGCCTGCTGCAGGCTTCGCGCCCATGATCGTTCCGTTCCAGACCCTGGCCTGCCCGCTGGATGCCGCGCCGCTGTGGCGCGACGGCGCGCACTGGCGCTGCCCCGCGGGCCACTGCTTCGATATCGCCCGGGAGGGCTACATCAACCTGTTGCCGGTGCAGTACAAGCGCTCGCGCGATCCCGGCGACAGCAAGGAGATGGTCGGCGCGCGCAGGCGCTTTCTCGATGCGGGCCATTACCAGCCGATCGCCGATGCGGTGAGCCGCATCGTGCTGGCCGGCCTGCCGCCGCAGGGTGGCGCGAGCTGCCTCGACGCCGGCTGCGGCGAAGGCTACTACCTGCGCCGGCTCGCCGCAGCCGTCCACCCATCCCTGCGCATGGCACTGGCCGGGCTGGACATCTCCAAATGGGCGGTGCGGGCGGCGGCGAAGCGGCAGGGCGAAGCCGCATGGCTGGTCGGCAGCAATGCCAGGCTGCCGGTGGCGGACGCTGCGCTCGACCGCGTGCTGTGCATGTTCGGTTTTCCGGTGCATGCGGAGTTCGCCCGTGTGCTCAAGCCGGGCGGCCTGCTGCTGCAGGTCGACGCGGGGCCGGACCATCTGCGCGAACTGCGCGAGATCATCTATCCGGCGCTGAAGCCTGAGCGCGATGCCGCACCCGTGCTGCCGGCGGGCTTCGACGCCGAAGCCTCGGACAGCCTGCGCTTCACGCTGGAGCTGGAAGGCGCCGAGGCGATCGCTGACCTGCTGCTGATGACGCCGCACCTGTTCCGGGCCACGCCCGAGGGGCGGGCGAGAGCCGCGGCGCTGAGCCGGCTGTCGCTGACCGCGGACGTCAAGCTGCTCTCGCTGGTCCGTGGCTGAAGCGCGGAAGGATTCGTGCATGAATGCACGTGGTGGCCAACATCTGCCTGCGTGCCGGCCCGGGCTGTGCTAAAAACGACGATCACATTCATCCGCTGCGAGCGACCACCGCCATGAACAAGGCAGACTACCCCGTTGTATTCGGTACCGAAGACCTGCTGCTGGGCCTGTGCAATTCCGTGACCTCGGTGCTCGGCAAGGCCACGCAGGGCGACATCCGCTTTTCCGGCATGGTGCAGAAGATCACCAAGACCTGCCTCAAGCCCGACATCGGCTGCTTCGTGCTGTTCGACGGCGGCTTCTCCGGGCTGGTGGTGATGAACTTCTCGGCCCATGCGGCAATGGAAATCTATGAGCGCTACATGGTCAGCATGGGCATGTCCAGGGCCGAACTGGCGGCGTCCTACACGTCGGACGAGGTCAGCAACGTCATGGGCGAGCTGATGAACCAGATCGTCGGCAACTTCACCGGCAAGGTCGGGCGCGAACTGCAGATCGACATCACGCAGAACCAGCCCAAGATGCTGGTGCTCAACAAGCAGGTCATCCTCAGCGTCGACACCAAGCTGGATCACCCCGAGTCGCGGCGCGTGACCTTCTACACCGCGCACAACAATGTTTTCTACCTCGAGCTGGCGGTCGACCGCACCGAGTTCATCAAGCTCGTCGATTTCGAGCCCAACGAGGCGCCGGACCCGGACGAACTGCTCGAACAGAATGGCGCACCGTTCGGCGCCACGGCGCAGGCGGGCGGCAGCGACGATCCGGACGAACTGCTGAAGTCGCTGGGCATGTGACCGTCCCGGCCCGGCGCCCCGCAATCCGTCCCCATCCGAGCGAATCTCCCGAAGGAATTCCGCGCATGAGCAAAGTCCTCGTCATCAACGGCCCCAACCTCAACCTGCTCGGCAGCCGCGAGCCGCACATCTACGGCTCGACCACGCTCGCCGACGTCGAGAACGGCCTGCGGGCACAGGCGGCGGAGCTGGGCCTCGAACTGGACTGCTTCCAGAGCAACCACGAGGGCGCGATCGTCGACCGCATCCACCAGGCGCGCGCCGAAGGCGTGGGCTTCGTCATCATCAACCCCGGCGCCTACACCCATACCAGCGTCGCCATCCGCGACGCCTTCGGCGGCGTGGCGATTCCCTTCGTCGAAGTGCATATTTCCAACGTGCACAAGCGCGAAGCCTTCCGCCACCATTCCTACCTGTCGGACATCGCCGAAGCGGTCATGGCCGGCTTCGGCACGCTGGGCTACGGCCTCGCGCTGCAGTTCGTCGCCAGCAGGCTGCGCTGAGCATTCCGCCGCGGGCTTACCCTGCGGCGGCGGATCCAGGCGGCGCCGGCGGGCCACCGGCCGGCGCAGGCCTCGGCATCGCGCGGCACCAGATGGAAAAACGGGCGCCACCTCGTGAGTGGACGCCCGTTTCGCGCTACCGCGCCGGATCGCGGCGCATGTGCTGGCGCTGGGTGTGCCGCGGCCTACTTGAACGTCGGGTCGAAGGGCAAGCCGACGTAGTTTTCCGCGATCGTCGTCTGGCCGGCGGTGGAGCTCATCAGGTAGTCGAGTTCGGCGAGCTGGATCTTGTGCTCGATCGGATCGTCGTTGAACTTGTGCATGATCGACGTGAACCACCACGAGAAGCGCACCGCGGCCCACACGCGGCGCAGCGCGGTTTCCGAGTAGCGTTCGAGGAGGTCGTCGCGGCCTTCGTGGTAGTGGGCGATGAGCGCCGTCGATAGGTAGTACATGTCGGACGCGGCCAGATTCAGGCCCTTGGCGCCGGTCGGCGGCACGATGTGGGCGGCGTCGCCCACGAGGAACATGCTGCCGAAGCGCATCGGTTCGGTGACGAAGGAGCGCAGCGGCGCGATGCTCTTCTCGATCGATGGGCCGGTGACCAGCGTGGCGGCAATGTGGGCGGGCAGGCGCCTCTTGAGCTCTTCCCAGAAGCGTTCGTCCGACCAGTCCTCGATCTTCTCGTCCAGGCCCACCTGCAGGTAGTAGCGGCTGCGGGTGGGCGAGCGCTGCGAGCACAGGGCGAAACCGCGCTTGTGGTTGGCGTAGATCAGCTCCTCATGCACCGGCGGCGTGTCGGACAGCAGGCCCAGCCAGCCGAACGGGTAGATGCGTTCGTATTCGGTGATCAGTTCGCGCGGCACCGACGCGCGCGACGCGCCATGGTAGCCATCGCAGCCGGCGATGTAGTCGCAATCGACGTCGGTCTGCTGCCCGTCCTTGAAGAACCGCAGGCGCGGCCGGCCTTCGAGGAAGCCGGCCGGGCGCACGTCGCCGGCCTGGAAGACGACGGTGATGTTCTCGTCCTTCAGCACAGCGTCGTACAAGTCCTTGGTCAGCTCGGTCTGGCCGTAGACCATCACCTGCTGGCCGCCGGTGAGCCGCTTCATGTCGATGCGCTCTTCGCGGCCGTCGAAGGTCAGCACGATGCCGTCATGCACCAGCCCCGCCTCGTCCATGCGCTCGCTCACCTCGGCGCGGCGCATTAGATCGATCATCCCTTGTTCGAGGATGCCGGCGCGGATGCGCGCTTCGACGTAGGCGCGGTCCTGGCGTTCGAGGATGACGCTCTTGATGCCCGACAGGCTGAGCAGGCGGGCGAGGCACAGGCCGGATGGGCCGCCGCCGATGATGCCGACTTGAGTTTGCATGGTGTCTCTCTGTTGATGGAGTCGTGGCTGCTGGAACGGCTGGAACTGTAGATTCCAGCGCCGGGCCCCGCTTGAACTCCCAAGGCCGAATGCTTGTACTTTTGGAAAGTCGTGGCATGCTGGACGGCCGGATTTCGGATGGATCAAGGACCCACGCATGGCACTGGCCGGAGTTCCAACCTACAAGCTGTTCGGAGAGAAGGAGCTGTGGCCCACGCCGGAGCCGGTGCACTACGAGACCATCGCCGCGCGCAGCGCCCTGTACGACTGGGAGATCACGCCGCACAGCCACGACAGCCTGATGCACATCGTGTTCCTGCAGTCCGGCGAGGCGAGCATGACCTTCGAGACACGCAGCTTTCCGCTGCGGACGCCCTGCCTGGTGATGGTGCCGGCGCGGCATATCCACGGTTTCCGGTTCTCGCCCGACATCGTCGGCTGCATCCTCACCCTGCCGCAGGCATTGCTGGGCGAGTTGCTTGCACTTTCACCCGATCTGCGGCCGGCCTTCGATACGCTGCGCTATCTGCCGCTGGCGATCGACGCAGAAGACGGCGAACGCATGCGCCTGCGTTTCGAGCAGTTCGGGCGCGAATACGCCGGGCGCCGGCCCGGACGCATCAGCGTGCTGATCGCGATTCTCGGCGTGGTGGTGGTGGAACTGGCGCGCACCGCCGCGGGGATGGAAGGGCAGGGTTCGCAGAACCGGGTCCGCCAGCGGGTGGAGCGTTTCAGCAGTCTGATCGAGCAGCATTTCCGCGATTGGCAGCCGGTGAGTTGCTACGCCCGGCGCCTCGGCGTGTCGCCGCAGCAACTCAATGCCAGTTGCCGGCGCGAGGCGGGGCTGACCGCGCAGGACCTGATCCACGAGCGCCTGCTGCTGGAGGCACGGCGCCTGCTGGCCTATTCCGACCTCGATGTGACCGGCATCGGCTATTCGCTCGGATTTCGCGATCCGGCCTATTTCTCGCGCTTCTTCGCACGCAAGCAGGGCATGGCGCCGTCCGCGTTTCGGCGGGCGCACCTGGCCCCGGCAAGTCCCCGGGCGGTCGCGGAGGATTGATGGAGGTCAAAGCGGTGCGTCGATAATCCGACTAAATTCATCGGGTATTGCATTCGCCGCCTGCGGCAGGACGATCATGGCCAAGAAGTTTCCGCTCCACCCGAAGCACCCCGAGCGCATCTGCTGGGGTTGCGACAAGTACTGTTCGGTCGATGCCCTGGGCTGCGGCAACGGCTCGGGGCGGACGATGCATCCGGCCGAGGTGTTGGGCGACGACTGGTACCTGTATGGGGACTGGGACATCGAGCCGGACGAGAACGACCGGAACGTGCGCCAGGGCGGGCACTGACTGGCGCTACGCCGCCGGGACCGATGCCTGCCGTTTCATCCCGCTGTCCCGCAAGGGGGATGGAAAACCCCGTATCCCCGCCTCATGCCGATTCGCCGATGTCGAGCGCGATGTCGCCGACGCCCTCGACGTGGCCGCTGAGGCGGTCGCCCGGCCGGACCGCGCCGACGCCTTCGGGCGTGCCGGTGTAGATCAGGTCGCCGGGCTGCAGGTGGTAGAAGCGGGAGAGGTCGGCGATCAGCTCGCGGATGTTCCAGATCAGCATCGACAGGTCGCTGGACTGGCGGGTGTGGCCATTGACCTGCAGCGTGATCGCCCCCCTGTCGAGCACGTCCTGCCCCGTGGCGGGGACGATCTCGCCGCAGATCGCGCCCTGCTCGAAGTTCTTGCCCAGATCCCAGGGGCGGCCCTGGCCCTGGGCGCGCTTCTGCAGGTCGCGGCGTGTCATGTCGAGGCCGGCGGCGTAGCCGTAGACCAGCCGGCCGGCATCGGCTTCGGCAACCTCGAAGCCTTCGGCGCCGATGGCGACGACCAGCTCCATTTCGTGATGATAGTCGCCGGTGCCGGGCGGATAGGGCACGCGCGCCGGAGCGGCGGCGCTCGTCTCGACCAGGCTGGCCGCATCCTTGATGAAGTAGAACGGCCGCATCGTCGCCTTGTCGATCGGGGTGCCCATCTCGATGGCGTGGCCCTGGTAGTTGCGGCCGACGCAGAAGATGCGCCGGACCGGCAGGCGCGCGTCCAGGCCGCGTACCGGCAGGGAGGGCGTGGGGGCGGGGCGCCACAGGTAGGCTGTCTGGTTCATCGCTGTCTCGCTCGGTGTGAGAGGTGCTCGTGATGCGCCGAAGCATGCCGCCAATCCACCGTGCGCGTCCAGCGCCGGCGAGCTTCCTCGGGGGCCGGGAAGCGCAGTGCGGCGGGCGCCCGGCGGCGGGCGGGGCCTGCCGCGGCAGATTCATGTGGCCCGGAGCACGCCGAACGGACAGAATCCGGTCCGTGCGATGAATCGGAGAACTGGCGGCGGGGCACGAGGTCCGCCGCGCGGGAGGGCGTGTGGGGGAAAGGATGAAGGCGGGGGCGCTGCAGGAGCGGGCGGGCACGCATTGGCTGGCGGTCGCGGCCGCAGTGCTGTGCGGCGTGGCGGTGGCGAGCAACGTCGGCAAGGTGTCGATCATGATTTCGGCCCTGCGCGAGGATTTCGGCCTGAGTCTAGTGGAGGCCGGCTGGCTGTCGTCGGCGATCAATGTGCTCGCGGTGTCCGCCGCGGTGGTATTCGGTTTTTCCGCCGATCGCATCGGCGGGCTGCGGCTTTGCCTGGCGGGAATCGGGTTCGGGCTGGCGGGGGGCGCGGCCAGCCTGCTGGCGGCGAGCTTTCCGCTGTTGCTGGCGGCGCGGGTGGTCGAGGGGGCGGGCTACATGGCGGTCGCGGTGTCGGCACCGATCCTGCTGTCCGCGGCGAGCCGGCCGGACGACCGGCGTTTCGTGCTCGGCGTGTGGGCGGCCTACATGCCGGGCGGCATCGGCTTGGTGATGATCGCCGCGCCCTTGCTGCAGGGTGTGGGCGGCTGGCGGGCGATCTGGTGGTTCGCCATTGCGCTGCTGGCCGCGGGGGGCGCCTCGGTGTGGCTGCAGCGCCGGCACTACGGCTTTCCGGGCACATCCGGCGCGAACGAGGGCGCCTTCGCCGTCGTGCGCGAGGTGATGCGCCAGCCGCTGGCCTGGACGCTGGGCTTGCTGTTTGCGACCTGGGCGCTGCAGCATTTCACCCTGATCGTGTGGTTGCCGACCTTCCTGCGCGAGCAACGCGGCCTGGACATGGCATGGGTGGCCGCGCTGTCGTGCGTGATGGTGCTGGCGAACGTGCCGGGCAATGTCATCGGCGGTGCGCTGCTGCGGCGCGGGGTGGCGCGCGGCAAGCTGCTGGTGCTGGGCAGCGGCCTCAGCGGCCTGTGCATGTACGCGGCTTTTTCGCCGGGGCTGCCCGATGCCGTGCGCTACCTGGCCTGCGTGGCGGTGTCCTTCGTCGGCGGGCTGATACCCTCGTCCATCCTGTCGGCCTCGACCGTCATCGCACGCACGCCACGCCAGATCGGCACGTTCCAGGGCCTGAGCATGCAGATCGCCAACCTCGGCCAGTTGCTGGGCCCGCCGCTGATTGCCGCGCTGGTGGCCGGGAGGGGGAGCTGGGAGGCCGCGGCGGCCTTGCCCGTGGGGGCGGCCGCGCTGGGAACGGTGCTGGGCATGGCCGCCTGGAGGATGGAGCGTGGGTATGGCGGCCCGCCACGGCCTTGAGCGGGCCTGGCCGCTTGTCTACAGCCCGCCGCGTTCACGAGCGTTGCGTTCCCGTTCGGTGTTGAAGATGTAGCGCTGGATCATGTTCTCGGTGCTGTGCGGCAGGTCGGCGAATGCCAGCCCGACGCGCAGCATCCGGGTGCCGCTGCGTTGTTCCTGAGGGTTGACGTAACAGACCCGCAGCTGAAGGGCGATCGGATCGATGTTCGGCAATTGCAGGCTGCAGTCCGCAAGGCGCTCGCCGATGGTGAGCTGTGCGGTGTCCGGCGGCAACTGCAGGGCAATGCCGCCCACGCTGATGTCGAGCAGGCGGCCGGACATCTCGACCAAGGGTTCCGCAATGCCTTTCGCCCTGACCAGGGCGGTGGCGGCATGGCTCAGCGGCACGCTCAGGCGGTAGGCGGCGCGGCGCTGGAGGCGCAGGATTTCGCGCGGCACCGCCGCGTGCAGGACGCTGCGCCCGCCGTCGCGGCCTTGCTGGATGTCGTGCAGCGCGAACTGGATGCGGATGTGGTCGAGTTGGGTCACGCACACGAGTTTCGGCGCTGCCAGGATGCGCTGGTTGGTGTCCGGGTCGGGGCTTGCGTCCAGGGTGATCGTTTCCTCGTCGCCGGGTAGTTCCAGCAGTGCCGTCAGGAAGGAGCGGCCGTTGCCGAAGTGGCCGCTGATCAGCGCGCGATGCTCGATCAGTTCGCGCAGCAACTGGCGAACCTGGCGGCGGCCGCTCAGGATGAACTGTTCGATCGCGTCGCGGCGATCCATGTCGATGGGAGTGGGGGTGCGCTCGGCGTTCGGGGTCATGGTGTGTTGAATCAGCCGAAGTTGGGATCAGCCCAAGGTGTGCTGGCGCGCATTGCGTTCGCGCTCGATTCTCAGGATATACCGCTGAATGGCTTCGTCCGCGCCTCGCGGCATATCCGAGAACTCGCAGCCCGCGCGCAGCATCTCGACACCGTTGCGGGTGGTCAGGCGGAACAGGTTGCGCACGATCAGGCGCGCGGAGATCGGCGGGCTGTCGGGAAGCGTGATCCGGCAGCCGGCAAACTCGTCGCCGGGGGCGAAGGGCGCGTCTGCCGGCGGCACGGCGATGGCGATGCCGCCGCCGCTGATGTCGATGATGCGCAGCGCCAGCTCGCCAGCGTGGGGCAGGGGGACGGTGCAGGTCAGCGAATGGGTGACCGGTGCCTGCAGGCGGTAGAACTCCCGCCGCTGCAGGCGCAGCAGTTCGCCCGGCAGCGCGGCGCTGAAGGCGGGGCCCTCGCGCCAGGTCTGGAACACGGGCCGGTCGAGCATGAACTGGATGCGCACCTTGTCGAGCTGGGTCACGCAGTCGAGCCGCTCGGCCTGTTCGAGGCGTGCGTTGAGCGCTGCGTCGGGGCTGCCGTCCAGGATCAGCGTGGAGCCATCGCTGGATATCTGCAGCAGGGCCGTCAGGAACGAATCGTACCCGGGCTCGCCGCGCGCGCTGAGCAGCGAGCGCGCGTCGACGAGCCGCCGCATGATGAACAGGATCTCCCGGTCATCCTTCAGCAGGTATTTCGAGGCGTCGTCGGCCTGCAGCAGTTCGACGCGGGTCAGCTCGTGTTCGATCGTCATGCGTGGTTCAAGAAACTCGGTCGCCGATGCTTATAGCACGACTCATTGCGGCCGGCGTAACCTAAGGCGTGCCGGCTGGACGGGGGCGCAGGGACTGGGGCAGATCATGCGCCACGGGAACGGGGCCGGCGCTGGCGCCCCCCTCGACGCGGTACAGCCAGGCCAGCAGTTCGGCCACGGCAATGTAGAGCTGCGGCGGAATCCGCGCGTCGAGATCGACCTGCATCAGCAGGCTGACCAGTTCGGGCGATTCATGCACATAGATGCCGGCTTCGCGCGCGCGCTCGAGGATTTCCCGCGCCAGCACGCCCTTGCCCTTGGCCACCACGCGCGGCGCGGCCTCGCCCGCCGTGTAGGCGAGGGCGACGGCTTCGCTGCGGGCGCCCCTGGCGTCAGTCATGGCGGCGTTCCACCACCAGGCCGGTCAGCTTGACGTCGGCGGTTTCGAGGGCTTGGGCGAGGGCGGCGGCATCCGCATCCAGCGCGGCGATGCTGGCATCGTCGTCCGAGCGCAGGCGCAGCGCCACGCCGGCCGCGGTCAGGTGCATGTGCGCCTCGATGCTGCCCAGGCGAGGCAGCGTCAGGCGCAGCGTGGTGTTCCAGCCCTGCTCGGATGGATCGCCGCCGTCGCCTTCTTCCTGTTCAGGATCCTCGATGATCCACTCCATCTGCTGCCCCGGCCAGGCCTGGCCTTGCCACACGTACTGGTGGGTGGCGAGCGCGTCGAGCTGCTGATGGACCAGCGGAAGCAGACGTTCGGGAATCGGGGCATTGCGCACCGGCGCAGCCTCTTCGGCGATGGCGCGTAGAGCCGTACTGGCGCGTTCGCTGCCGTCCGCCGCGCCGGCTTGCGCGCCGGAGGCGGCGGCCTGCGGCGAGGAACCCGGCGCAGGGGCGGGGCCGGGCATGGCCGCCGT
>NZ_AMXE01000030.1 GCF_000310205.1 Thauera linaloolentis 47Lol = DSM 12138 | reverse complement strand
CGCTGGCCGCGCTCGCCGACGTCGGCCTCGCCGACCGCGCCGGGGAATGGCCGTCGCGCCTGTCGGGCGGGCAGCGCCAGCGCGTCGCCCTGGCGCGGGCGCTGGTCCACAAGCCCCGCCTGCTGCTGCTCGACGAACCGCTGGGCGCGCTGGACGCCCTCACCCGCATCGAAATGCATGCGCTGATCGAACGCCTGTGGCGCGAGCAGGGCTTCACCGCGCTGCTCGTCACCCACGACGTCTCCGAAGCCATCGCCCTGGCCGACCGCGTGCTGCTGATCGAGGACGGCCACGCGGCGCTCGACCTGAGGGTGCCGCTCGAACGACCGCGCGAGCGCACCGCCAGCGGCTTCACCACGCTGGAAGACAGGGTGCTGCGGCGGGTCCTGCAGCACCCGCCCGTGGAAGAAGCGCCGCCGGCCCGCCCGACGCCGTTCTCCCGGTGGCGTTGGGCGGCATGAGCAGCCGGTAGCGCCTCGTCGGCACGGCGCCACCCGCGCCGAGCGCCTGCCCGGCCTCAAAGCCCGATAGCACGAAATTGTATAAGCAATGCTGTTTTTATTATTTCTTGGCCAGGTACCCTGTACTTAGACTCTGGCGCATATCAGAAAACAGGAGCTGCAAATGAACAACACCCCCCGCCGTCCCAACACTGTGCGCCGCGTCCTGGCGGCACTCGCCCTGTCCGTGTCGGCATCCGCCGCGCTCGCCGACACCACGCTGCTGAACGTCTCGTACGACGTGTCGCGCGAACTGTACAAGGACATCAACCCCGCGTTCTCCGCGCAGTGGAAGGCCCAGGGCGGCGAAGCCGTCACCGTCAACCAGTCGCACGGGGGGTCGAGCAAGCAGGCCCTGTCGGTCGCCGCCGGCCTCGAAGCCGACGTCGTGACGATGAACCAGTCGCCGGACATCGACATCCTGGTCGAGCGCGGCGGCCTGGTGGAAGCGGACTGGCGCAAGCGCTTCCCGCACGAAGCCACGCCCTACACGACCACCTCGGTCTTCCTGGTGCGCAAGGGCAACCCCAAGAACATCAAGGACTGGGACGACCTCGCCCGCGCCGGGCTGCAGGTGATCGTGCCCAACCCCAAGACCTCGGGCAACGGCCGCTACACCTACCTGGCGGCCTGGGGCTACGCGCTGGACAAGAGCGGCAGCGATGCCGACGCACGCGCGTTCGTCGGCAAGCTGTTCGCCAACGTGCCGGTGCTCGACGGCGGCGGCCGCGGCGCCACCACCACCTTCACCCAGCGCGACGTCGGCGACGTGCTCGTGACCTTCGAGAACGAGGCCATCCTGATCGCCCGCGAACTCGGCGACAACAAGTTCGACGTGGTCTATCCGTCGATCTCGATCGACGCCTCGGCGCCGGTGGCGGTGGTGAAGTCGGTGACCGAGAAGCGCGGCACCGCCAAGGCCGCCGAAGCCTACCTGCAGTTCCTGTTCTCGCCGGAAGGGCAGACGATCATCGCCAAGCACAACTTCCGCCCGCGCGACGCCGCCGTACTGGCGAAGAATGCGGACAAGTTCCCGCCGATCCGCACCTTCACCGTGGATGAGAAGCTCGGCGGCTGGCCGGCAGTGCAGAAGACGCACTTCGCCGACGGCGGCATCTACGACCAGATCGTCGAGAAGCGCTGATCACTACGGCAGCGCCGGGCCAAAGCCCGGCTGCCTCATATTTGTTTGTGTTCACGTCCGGCCAGTGCATGGCATCGACCGGGGCAACACATCAGTCGCCGAACGCTGCCAACGCCGCGCGCAACGCAACCTCGCCCACGCCTTCGGCCAGCGCCGCGACGCGCTCGCCGTTCAGCCATAGCGCGGCCTCCTTCAGTTCGTAGGCCACGCCCCGCTTCAGCGCCGCCACCACGCCGCCGGCGTCGCGCGGCGAGGCGAAGCCCTCGCCCTGCAGCAGCAGCCCCCCTTCGGCATCGACCAGCTTGAAGTGGAAGCGGCCGTCGGCTTCGCGGTACTGCTTGAACTGCGGCAGCGCGGCCTTGGCTTTTTCCACCGCGACCGGACGTGCGACGTCCGCCAAGTTGCGCAGGCCGACGGCGCGGCGCAGCTCGGCCAGGAAGGGCGTGGCGATCGCCCGCGCCTTGGCCGCGCCTTCGTGCAACAGCGCCTCAATCTGCGCGGGATCGGCGACCAGGGCCTGGTACTTCTCGCGCATCGGCGACACGGCCGCCTCGATCTTCTCGAACAGCGCCTGCTTGGCCTCGCCCCAGGCGATGCCTTCTTCGAACGCGGTCCGCATCGCGCGCGCATCCTCCGCGTCGGCAAAGGCCTGGTACAGATCGAACAGCGCGGAGCCGTCGGCGTCCTTGGGTTCGCCGGGCGCCTTCGAGTCGGTGACGATGGAGTAGATCAGTTTCTTGAGTTCGGCCGGCGCGGCGAACAGCGGAATGGTGTTGTCGTAGCTCTTGCTCATCTTGCGGCCGTCAAGCCCGGGCAGCGTCGCCACCGACGCGTCGATGGCCGCCTCGGGCAGCACGAAGTGCTCGCCGTACAGGTGGTTGAAGCTGCCGGCGATGTCGCGCGCCATTTCGATGTGCTGGATCTGGTCGCGCCCGACCGGCACCGTGTGCGCCTTGAACATCAGGATGTCGGCCGCCATCAGCACCGGGTACATGTACAGGCCCATGTTCACGCCGGCATCGGGGTCGGCGCCCTCGGCGGTGTTCTTGTCGACCGCTGCCTTGTAGGCGTGGGCGCGGTTGAGCAGGCCCTTGCCGGCAACGCAAGTCAGCAGCCAGGTGAGTTCGGGGATCTCGGGGATGTCGGACTGGCGATAGAACCACACGCGCCCGGTGTCGAGCCCGGCCGCCAGCCAGGTGGCGGCGATCTCCAGCGTGGAGCGCTGCACGCGCAGCGGGTCGGTGGTGCTGATCAGCGCATGGTAGTCGGCCAGGAAATAGAAGCTCTCCGCACCGGCCTGGCGGCTGGCGGCGATGGCCGGGCGAATCGCGCCGGCATAGTTGCCGAGGTGGGGCGTGCCCGACGGCTTGATGCCGGTGAGGACGCGCTGGACGGAAGGCTGGCTGGCGGACATGGATCGCTCCGGCGGAAACGGGACAAAGAGCGCGAGTTTAACGGCTTCCGCACACCGCTTGTAACATGCGCCCACCGCAGGCCTGCGATAAGGTAAGCCCCCTGCGGCAAGACTGCCGCCCCCGGAGACAGACGCAAACCGCCTCTCCGGACAACAAAAAGGAGCTCCGCGCTCATCATGCTCGAAAGACTGGCCCATCTCGACTGGATCGAAACCTATGCCCTGCCCTGGGGCATCAACCTGCTGCTCGCCCTCGGCACCTTCATCGTCGGCCGCTGGATCGCGCACGGCATCGTCGCGGTGGCGCGCAGGATGCTCGCGCACACCCGGCTCGACGCGATCCTGGTGAACTTCATCCTGTCGATCCTGCAGGGCGTGCTGCTGCTCATCGTCGTCATCGCCGCACTCAACCGCCTCGGCATCGACACCACCTCGCTGGTGGCGCTGATCGGCGCGGCTGGCCTGGCGGTCGGCCTGGCGCTGCAGGATTCACTGAAGAACTTCGCCGCCGGCGTGATGCTGATCGTGTTCCGCCCGTTCAAGGCCGGCGACTTCGTCGAGGCCGGCGGCACCTCGGGCTCGGTCGAGCGGATCAGCATCTTCAGCTCCACCTTCCGCACCGCCGACAACCGCGAGATCATCGTCCCCAACGGCGTGATCTACTCGGGCGTGATCACCAACTACTCCACCCGCCCCACGCGCCGCATCGACCTGCTGGTGCGCGTGAGCTACGACGACGACATCCGCAGGGTGAAGGCGATCATCGAACAGGTTCTGCATGGCGACGCACGGGTGCTGGCCGAGCCCGCGCCCTTCATCGGCGTGGCCGACCTGGCTGACAACAGCGTGGACCTGCACGTGCGGCCCTGGGTGGCGACGGCCGACCACTTCGCGGCAAGTTGCGAGCTGAAGGAGAAAGTGAAGATCGCCTTCGACGAAAACGGCATCACCATTCCGTACCCGCAGATGGACATGTACCAGCACGTGGTGCATGTGCCCGCCAGTGGCAACGGCAGTACCTGACCCGGCCGCCGAAGCACCCAGCCGCGAGGCCATCGCCCGGGATACGGGATACCATTGCGCCTGTGCCGGAAGCCACCGCCTCTCCTTTTTCAGACCCCATCCGCCCCGATCATCGTGAGCCTGCCCACCCCCGAACGCCCCCGCGTACCGACCATCACCATCGGTCTGCGCCTCCATCCCGCCACGCCCGCCGCCGATTCGCCGGTCGGCATGCTGCTCGCAACCCTGTACGCCCCGCCCGAAGGCGGCGCGGTGTTCGAGTTCCGGCTCGAAGACAGCCGCCTCGAGGCGCTGCGCATCCCGCCCGCCGTGGCCGGAGCCGGCGAGGCGGACGAACTGTGGAAACACACCTGCTTCGAGGTTTTCGTCGGCGTCAAGGGCGAGCAGGGCTACCGCGAATTCAACTTCTCGCCTTCCGGCCAGTGGGCCGTCTACGACTTCCGCGCCTGGCGCGAGCGCAGGGCCGGATACGTGTCCACCGCCGCGCCACAGGTCCGCTTCGAGCGGGACGGCGGCGAAGCCTGGCTCGAAGCGCGCGTGCCGGCCGCCGCACTGCCGGCGGTGCCGCCCGGCACCGAACTCGAGGTCGGCCTGGCGGCGGTGATCGAGCGCGCCGACGGCGAACTGGAATACTGGGCGGTGAGCCACCCTGCCGCCCAGCCGGATTTCCACGCCCGGGACGGCTTCGTGCTGATGCTCAAGACCTGGGCCGAGCCGGACGGCAAGCGCTGATGGGCACCATCCGCCTCGGCCTCGACCGCCTGCTCGCCGACGCCGCGCTGCGCCGCCCGCTGGCCGGCCGGCGCGTCGCCCTGCTCGCCCATCCGGCCTCGGTGACGCGCGGGCTGCAACATTCTCTCGATGCCCTTGCCGCGCTGCCCGACCTCCGCCTGTCCGCCGCCTTCGGCCCGCAGCACGGCCTGCGCGGCGACAAGCAGGACAACATGGTGGAGTCGCCCGACTACACCGACCCGCTGCACAGCATCCCGGTGTTCAGCCTGTACGGCGAAGTGCGCCGCCCCACGGCGGCGATGATGGACAGCTTCGACGTGCTGCTGGTCGACCTGCAGGACCTCGGCTGCCGCATCTACACCTTCATCACCACGCTGCGCTACGTGCTGGAAGAAGCGGCCAGGCACGGCAAGCCGGTGTGGGTGCTCGACCGCCCCAACCCCGCCGGCCGCCCGGTGGAAGGCACGACGCTGCGCGCCGGCTGGGAAAGCTTCGTCGGAGCCGGCCCGCTGCCGATGCGCCACGGCCTGACGATGGGCGAACTGGCGCGCTGGTTCGTCGCCACACAGAAGCTCGACGTCGACTGCCGCGTGATCGAGATGGAAGGCTGGCAACCCGACGCCGCACCCGGCCACGGCTGGCCGCTGGGCGAACGGAGCTGGATCAACCCCAGCCCCAACGCGCCCAGCCTGTCGATGGCGCGCGCCTACGCCGGTACCGTGATGCTGGAAGGCACGACGCTGTCGGAAGGCCGCGGCACCACGCGCCCGCTGGAGCTGTTCGGCGCACCCGGCCTCGATGCCCGAGCCCTCGTCGCCGAAATGCGCGCGCTCGCGCCCGACTGGCTGCGCGGCTGCGTGCTGCGCGAATGCTGGTTCGAGCCGACCTTCCACAAGCACGCCGGCACGCTGTGCAGCGGCGTGCAGATCCACGTCGACGACCCGGCCCATTACGACCATGCCGCTTTCCATCCGTGGCGGCTGCAGGCACTGGCGTTCAAGGCCATCCGCCGGCTGTGGCCGGACTATCCGCTGTGGCGCGACTTCGGCTACGAGTACGAGTTCGAGCGCCTCGCGATCGACCTCATCAACGGTTCGCCGCTGCTGCGCGAATGGGTGGACGATCCCGCCGCCGTGCCGGCCGACCTCGACGGCCCGGCCCGCGCCGACGAGGCGGCGTGGATCGAGGCTCGCCGGCCCTTCCTGCTCTATCCCGGCTGAGCGCTCCGCTACCCCCATGCACGCCTACGACCGTTCCGCCACCATCGGCTTCGGCTTCAACCCGCTGGACCGTCTGTCCGACAAGCGCCAGGACGAGGATTACGTCCACCGGGCCCGGCAGGCGGCGGAGACGCGTTTCGTCATCCACGGTGGCGACGAGCCCTTGCTGATGCAGCGGGGTGTGGAGTGCGACGCCGTGTTCTCGGCGCCACAGTTGGCGGCATTGCAGGCCGTGCTGCAGCCGGGGCTGGACGAGCCCGCGTGCGAAGTGTTCATGGGGCGCCTGCCGGATGGCGCGGCGCTGTTCGCGCTGGATTTCGGCACCGGACTGGCCGAAGCCATCGCCAATCGGACCGATCTGGCGCTGCGCAGCCTGCGCACGGTGGCGATGCAGGGCGAGCTCGACCATGCGCTGCTGGGCGAGCTCGGCGGTGCCAAGGCGGTGCTGGACTGGCACCGGCGCCATCGCTTCTGCGCCCAGTGCGGCGCACCCAGCCGCATGGCTGCGGGCGGCTGGCGGCGTGACTGCAGCGCCTGCGGCGCACAGCACTTCCCGCGCGTCGATCCGGTGGTGATCATGCTCGCGATCGACGGCGAACGCTGCCTGCTCGGCCGCCAGCCGCGCTTTGCCGCCGGCATGTATTCGGCGCTGGCCGGCTTCGTCGAGCCGGGCGAGACGATCGAGGACGCAGTGCGCCGCGAGATCCTCGAAGAAGCCGGCATACCCTGTTCGACGGTGCGCTACTTCGCCTCGCAGCCTTGGCCCTTCCCCTCGTCGCTGATGATCGGCTGCTTCGCGCAGGCGCAAGACACCGCCATCACCGTCGACACGACGGAACTGGAAGACGCCCGCTGGTTCACCCGCGCCGAGGCCGCCCACATGCTGGCCGGCACGCACGCCCAAGGCTTATCCGCGCCGTTGCCGTATGCGATTGCGCATCACCTGATGCGGGCATTCGTGGATGAAGGCGAGGCCTTGTTGCGGTAGATCGCACAGACGCCGCCCACGCCAAAGGAGATCGTAGGAGCTCAAGCCGCGAATGCCGTGCTTGAGGCAGCAACAAGATTCTGTTCGCGGCTGAAGCCGCTCGTACGCGGGCCAGCATCTCCGGTTCATCACCCTCACTACTTCGCTGGCTGGGCCTTCCAGCGCCGCAACTGCTCGCGGATCGGCGCCGGAGCGACGATCACCGGGCGCGAGTGCTCCTCTTCCGCCAGTTCATCGCCCTTGCCACCCGCACCCTGGACCCCGGCCAGGTCTTCCCGCTCCCAGGCCTCCACCAGCCCACGCGCTTGGTCGAAGGCATCGACGAAGGAAGCCGATGGCTTCAGCGACTCCTTGAAATAGGCGCGGCCGAAATAAGTGAAATCATTGTCGTCGGCGCAGCCGAACGAGGTGCGGTCGTGGCGCGCGGAGGTCATCACCAGCGTGCCCTCGTCCGCCAGCGCATCGACGAAGCCGCCCGAGTAGCATGCCGACACCAGCACCACCTTCCAGCGGATGCCGCTGTCGCGCAACATCTCGCCCAGCGCCGCGGCCGGCAGGTCGGGCAGGTCGATGCCGTTGAGCTTGAAGGTCAGTTCGTGCGACTCGGAGCCATGGCTGGTGAGAAACAGGAACAGGATGTCCTGCTCCACGTCCATCCTCTCCGCCAGCGCACGCAGGGCCTGGCGCAGGCTGGTCTGCGTCGCCAAGGGCACGGCATCGACACTGCTGCGGCTGTTGACCAGGGCCAGCGAGCGGCCGGCGGTACCGAAATCGCGGTCGAACTGGCCGCGCACGAACTCCACCTCGCGGCGGAACACTTCTTCGCGCCCGTCGCCCGCCACCGCCAGCAGGTAGAGGTCGATGCGCGCCGGATCCTGCGTCCGCAGGGCCTGCAAGTGCTGCTGCAGCACAGCCGGCTGGTTGTACAGCACGGTCTCCACATTGCGCTGCTTCAGCGCCTCGGCCGCGGCATCGTGCAGCTTGCCGCGCCGCCAGATGCCGCTGTCGCGCAGGCGCCCGTCCGGCCTGGGCCTGGCATAGACCATCGTGCCTTCGCCGTCGTACAGCCCCCAGGCGAAGGCGCCCAGGTATTCGTCCCCGTCCGCGCTGCGATAGACGCCCTGCCCATGGAAACGCCAGTTTTCGAAATCCCCTTCGTAGCGGGCGCCATCCTTCATGCTCGCCGTACCCTTGCCGGTGAGGATGCCGGCGGCGAAAGTGCCTTCAAAGACATTGCCCTGGGCATCGGTGAACCGCCCCGGGCCGTTCGGCTGCCAGTCCGCCACCCCGCCCTCGTAGTGGCGCTCGCCGTAGATCACCCGCATCTTGCCGGCCGGCTCGTCATCCTCGAAGCGCCCCATGTAGATGCGGCCGTCGGCCATCTCGAGGCGCCCTTCGCCATGGAAGCGCCCCTTGCGGAACTCGCCCTCGTAGACCTCCCCGTCCGGGCGGGTATAGCGGCCGCGCCCCTCGAATTCGTCCGCGCGGAACTCCCCTTCGTATTCCGAACCGTCGGCGAAGCGCATGCGCCCCCTGCCATGCATCAGACCATTATCGAACCCGCCTTCGTAGCGCCAGCCCGACGCGCCGGCCGCCACGCCCGCGCCGTGCGACAGGCCATCGGCGAAGCCGCCTTCGTGGTAGGCGCCATTGCGCCATTCGATGCGCCCCTGGCCGTGCAGCTTGCCGTTGCGCATGTCGCCGCGATAAACACCACCGTCGGGGGTGACGGCATCGGCTGCGAACGCGGGGAAGACGGCGGACAGCGACACGGCAAGCGCCAGGCGGGACAGGAGGGAGCGGCGGAGCGCGGCGGACGGAAAGGACATCGGAAAAACCTGGCGCAGGGGTAAGGATTCTGACGGCATGGTACGCCGGCGCGCCCCCTTCCCGTAAGGCCCGAGTCGGAGTAAAAGGGAACGCGCCATACGACTTTCCAGCCAACCCACATAAGCGAGACATCCCGTGATCAAACACGGCCTCCAGATCTTTGCCTGCAACGCCAGCCAGGAACTCGCCGGCGAAATCTGTCAGCGCCTGGGCATCCGCCCCGGCCAGCTCGACATTTCGCGCTTTTCCAACGACAACCTGCGCGTGCAGGTCCAGGAAAACGTGCGCGAACGCGATGTGTACGTCGTGCAGTCCTTCACCCAGCCGGTGAGCGAACACATCATGGAGTTGATGATCACGCTCGATGCCATGCGCAGTGCGTCGGCCCAGCGCATCACGGCGGTGATCCCCTACTACTCCTACGCGCGCTCGGACAAGAAGGACGCGCCGCGCATCTCGATCACCGGCCGGCTGATCGCCGACATGCTGAAGACGGCGGGCGCCGACCGCGTGCTGACGATGGACCTGCATGCCGATCAGGTGCATGGCTTCTTCAGCGTGCCCGTCGACCACCTGACCGCGATCCCGACGATCGCCGAGCACTTCCGCCGCCATCACGACCTGTCGAACATGGTCGCCGTGGCCACCGACGCCGGCGGCGCCAAGCGCGTCGGCCGCTTCTCGGAACGGCTGGGCATTCCGATGGCGATCATCGACAAGCGCCGCGTCAGCGATACCGCCGTCAAGCACGGCGAGGTGGTGGGCGACGTGAACGGGCGCGACGTGGTGATCTTCGAGGACGAGATCTCGACCGGCGGCACGCTGGTGTCCTCGGTCGAGACGCTGCGCGCGGCGGGTGCGCGCAGCGTGCACGCGGGCGCGACGCACGGCGTGCTGTGCGGCCCCGCCATCGAGCGCCTGCGCGAGGCCCGGATCGATTCGGTGGTGGTCACCAACACCGTCACCCTGCCCGAAGACCGGCGCCTGCCCAAGATCACCACGCTGAGCGTCGCGCCGCTGTTCGCCGCAGCGATCGAACGCATCCACGGCGGGCAGAGCGTGGGCGCGCTGTTCGAGTAAGGGTCTTCGCCCGAACCTTCGCCTTCTCCCGGCAAGCCCGGGCGCCGGGGCCGGCCGGCCCGGGCAGCGATGCGTCGCGCCGGGACGGACCGACCCCGGCCACGTTCGGCCCGGAATGCGGAATTAGGGCTTCAGTATTCAGCGCGGCACGCCGATAACGCCAGGGCACACCGCTGCGCAGACAGCGCCCTCTCTCCCCACCTCCGAGGACATCATGACCTGGTTCGACAGCCTCAGCCTGAGGATGAAGCTGATCTTCAACTTCATCGTATCCAGTGGCCTCCTCATTGCAGCGATCATCATCTGCTACGTGCAGATCGACCGCATGGACAGACTCTCGAGCGAAATGTCCAATCACACCCTGCCCTCGCTGATGCAGACCGCCGCGATGAGCGAAGGCCGGATGCGCTACCGCATCCGCAGCCTAGAATTCATGCTCGCCGAGACGGCCGCCGACCGCGACAAGACCGAAAAGTCGCTGGTGGACCTCGACGCCAAGCTGTCGCAATCCATCGACGACTACCGCAGGCTTGCCGCCGACCCCGAAGCGCACACCCTGCTCGACGCCTTCGCGAAGGCGGTGGGCGGCTATCGCGACACGGTGATGAAGGCTGTGGCGCTGGTCAAGGACGGCCGCGAGCAAGAAGCCGTGCAGTTGCAGCGGACCGAATGGTTCACCGCCGGCACGCAGGTCGCCACCACCACCGCGGCGCTGCTGCAGCACGCCAACGACGAAGCGGACGAAGAGCGCCGGGCGAGCGCCCAGGCTGCCAGCGACGCAAAGCAGATGGCGATCGGCGCCTTGGTGGTGGGCACCCTGGTCGCAGCCCTGGTATCCATCCTGCTGGCACGGCGGATCACCTCGCGCCTGCACCATGCCGTCACCGTCGCCAACGAGATCGCCGCAGGCCACCTCGGGCAGCCCGCGGGCGGCACGGCGGCAAGGAGCGGCGACGAGATCGGCAGGCTGCTTGGCGCGATCGACGCCATGCGCGAGTCGCTGCGCACCACCATCGGCGAGGCGCGCGACGCATCGGCCCGCCTGTCGGCATCCGCCGAGGACCTGGGCAAGGGCGTGAGCGAGCTCGAAGCGAGCGTGGATGCCCAGAGCACCGAGGCCTCGAACATCGCCGCGAGCGTCGAGGAGGTCACGGTCTCGATCGGCGAAGTCGCGAGCCGCACCAACGAGGCCAGCGCCGCGGCGCGCGAGTCGGACACCAAGGCGCGCGAGGGCCGCGAGGTGCTGCGCAAGCTGGAACAGGCCATCGATCAGGTCTCGGCCGTCGTCAGGACGGCGTCGGAAGGCATCGGCAACCTGGCGGAAGAGTCGAAGAAGATCTCGGCCATCGTCAACGTCATCAAGGACATCGCCGACCAGACCAACCTGCTCGCGCTCAATGCCGCCATCGAGGCCGCCCGCGCAGGCGAGCAGGGCCGCGGCTTCGCGGTCGTGGCCGACGAAGTCCGCAAGCTCGCGGAACGCACGTCCCAGTCCACGGGCGAGATCACCGCCATGGTCGACACCATCCAGCAGTCCACCGGCCAGGTGGTCGCGCGCATCGACGAAGGCGTATCGGCGGTCTCCCGCAGCGTCGACCATGCCCGCGAAGCGGGCGGCAGCATCGAGTCGCTGCTCGCCATCGCGCGCCAGGTCTCCGAACTGATCAGCGACATCGATCTCGCATTGCGCGAGCAGACCGAGGCCTCGACCGTCGTGGCGCGCAGCGTCGAGCAGATTGCCAACAGCGCCGAGCAGATCCATACCGTCACCACGGCAAGCTCGCGCTCGGCCGAAAGCCTGCGCGCGATGGCGGCCCACATGCAGGACAACGTGAGCCGCTTCACGCTCTGAACCCGATGGCGAAAACGCCCCGGACAGGAGACAAAGCCATCGGCAACACCTAGAATGTGCCTGCCCCGGTCGCATCGAGGGCTCATAACAATACTCAACCCGCGGCGAATCTGAGATGCCGTGGTTTGCCCGCCCTGGGAGACAGCCGGCACACCCGGATCCGCCGCAGTTCTCGGAGAAACTGCGTGAAATCCAAGTTGATCTGGTTGCTCGTCGCCCTCGTGGGGGCGGCCGGCTTTGCCATGCTTGCCCTTAACCGGGGCGAACACGTGAATGCGGCATGGCTGATCCTGGCGGCGGTGTCGTGCTACGCCATCGCATATCGCTTCTACAGCAAGTTCATCGCCGAGAAGGTCTTCGAGCTCGACGACCGGCGCCTGACGCCGGCCGAGCGCCGCAACGACGGCCTGGACTACGTGCCGACCAACAAGTGGGTGCTGTTCGGCCACCACTTCGCCGCGATCGCCGGCGCCGGCCCGCTGGTGGGGCCGATCCTGGCGGCGCAGATGGGCTTCCTGCCCGGCACCATCTGGATCCTGGTCGGCGTGATGCTGGCCGGCGCGGTGCAGGACTTCCTGGTGCTGTTCATCTCCGCGCGCCGCGACGGCCGCTCGCTGGGCGAGATGGCCAAGCAGGAGCTCGGCCCCTTCGCCGGCGTCATCGTCATGCTGGGCGCGCTGGGGGTGATGATCATCATCCTGTCCGCCCTGGCGCTGGTGGTGGTCAAGGCGCTGGCGGAAAGCCCGTGGGGCACCTTCACCATCGCCGCGACGATTCCGATCGCGCTGTTCATGGGCATCTACATGCGCTTCATCCGCCCGGGGCGCATCGCCGAGATATCGGTGATCGGCTTCGTGCTGATGATGGCCGCGATCATCTTCGGCGAGGACATCGCCCGCCACGAGTACTGGGGCCCGTTCTTCACCATGACCGGCCCGCAGCTGACGCTGGCGCTGGTGGTGTACGGCTTCGTCGCCTCGGTGCTGCCAGTGTGGCTGCTGCTGGCGCCGCGCGACTATCTGTCCACCTTCCTCAAGCTGGGCGTGATCGTCGGCCTGGCGATCGGCATCGTCATCTCCCTGCCCGACCTGAAGATGCCCGCGGTGACCCAGTTCATCGACGGCACCGGCCCGGTGTTCTCCGGCAGCCTGTTCCCCTTCCTGTTCATCACCATCGCCTGCGGCGCCATCTCGGGCTTCCATGCGCTGGTGTCGTCGGGCACCACGCCCAAGCTGATCGAGCGCGAGTCGCACATGCGCGTGATCGGCTACGGCTCGATGCTGGGCGAGTCGCTGGTCGCCATCATGGCGATGATCTGCGCGACGATTCTCGAGCCCGGCATCTACTTCGCGATGAACTCGCCGGCCGCGGTCATCGGCACTACGGTCGAATCGGCGGCGCAGGTGATCAACGGCTGGGGCTTCACGATCACGCCGGAAATCCTCGCCCAGATGGCCAAGGACGTGGGTGAGCACAGCATCCTGTCGCGCGCCGGCGGCGCACCGACCTTCGCCGTGGGCATGGCGGTGATCGTCACCGACATCTTCAACAGCAAGGCGATGATGGCCTTCTGGTACCACTTCGCGATCCTGTTCGAAGCGCTGTTCATCCTCACCGCGGTCGATGCCGGCACGCGCGCATGCCGCTTCATGGTGCAGGATCTGGCCGGCACCTTCATCCCCGGCATGAGCCAGACCCGCAGCCTGGCCGGCAACCTGATCGGCACCGCAGTGGCGGTATCCGGCTGGGGCTACTTCGTCTACCAGGGCACGGTCGATCCTCTGGGCGGCATCAACACCCTGTGGCCGCTGTTCGGCATCGGCAACCAGATGCTCGCCGCGATGGCGCTGCTGCTGGGCACCGCGGTGCTGTTCAAGATGAAGAAGGAGCGTTATGCGTGGGTGACGGTGATTCCGACCGTATGGCTGTTCATCACCTCGATGACCGCCGGCTGGTTGAAGATCTTCAGCGACAACCCGAAGATCGGCTTCCTCGCGCTGGCCAACCGCTTCAACGAAGCCGCCGCGCAGGGCACCGTGCTGGCACCGGCCAAGAGCATCGAACAGATGTCGCGCGTGGCCTTCAATAACCAGGTCAACGCAGCACTGTGCGGCTTCTTCATGATCGTGGCAGTGGTGATGCTGGTGGCGGTGATCATCAACATCCGCAAGGCGCTCGCCAGCACCACACCGACAGTGCAGGAAGTGCCGCCGGTGTTCCGCGAAGAGCCCGCACGTGCTTGACCTCTCCTACCTTACCGGGCGCAACCCGGCCGGCGCCCCCGAGGCGCCGGCCGCGGGCGAGGCGGGGCTGGACGACGCCTACGCGCGCTACGTCGCCGAGACGCGCGCGCGCCAGGCGGACGCCGTGCCCATGTCGGAAGCCGAGTTCGAGCGCTACAGCCTGGGTTCGGGCTGGCTGTCCGGCCTGAAGGACGTGGCGAAGAAAGTGGTACAGACCTGCAGGCTGGTGATCGGCATCCACGATTACGAGTACTACCTGGACCACATGCGCTCGCGCCATCCAGAGGCCACGCCGTTCACGCGCGAGGAGTTCTACCGCTACTGCCTGGAAGCGCGCTTCCCCAGCGCGGAGCGCGCGGGCACCCGCTGCCCCTGCTGAGCGGGTCCGTGCCGGCGGCACACGGCCCGGCAGCAAGAAAACGGCGGCCCGGAGACACCCGGAACCGCCGTTTTTTCTTTCCGCCGCCCGCGCGGGTTTCAGAGGCCCCCGCGAGGCTTCTCTCAGGCTTGCTGCTGTTGCTGCTGCGCAGCGATTTCCGCCCGCACCTGTTCCATGTCGAGGCCGCGCACGCCGTCGATGACCTGGTTGAGCGCGCTGGCCGGCAGCGCGCCCGATTCGCGGAATACCATGATGCCCTCGCGGATCACGGCGATGGTCGGAATCGAGCGGATCTGGAAGGTGGCGGCCAGCTCCTGCTGGGCTTCGGTGTCGATCTTGCCGAACACGATGTCCGGGTTGGCTTCGGACGCGGCCTCGTAGGTCGGTGCGAAATTGCGGCAGGGGCCGCACCATGCCGCCCAGAAGTCGAGAAAGACGATCGGGTTCTTCTCAAGGACTTCGTTGAAGTTGTCGGCGGTGAGTTCGAGGGTGGCCATGTCGGCGTGCTCCGTTGGGTCTAGGCTGCCGATGCTACCCGAGTGTGGCGAACAGCCCAAGCCCGGGCGACGCCGGCGCATCGGCGGTGTTCAGGCGTCCGTGCCCGCCCCCGTTTCCAGGGCGCTGCCGACACGCTCGTAGAGCAGGCCGATGTTGAGCGGCTTGGTGAGGAAGTCGTCCATGCCCGCGGCCAGACAGATCTGGCGATCCTCCTCGCGCGCGCTCGCCGTCATGGCCAGGATCGGAATGCGCCGGCGGCCGCATTCGCGCTCGTGCGCGCGAATGCGGCGCGTCGCCTCCAGGCCGTCCATCACCGGCATCTGCAGGTCCATCAGCACAAGGTCGAAATTGCCCTCGATGACCTTTTCCAGGCCTTGCAGGCCGTCTTCGGCAACCGTCAGTTCATATCCGCGGCGGGCCAGCAGCGCCACCGCGAGCTTCTGGTTGATCGGGTTGTCCTCGACCACGAGAATGGCCGCCGAGCGCTCCGGCCTCATCGGCTGGGGCACCTCCATCGTCGCGGCCGGATCCACGGCCTCCGCCACATCCGGCGCGGCGAGTTCGAGCCGCAGGGTGAAGAAGAAATGGCTGCCTTCGCCCGGCATGCTGTCGACGCCCAGCACCCCGCCCATCAGCTCGACCAGCCGGTACGAGATCGACAGCCCCAGCCCGGTGCCACCGAAGCGGCGCGAAGTCGAGGTGTCGGCCTGGGCAAAGGCGTCGAAGACCATCGCCTGTACCTGGGGGTCGATGCCGATGCCCGTGTCCCTGACCGAAAAGCCGATTGCAACCGTCCCGTCCCGCTCGTCGCCCAGCAAGGCCGAGACACGCACCTCGCCCTGCTGGGTGAACTTGATCGCGTTGCCGATCAGGTTGGTGAGCACCTGCTTGAGCCGCAGCGCGTCGCCGACGACCTTGTGCGGCAATCCGGGCGGCAGTTCGAGCCTCAGGTCCAGCCCCTTGGACTTGGCCGGCGCGGCCAGGACCTGAGTGGCGAGGCGCAGTGTCTCGTGCAGGTCGAAGGTCTCGCGCTCGATGTCAACCTTGCCCACCTCGATCTTGGAGAAGTCGAGGATGTCGTTGAGGATGCGCAGCAGCGAATCGGCGGAGGCCTGGATCATGCGCAGATGCTCGGGCACCTCGGGATCGCGCGGGTCCATCAGCGCCAGCTCGGTGAGGCCGATGATGCCGTTCATCGGCGTGCGGATCTCGTGGCTCATGTTCGCCAGGAACTGGCTCTTCGTGCGGTTGGCGATTTCGGCCTGGTCGCGCGACGCTTCGAGCTCGGCGATCATCCGGCTGCGTTCGAGGCCGAGCTGGATCGACTCGATCAGCATCGAGCTCAGGTTGTTGGAGCTGTTGATGACGGTGACGCTGAAGACCGGGATCAGGATGATGAGGATGAGATCCGGGATGCCCTGATAGTCGAACGCGGCGATCAGGGCCACCGGCAGCACCGACAACACGGTATAGCTCGCCAGCGCCATGCGCGACGGCGCGAGCGTCGGCACCGCGCCAGCGATGGTGGCGGAAATGAGGCCTGCGGTGAAGAAGCGCGCATCGTAGCCAGCGCCGATCATGAACAGCGCGGCGCCGGCAGCCCAGCCCGCCGAGGCCAGCAAGGCCCCTATCATGTAGCGCCTGAACCAGAGGTTGGCCTCCTCGACCGGAGGCACCTGGGCGAAGAAGCGCCGCACGGCCAGCACCCGGACGAACGCGAGCAGCGACATCGCCCCCACCCAGGCGATGGCCGGCCCCACCGCCGCCCCGAAAACGATGTTGCCGACGGCGAGCATGGCCGCGACCGTCACCAGCGCCGCCTGGGCGGGAATGGAGTTTCGGTACAGCAGGCAGACCGCCTGGTGCCAGGAGGCGGGTGCAACCCGATCGGTCAGGCAGGGAATCATCACTTCACGTGCATCCGCTACGCGTCAGAACGTGCGGAGGTTAGCACGACCGCATGCCCCGGAGCGTGACCCATGCCCGCCCCGGATGCATGCTTACAACAGCGGCGCCAGCCAGCGCGCGGCTTCGTCCACGTCCATCCCGCTGCGGCGCGCCCAGTCCTCGAGCTGGTCGCGGCCGATTTTCGGAATGGCGAAGTAATGGCTCTCCGGATGCGAGAAGTAGAAACCGCTCACCGCCGCCGCCGGGGTCATCGCGTAGCTCTCGGTCAGGTCCATGCCGATGCGCTCGCGCGCGCCGAGCAATTCGAACAACGGCCCTTTCACCGTGTGATCCGGGCAGGCGGGATAGCCCGGCGCCGGACGGATGCCGCGATACCCTTCGGCGATCAGGGCCTCGTTGTCGAGCGTTTCGTCGGCCGCATAGCCCCAGCACTCCTTGCGCACGCGCTCGTGCAGCCATTCGGCGCAGGCCTCCGCCAGACGGTCGGCCAGGCTCTTGAGCATGATGGCGTGGTAGTCGTCGTGCTCAGCCTCGAACACGGCCAGCATGGCCTCGATGCCGAGGCCGGCCGTCACGGCGAAGGCGCCGATCCAGTCCGGCACGCCGGAATCCTTCTGCGCGATGAAATCGGACAAGCACCAGTGCGGTTTGCCCGCCGGGCGCTCGTGCTGCTGGCGCAGGCCGTGCCAGACCATGGCCAGTTGACGGCGGTCCTCGTCCGCGTAGATCTCGACGTCGTCATCCACGGCATTGGCCGGGAACAGGCCGAACACGGCCCTGGCCTGCAGCCAGTTTCCGGCGATGAGCTTTTCCAGCATTGCCTTGCCGTCGCTGAACACGTTGCGTGCGGTTTCGCCGACCACCTCGTCGTCGAGAATCGCCGGGAAGCGGCCGGCGAGATCCCAGGTCTGGAAGAACGGCCCCCAATCGATGTAGTCGACGAGGTCCGCGAGGTCGACGTCGATCGCCTGCACGCCGCGCGTGTTGGGCGCCGGCGGCCGATAGTCGGATGCGATGCGGAAGGCGTTGGCGCGGGCGGCTTCCAGGCTCACCAGTTGCATGCCCTTCTTGTTGGCGTGCAGCGCACGGATCTTCTCGTAGTCGGCGGCGACCTCGGCCTTGAAGGCCTCGCTCCGGCCTTCGGACAGCAGCGCGGTGACCACGCCCACCGCGCGCGAGGCGTCGGGCACGTACACCACCGGCTGGTCGTAATGCGGCGCGATCTTGATCGCGGTGTGGTTGCGGCTGGTGGTAGCGCCGCCGATCAGCAGCGGCACGTCGAACCCCTGGCGCTTCATCTCGGCGGCGACATGGGCCATTTCCTCCAGCGACGGGGTGATGAGGCCGGACAGGCCGATCGCCTGCGCGCCGTGCTCCTTCGCCGCATCGAGGATCTTCGCCGCCGGCACCATGACGCCGAGGTCGATGATCTCGTAGCCGTTGCAGCCCAGCACCACGCCGACGATGTTCTTGCCGATGTCGTGCACGTCGCCCTTGACCGTGGCGATGACGATGCGCCCCTTGCTGGTGGCGCCGGTACGCAGTTTTTCCGCTTCGATGTAGGGGATCAGGTGGGCGACCGCCTGCTTCATCACGCGCGCGGACTTCACCACCTGGGGCAGAAACATCTTGCCCGCGCCGAACAGGTCGCCGACCACGTTCATGCCCGCCATCAGCGGGCCCTCGATCACCGTCAGCGGCGGCCGGCCTTCAGCCTCCAGCTTCGCCCTCACCTCCTCGGTGTCGGCAACGACGAAATCGGTGATGCCCTTGACCAGCGCATGCGACAGGCGCTCTTCCACCGGCCAGGCACGCCAGGCGAGGTCGGGGCCGGTGTCCTTGGCCTGCCCCTTCACCGACTGCGCCATCTCGACCAGTACTTCGCCCGGACTCTGGCCGGATGCGGGCTTGCGGTTCAGCACCACGTCCTCGACCTTTTCGCGCAGCGCCGGATCGAGCTGGTCATACACGCCGAGCTGGCCGGCGTTGACGATGCCCATCGACAGACCGGCCCTGACGGCGTGGTACAGGAAGACGGTGTGGATCGCCTCGCGCACCGGGTCGTTGCCGCGGAAGCTGAAGGACACGTTCGACACCCCGCCCGAGGTCTTGGCCCAGGGCAGTTCGTGCTTGATCCAGGCCACGGCCTCGATGAAATCGACCGCGTAGTTGTCGTGCTCTTCGATGCCGGTGGCGATGGCGAAGATGTTGGCGTCGAAGATGATGTCCTCGGGCGGGAAGCCGGCACCACCCTCGGCCACCGGCCTGGTCAGCAGGCGGTAGGCGCGTTCGCAGATCTCGGTCTTGCGCGCGAAGGTGTCGGCCTGGCCGGCCTCGTCGAAGGCCATCACGATCACCGCCGCGCCGTAGCGGCGCGCCAGCCGCGCCTGGCGCAGGAACTCGGCCTCGCCTTCCTTCATCGAGATCGAATTGACCACGCCCTTGCCCTGGATGCACTTCAGGCCGGTCTCGATCACCGCCCACTTCGACGAGTCGAGCATGATCGGCACGCGCGAGATGTCGGGCTCGGAAGCGATCAGCTTGCAGAAGCGCTCCATGGCGGCGACCGAGTCGAGCATCGCCTCGTCCATGTTGATGTCGATGACCTGGGCGCCGTTCTCGACCTGCTGGCGGGCGACGGCCAGCGCATCGTCGAAGCGGCCTTCGAGGATCATCCGGGCGAAGGCCTTGGAGCCGGTGACGTTGGTGCGCTCGCCGACGTTGACGAACAGGCTGTCGCCGCCGACGTTGAAGGGCTCGAGGCCGGACAGGCGCAGCTTCTTCTCGACGTCCGGCACGCGGCGCGGGGCGGCATCCGCCACCACTCTTGCGATTTCGGCGATGTGCGCGGGCGTGGTGCCGCAACAGCCGCCGACGATGTTCAGCAAGCCGCCCTGCGCCCACTGGCGGATTTCGGCGGCGAGGTGCTCGGGCGTCTCGTCGTAGCCGGTCGGCGAAAGCGGATTGGGCAGGCCGGCATTGGGGTGGGCCGACACATGGGTATTGCAGACGTTGGACAGTTCCTCGACGTACTGGCGCAACTGGTCGGCGCCGAGCGCGCAGTTGAGGCCGAAGCTGATCGGCTGCGCATGGCTGAGCGAGTTCCAGAACGCCTCGGCGGTCTGGCCCGACAGCGTGCGCCCCGAGGCGTCGGTGATCGTGCCCGAGACCATCACCGGCCATCGCCGGCCCAGATCGTCGAACAGCTTCTCGATGGCGAATACCGCCGCCTTGGCGTTGAGCGTGTCGAACACCGTCTCGATCAGCAGGATGTCGGCGCCGCCGTCGACCAGGCCTCGGGCCGCATCGTAGTAGTCGTCGGCGAGCGCGTCGAAGCTGATGTTGCGGTAGCCCGGGTCGTTGACGTCGGGCGAAATCGACAGCGTGCGCGAGGTCGGCCCGATGACGCCGGCGCAGAAACGCGGCCTGCCCGGATCGCGCGCGGTGTATTCGTCGCACAGCCGGCGCACCAGGCGCGCGCCTTCGACGTTGAGCTCGTAGGCCAGGGATTCGAGGCCGTATTCGGCCTGCGACACGCGGGTGGCGTTGAAGGTGTTGGTCTCGATGATGTCGGCGCCGGCATCGAGATAGGCGCGGTGGATGCCGCCGACCACGTCGGGACGCGTCAGCACCAGCAGGTCGTTGTTGCCCTTGAGGTCCTTCGGGTGATCGAGGAAGCGCTGGCCGCGGTAGTCCGCCTCGCCCAGCGCATGCTGCTGGATCATCGTGCCCATCGCGCCATCCAGGATCAGGATGCGCTCGGCGAGCAGCTGGCTGAGTTCGGTCGTGCGGTCGGCTTGCATGGTTCTTACCTCGGTCATGAGACGGTCACCGGGTAACGCCTTGCACAAATGCGAACGGCGCCACAAACCGGCAAAGGCTTGTGAGCGCCGTTGATCGTTTGCCGAGCCTGGCCCTCGCAGGTTCAGTCGGGGTCGCAGCGCTCCTCGGCAGGAGCGGGATTGTATCGGCTCGCGGCGACGCTTGCCAATAGCGGCGGGGCGCAGCTACCACCAGTACGGGAAAAAGGGATGGGGCGCAAAAAACGGATGCCGGTAATAGGGATAGCGATAATACGGGTAGCCATGACCCCAGTAGCCGTAAGCCATGGGGCCCTCGCGCGGATAAACGTAGCTCTGGCTGGTGCGCGCCACCTTGCCGTCGATGAAATGCACGTTGAACAGCGTGGCGATGCCCGGCCCGCGGTTGCGGATGTTCCAGTCCCACACTTCCTCGCCCGACAGCTTGAAGATCTGCTCGGAACGGTGCTGACCCAACGTGCGCTCGACCTCCTCGCGCGTCATGCCCTTCTTGACCTGGGCCAGGTTGTCGCTGTCGAGCGCATCCCATTGCCGCAACACCACGCCACCCTGGTCGACCTGCACCATCAGGCAACTGTAGCCGTAGGGCTGCGTGGCGTATTCGAGCGTGGTGGTGCCGTCGTCATTCTGCCAGCGCCGGCTCGGTTCGCCCTTGGCCGCCAGGGTCTCGGCCTCGGTGGTAAACAAACGCGGCTGGATGTAAGTCGCGCAGCCCGCAAGCTGCAGCGCCCCCACGACCACCAGCAGCATCCCGATTCCGCGAAGGAAACGCGGCGGGAACAGGGTGGCGATATTCATGGCGTGCCTCCATTCAACGTCGGTATTGCGTGTAACGGCCCGTGCCGATGACGCGGCCATCGGTATTGAAGGACACGGTGAAGAACACCGGATCGCTCGTGCCATCGGGACCGTGGGAAATCTTCCACTCCCACACGGTTTCCCGCTTCAGGCGAAAGAACTGGCTGCGCGCCGGCTTGCCCAGCACGCGGCGCACTTCGTCGCCATTCATACCATTGACCACGCGGGCGAAACTCTGTTCATTGAGCACCTGGTCGATGGTGCGCAATACACTGTCCGGACCGATCGTGATCATGAAGCACTCGATGCCTTCGGGCTGGCGGGAGAATTCCCAGGTCACCGATCCATCGTCGTTGCGCCACTCCATCTGCGGCGGGCCGAAACGCTCGCGAACCTCCATCGCGGTAGATACGCCCGGCTTGAGTTCGCGCAGATTGAAATAATCGCAGGCCGTGATGCCCATCGCCGACAACATTGCACACAGCCAGGCAAGCAAACGTTTCATGTCGTGAAGCCCTCCCGAGGGTTTGCCCAACCTGCCGACGACAGGCCACTGGGCTAGAATCTGCCATCCCCCCGGGATTTGCAACGCCCTCGCAGTGACTCTTTGCAACCTTCGGAGACGCACATGAAGAAAACCCTGCTTGCACTCGCCCTCGTCAGCGCCGGCTTTGCCGCCCAGGCCCAGACCGTCGTCAAGATCGGCCACGCCGGCCCGCTGACCGGCCCGATCGCCCACTTCGGCAAGGACGGCGAGAACGGCGCCCGCCTCGCACTCGAGGACGCCAATGCCAAGGGCCTGGTCATCGGCGGTCAGACGGTGAAGTTCGAACTCGTCAGCGAAGACGACCAGGGCGATCCGCGCACCGCCACCACCGCGGCGCAGCGCCTGACCGACGCCGGCGTCAAGGGCGTCATCGGCCACACCACCTCGGGCGCCTCGATCCCCGCGTCGCGCGTATACGAACAGGCCGGCGTGCCGGTGATCACCCCGTCGTCGACCAGCCCGAAGCTGACCCAGCAGAACTACAAGACCACCTACCGCGTCATCGCCAACGATCTGCAGCAAGGTGAAGCCATGGCGAAGTACGCGATCGACACGCTGAAGGTGAAGAAATTCGCCGTCATCGACGACCGCACCGCCTACGGGCAAGGCCTCGCCGACGCCTTTGCAGAGAGCATCAAGAAGCTGGGCGGCGAAATCGTCGGCCGCGAGTTCACCAACGACAAGGCCACCGACTTCACCGCCATCCTCACCAAGATCAAGGCCCGCACGCCCGATGCCATCTTCTACGGCGGCATGGACTCGCAGGGCGCGCCGATGCTGCGCCAATTGCGCCAGCTCGGCATCCCCGCCACCTTCCTCGGCGGCGACGGCAACTGCACCAGCGAAATGCTCAAGCTCGCTGGCGATGCGATGAACGAGAAGGTCTTCTGCACCCAGGCCGGCATCCCGCTGACGCAGATGCCCGGCGGCAACGAGTTCCTGTCCCGCTTCAGGCAGCGCTTCAACGCGGACGTCCTGATCTACGCCCCCTACGCCTACGATGCGGCAAGCGCACTGGTCGAAGGCATGAAGGCCGCCGACTCGACCGACCCGGCCAAGTACCTGCCCGCGATGCAGAAGGTCGATTTCAAGGGCGTGACCGGCCACATCGCCTTCGACGCCAGGGGCGACGTCAGGGAAGGCGGTGTCAGCCTGTACAACTACGCCAACGGCAAGTGGGAACCCGTCAAGCAATAAACCGCACCATTCCACCCGGCGGGGGCGTGGATTCACGCCCCCGCCGTCGTTTACGCACCCACGCAGACGGTCCACGGGCAAGCAACTGCCCAATGCTTGCCAAATATCAAGATTGCCGGGCGGCCTCCGGAATAGAGTGAAAACAAACTCACACCACGACGCCAATACGGGAGCGAGACATGACGAACCGGAACATCTCCTTCATCGTCAAGGACCAGAACCCCTTGATGCTTCGCCCAAGCGACACCGTGCAGACCGCCTGTCAGCGCATGTGCGAACGCAACGTGGGCGCGGTGCTGGTAACCGACGTACATGCTCGTCTGAAAGGCATCTTCACCGGCCGCGACGCCGTGCAGACGATCGCACGAGGTGGCAACCCGGCCACCGTGCAGCTAACCCAGGCGATGACGGCAAAGCCGGACACCATCGCCCCCGACCTCAAGGCGATCGACGCACTGCACATGATGTGCGACGGTGGCTACCGCCACCTTCCGGTAACCGTGGACGACACGGTGGTCGGCATCGTGTCGCGCAGCGACTTCAAAGGCCTGGAGCTCGACCAGTTCGAGGATCAGCAGAGCTTGTGGGAGAGGATCTGCTGAATGCAGGAGAGGGAGATGGGAATCGGGGGGCGCTGATCGCGCCCCTTTTTTTCGAGTCGGCATGAGTGCCATCCGCTGGCCGGCACCTTTTGCGCGGCTACACCTCAGCCAAGCCGCTCTACATCATGAAGACATGCAAACAGCATGGATCGCCTACTGAATCCGGAATGAATGAAATATCGCCGTCCGACCCCAAGACCATCCTGCATTCCAAGCGCGCCAATCTTTATTACCTCCAGCATTGTCGGGTATTGGTCAACGGCGGGCGCGTCGGGTACGTCACCGACGCCGGCAAGCAGTCGCTGTACTGAAACATCCCCATCGCCAACACCACCTGCCTGCTGCTCGGCACCGGCACCTCGGTCACCCGGGCGGCGATGCGCGAACTGGCCAAGGCCAGCGTACTGGTAGGTTATTGCGGCGATGGCGGCACGCCGCTGTTCTCGGCCAACGAGGTGGATTTCGAGGTGGCCTGGCTTTCGCCGCGAAGCGAATACCGCCCCACCGAATACCTGCAGCGCTGGGTACGCTTCTGGTTCGACGATACGCTGCGCCTGGCCGCCGCCATCGGCTGGCTGATCCTGACCCATCGCCGCCCGCCGGTGTTGCCCGTGCACGATGCCGTCAGCGACCAGCAGACGCTACTCGCCAGAAAATTCTCGGCCTTCAACCCGTCGCAACTACCCCATCTGCTGGAGGCGATCTTCACTGCCGTATAGGCAGCTCAGAAGACTACGCTCCAACGCCGTTACAGTCATGGGCCCCTCTATGCCGCATAAACAACGCCAAGACACCCCCGTTGCGTGCCATCGGCAAGCCCTTCTACCCACCCGCGCCGCGCCCTACCCACACCTCATCAACCACCACCCCGCACGATCAGGGTTATCCACACCTGGCACGACTTGTGCATCGCACCACCCGTATCCGATGCAAAAACAGGCCGACGAAGCTTGGATCCGGCTTTCTGCACACGGGGCGCTGGCATTTGCCGCTGCGCCGCAGCACCATGAAATGGCGCGACGACCCACGACGGGGCATATTCGCGCCCCGTTTTTGTGCAGAATACGCAAACTTTTGTCACATGCCGGTCATGCGCCGCGGTGGCGGGAGGATGCGGGACCAGGCAGGACCTGGCCCCGACGAGGGGAGACAAGGCCTCGCGGATGTGTCGGACAACAACATCAGTCATCACTTGAGTTCGCTGGAGGATCAAGCATGAAGAAAACCATCGTTGCACTTGCGGTCATGGGCATCGGCCTGGGCGCGGCCCATGCGCAGCAGGTCGTCAAGCTCGGCAACGCCGCGCCGCTGACCGGCACCATCTCGCACCTCGGCAAGGATCTGGAAAACGGCACCCGCATGGCGGTCGAGACGGTCAACGCGCAGGGCGGCGCCGACATCGGCGGCAAGAAGGTCAAGTTCGAGCTGATCGGCGAGGACGACCAGGCCGACCCGCGCACCGGCACCACGGTGGCCCAGCGCCTGGTCGATGCCGGCGTGAAAGGCGTGGTCGGCCACCTGAACTCGGGCACCTCGATTCCGGCTTCGCGCATCTACGACCAGGGCGGCATTCCCCAGGTGTCGCCGGCCTCGACCAATCCGAAGCTGACCCAGCAGAACTTCAAGGGCGTGTTCCGCACCATCGCCAACGACGTGCAGCAGGGCGGCGCGCTGGGCGACTTCGCGGTGAAGACGCTCGGTGCGGCCCGGGTCGCGATCGTGGACGACCGCACCGCCTACGGCCAGGGCCTGGCCGACGAGACCGACAAGGCGGTGAAGGCGGCCGGCGCGCAGGTCGTGGCACGCGAGTTCACCACCGACAAGGCCACGGACTTCAATGCCATCCTGACCAAGATCCGCGCCGCCAATCCGGACGTGATCTTCTTTGGCGGCATGGATGCCCAGGCCGGCCCGATGCTGCGCCAGATCAAGCAGCTCGGCATCAACGCCAAGTTCATGACCGGCGACGGCGGCTGCAGCCCCGAGATGATCAAGCTGGCAGGCGATGCGATCAACTCGACCACCTATTGTTCGATGGCGGGCCTGCCGATCGAGAAGATGCCGGGCGGCGCCAAGTTCCGCGAGGACTACAAGAAGCGCTTCAACGGCGAGGTCCAGATCTACGCTCCCTACGCCTACGACGCCGCGATGGCGATCATCAAGGCGATGGAGAAGGCCGGCTCGGTCGAGCCCGCCAAGTACCTGCCGGAGCTGAAGGCCAGCAACTTCGACGGCGTGACCGGCAACGTTTCCTTCGACGAACGCGGCGACCTGAAGGAAGGCGCGGTCACCGTGTACCAGTTCAAGGACGGCAACTGGGTCGCACTCTGAGCGCCGGCCTGCCCCTCGCGCAGCCGCGCGGGGGGCAGGGTCATTCAATCCTTCCCGTAAGCGCTACCCGTCGAATAATGGAAACCCTCATCCAGCAACTGATCAACGGCCTGGTGATCGGCAGCGTCTATGCGCTGATCGCCCTCGGCTACACGATGGTCTATGGCATCCTCGGCCTCATCAACTTCGCTCACGGTGACGTGCTGATGGTGGGCGCGCTGACCGCGCTGCAGACCATGATGTTCCTGATGGGCGTCGCGCCCGGCATGTCGCCGGTCTACATGCTGACCATCGCGCTGATGGTGGCGATACCGGTGTGCATAACCCTGGGCTTCCTGATGGAGCGGCTCGCCTACCGGCGCCTGCGCAACGCGCCGCGCCTGGCGCCGCTGATCACAGCGATCGGCATGTCCTTCCTGCTGCAGACGGTGGCGATGATCCTGTGGGGCCGCAACTACCACACCTTTCCGCAGCTGATCTCGACCACGCCGATGCAGCCAATCGAAGGGGTGTTCATCACGCCGGTGCAGGTCATCATCATCGCCGCCTCGGCCGCGATCATGATCGGCCTATCGCTGCTCGTCACCCGCACCCGCATCGGCCGCGCGATGCGCGCCACCGCCGAAAACCACCGCGTCGCCAGCCTGATGGGCGTCGACACCAACGCCGTGATCGCCTTCACCTTCGTCGTCGGCGCCGCGCTGGCCGCGGTGGCGGGCGTGATGTACGCCAGCAACTACGGCATCGCCCACTACGGCATGGGCTTCATGCCCGGGCTCAAGGCCTTCACCGCCGCGGTGCTGGGCGGCATCGGCAACCTGGGCGGCGCGATGCTCGGCGGCATCATGCTGGGCCTGGTCGAATCCTTCGGCGCGGGCTACATCGAACACCTCACCTTCGGCTTCCTCAACTCGTCCTACCAGGACATCTTCGCCTTCATCATCCTGGGCCTGGTGCTGATCTTCAAGCCCACCGGCCTGCTCGGCGAACGCGTGTCGGACCGTGCATAAGGAAAGCCCACGACCATGAACGAACTCGTCTCCGCCGTACCCTGGCTGGGCAAGCGCAACCCGATGGCAGCGCGCTGGCTCATCATCATCCTCGCCCTCGCGGCGCCGATCATCGCCTGGCAGTTCGGCCGCAGCTGGGTGCGCATCCTCGACTTCGCGCTGCTGTACATGATGCTGGCGCTGGGCCTGAACCTGGTGGTGGGCTTCGCCGGCCTGCTCGACCTGGGCTACATCGCCTTCTATGCGGTGGGCGCCTACACCTTCGCCTTCCTCGCCTCGCCGCACTTCGACGTGCATCTGCCGTTCTGGATCGTTCTGCCACTGGGCGCGGCCTTCGCCGCACTGGCGGGCATCATGCTGGGCTTTCCGGTATTGCGATTACGCGGGGACTACCTGGCGATCGTGACATTGGGCTTCGGCGAGATCATCCGCATCTTCATGCTGAACCTGAACTACCCGGTCAACATCACCAACGGGCCGCAGGGCATCAACATGATCGACCCGATCAACCTGTTCGGCTGGGATCTGTCGCGCAACCTGCAGGTCACCGAGACTTTCTCGATCAACTCGCTGTTCCTGTACTACTACTTCTTCCTGCTGTGCGTGGCGGGCTCGATCCTGTTCATCCAGCGCCTGCAGATCTCGCGCGTCGGCCGTGCCTGGGCGGCGATGCGCGACGACGAGCTGGCGGCCAAGGCGATCGGCATCAACACGCGCAACATGAAGCTGCTGGCGTTCTCGCTCGGCGCCACCTTCGGCGGCGTGGCCGGGGCGCTGTTCGGCGCCTTCCAGGGCTTCGTCAGCCCCGAGAGCTTCAGCCTGATGGAATCCATCGCGGTGCTGACGATGGTGGTGTTCGGCGGCATGGGCAACATCGCCGGCGCCATCGTCGGCGCCTTCGTGCTGGCGCTGCTGCCCGAAATCCTGCGCGACGTCGCCGTGCCGCTGCAGCAGACGCTGTTCGGCACCGTGATCCTCGACCCCGAGGTGCTGCGCATGCTGCTGCTATCGCTGGCGATGATCCTGATGATGCTCCTGCGCCCCTCGGGCATGATCCCGGCCCGCGCACGCTACGCCCACGCCGAGAACATGAAGCGGGAGGGCGCGCAGTGATCACCCTGCTCGAAGCCCGCAACATCGGCAAGCGCTTCGGCGGCCTGCAGGCGCTGACCGACGTGTCGCTGACCATCCGCAAGGGCGAGGTCTACGGCCTCATCGGCCCCAACGGCGCCGGCAAGACCACCTTCTTCAACGTGCTGACCGGCGCCTACACGCCGGACGGCGGCGAATTCGTCTTCAACGGCAGCGAACTGCCCGCCGGCAAGCCGCACAAGATCGTCGGCCGCGGCATCGCCCGCACTTTCCAGAACATCCGCCTGTTCCGCGACCTGACCGCACTCGAGAACGTCATGGCCGGCCACCACGTCCGCACCAAGGCGGGCGTGTGGGGCATCCTGACGCAGAACCGCTTCACCTGCGAGGAAGAGCGCCTGACCACGCAGCGCGCCTACGAGCTGCTCGACTACGTCGGCATCGGCCGCTTTGCCGAGGTGGTGTCGAAGAACCTGTCCTACGGCGACCAGCGCCGGCTGGAGATCGCCCGCGCGCTGGCCACCGAGCCGCAACTGCTGGCGCTGGACGAGCCCGCCGCCGGCATGAACGCCACCGAAACCGCGCAGCTCAAGCTGCTGATCGAGCAGATCCGCCACGACGGCATCACCGTGATGCTGATCGAGCACGACGTGAAGCTCGTCATGGGCCTGTGCGACCGCGTCGCGGTGCTGGACTTCGGCAAGAAGATCGCCGAGGACGTCCCTGCCGTGGTGCAGAAGAACGAAGCGGTCATCGCCGCCTACCTGGGCGGAGGCAAGCATGCACACTAATCCCAGCTCCCCGCTGCTGCAGTTGCAGAACCTGCAGATTTCCTACGGCGGCATCCAGGCCGTGAAGGGCATCGACCTCGACCTGTGGGCCGGCGAACTCGTCTGCCTGATCGGCGCCAACGGCGCCGGCAAGACCACCACGCTGAACGCCATCGCCGGCGTGCTGCCAATCGCCGGCGGCAGCATCCTGTACCAGGGGGACAAGGTCAATGCGGTGCCGGCGCACAAGCGCCTGCGCCGCGGCGTGGCGCTGGTGCCGGAAGGACGCGGCATCTTCACCCGCCTGACGGTGGAAGAGAACCTGCGCATGGGCGCCTACACGCGCAAGGACAAGGCCGGCATCGAGGCCGACCTGGAGCGCGTCTACACCATGCTGCCGCGCGTCAAGGAGCGCCTGCACCAGGTTGCCGGCACCTTGTCGGGCGGCGAGCAGCAGATGGTCGCCATCGGCCGCGCGCTGTTGTCGCGCCCCAGGCTGCTGCTGCTGGACGAGCCCTCGATGGGGCTGGCACCGCTGGTGGTGGAGAAGATCTTCGAGGTCGTGCAGTCGGTGGCCCGCGACGGCGTCACCATCCTGCTGGTCGAGCAGAATGCCAATCTGGCGCTGGAATTCGCCCAGCGCGGCTACGTCATGGAGTCCGGCAAGATCACCCTCACCGGCTCCGGCGGCGACCTGCTCGCCAACCCCAAGGTGCGCGAAGCCTACCTGGGCGAAGTCGCCTGAAGCCGGGGCGCCGATGCGTCGCCGGCCGCGGCGCATCGGTTGCCTTCATGCATTCGTTGTTCAGAATATAATCCTGCGCTTCAGGAGAACGACGCATGAAGCACATCACCCCCAAGGCGGCCCATGCCTTCCTGCAGGCAAACCCGGAGGCGCTGCTGATCGACGTCCGCAGCGAAATCGAGTACCTGTTCGTCGGACACCCGGTCGGCGCGATCCACGTGTCGTGGAACGACGGCCCGGAATGGGAGGTGAACCCGTGTTTCGTCGGTGAAGTCCGCAAGCTGGCCGGCAACGGCCGCCAGCGCCCCATCCTGCTGATCTGCCGCTCGGGCAACCGCTCGGAAGCCGCCGGCCACGCCTTGCTCGAAGCCGGCTTCGAGGACGTCTACAACGTGCAGTACGGCTTCGAGGGCGAACTCGACGAAAACCATCACCGCAACTCGATGAGCGGCTGACGTTTCGACGGCCTGCCGTGGGAGCAGTGCTGAGGCGCGGTGGCGGCAGTTGAGCCTGGCCAACCGGGACTGCCGGCTCAGCGCCCGTCGAGGCCGCGGCGGTACTGGATCGCCTCGGCCACCTGCGCCGTGCCCGGCTGCGCGGCGCCCGCCATGTCCGCCAGCGTGCGCGCCACGCGCAGGATGCGGTGGTAGGCACGCGCCGACAAATCGAGCTGGTTCATCGCCTGCCGCAGCAACGCGGCCCCTGCCGCATCCGGCACGCAGAAGCGCTCGACGCCGCTGCTGTCGAGGCGGGCATTGACCATGCCCTGGCGCCCCACCTGTACCGCCCTCGCCTGCTCGACCCGCGCCCGCACCTCGGCCGACGAAGGCGCGGGCGCCGCCGAAACGAGCTCGTCGTGCTCCAGCACGGGCACCTCCACCACCAGATCGATGCGGTCGAGCAAGGGCCCCGACAAGCGCCCGCGATAGCGCGCAATCTGCTCCGGCGAGCACCGGCAAGGCTTGCGCGGATGGCCCAGGTAGCCGCAAGGGCAAGGGTTCATCGCCGCCACCAGTTGAAAACGCGCGGGGAACTCCGCCCTGCGCCGCGCCCGCGACACGCTGACGCTGCCGGTTTCCAACGGTTCACGCAGGGATTCGAGCACGCGCCGGTCGAATTCGGGAAGCTCGTCCAGGAACAGCACGCCATTGTGGGCCAGCGATATCTCGCCCGGCCGCGGCGTCGCGCCGCCGCCCACCAACGCCGCGGCCGATGCCGAATGATGCGGCCCCCTGAACGGCCTTTGCGCCCAGCGCGCGGCATCGAAGCGCCCTTCCAGCGAACACACCGCCGCCGTCTCCAGGGCCTCCGCCTCGGACATCGGCGGCAGCAGGCCGGGCAGGCGCTGCGCCAGCATCGACTTGCCCGTGCCGGGCGGCCCGAACAGCAGCAGCGAATGCGCACCGGCCGCCGCCACCTCCAGCGCGCGGCGCGCCTGCAATTGCCCGCGCACCTCGGCCAGATCCGGCCCGCTGGCAAGGCCTGCCGACAGGACGCCGGCGGGCTGCGGCACAAGGGCGGTGTGGCCGTTGAGATGGGCCGCCACCACGCACAGGCTGGCCGCCGGCAGCACCGTCGTCCCGCGCGCCAGCGCTGCCTCGGGCGCATTGTCCGGCGCGACCACCAGGGCACGTCCTGCGCGCCCGGCGGCCAGCGCCACGGCCAGCACGCCACGCACCGCGCGCAATTCGCCATTCAGCGACAGTTCGCCGCAGAACTCCAGGCCGTCGAGCAGCTTGCCGGCGATCTGGCCCGACGCGACGAGGATGCCGACCGCGATCGCCAGATCGAAGCGCCCGCCTTCCTTCGGCAAATCTGCCGGGGCGAGGTTGACGGTAATGCGCCGCTGCGGGAACTCGAACTGCGAGGTCTGCAGCGCGGCACGCACACGGTCGCGCGCCTCGCGCACCTCGGTATCAGGCAGGCCGACAAGGCTGAAGGCGGGAAGGCCGTTGGCAAGATGCACCTCGACCGTGACCTCGGGCGCATCGAGGCCGTCGAGCGCGCGGCTGCGCACGAGCGCTAGGGACATGCAGTTCTCCGGACTGGGCGGATCGCCAGTCTAGCGGGAACGCGTCGATGACAAAAGACTAACCGGGCATCATTCCGTGGATGATGCCCGGGTGCGAAGCTCAGGCCGGCTTGTCGCCCTCGCCGGCGCGTGCGCGTTCCAGTTCGGCGACGCGGGCTTCGAGTTCGGCGAGCTTCTGCCGGGCATGCGCCAGGACTTCGCGCTGGACTTCGAATTCCTCGCGCGTGACCAGGTCGAGTTTGCCGAAGGCGCTGCCGAGCATGGCCTTGACGTTCTTTTCGATATCGCGGGCGGGGCTGTTGGCTGCCAGTTCGGAGAGCTTGGCGCCGATTTCGTCGAGAAAGCGCGGAGTAGACATGGGTGTAAACGATGGCCGGTTGCGAATGGCGAAAGTCTAGCACGCTCGCCGGAGCCCTCTGGCATCGGCCGATGCGCCGCCCTCTCCTGGATGCACCAGCCTGGTGCGCCGCGACCCAGTTTCGTGCGCCATTGTATTGCGCAGCGCAGCAAAAACGCCGCCGGACACGCCTGTCACAAGCCTGAAACACGCATGGCCGCTGACATTCTCGGCACTGGCACGGGGCCTGCTAATGCTTGCTCGTCGGAAACCCTCATCCCTGTCAGGAGAACAACCATGCACAAGACGCTTCTCGCCTGCGCCCTCGCCGCCGCGCTTCCCATTGCCGGTGCGGCACACGCCGAAGAGAGCCCCTTCTCGGCCAACGTGGGCATCGTGTCGGACTACGCTTATCGCGGCATCAGCCAGACCGATGAGCGCCCGGCGCTGCAGGGCGGCTTCGACTATGCCCACCCGAGCGGCTTCTACGCCGGCGTGTGGGCAACGAACGTGTCCTGGATCAACGATGCCGAGGTCAGCAAGTCGTCGGGCAACAGCCTGGAAATCGACGTCTACGCCGGCTACGGCGGCGAGCTTGGCCCGATCGGCTACGACATCGGCCTGCTGCAGTACTACTACCCCGGCAGCTACGGCGCGGTGTGGAAGGCCGAAACCGGCATGACCAAGCCGAACACGCTGGAAGGCTACATCGGCCTGTCGTGGGAATTCCTGTCCTTCAAATACTCCTACGCCTTCACCGACCTGTTCGGCCTGCGTGACTCGGACGGCAGCCAGTACTACGACGTCGGCGCCGAGTTCGAGATCGGCGCCGGCTTCAAGCTCGATCTGCACTACGGCTACAACGACATCAAGGGCGGCGACGACTACGACGACTGGAAGCTCGGCGTCACCAAGGAATTCGGCGGCTTCGACTTCGGCCTGCACTACGTCGACTCCGACATCAACGGCTCAGACCTCGCGGAAGAGCGCGTGATCCTGTCGGTCGGCAAGTCCTTCTGATCCGCCAGCCTGCTGAACTGGAGAAAACAATGAAATTCATCGCTGCCATCATCAAGCCCTTCAAGCTCGACGAAGTGCGCGAAGCCCTGTCCGCCATCGGCGTGCAAGGCATCACCGTCACCGAGGTCAAGGGCTTCGGCCGCCAGAAGGGCCACACCGAGCTCTACCGCGGCGCCGAGTACGTCGTCGACTTCCTGCCCAAGGTCAAGATCGAAGCCGCCGTGTCCGACGACATTCTCGACCAGGCCATCGAGGCCATCGAAAAGGCCGCCGCCACCGGCAAGATCGGCGACGGCAAGATCTTCGTCTTCGAACTGGAACAGGTCATCCGCATCCGCACCGGCGAAACCGGCCCGGACGCGCTGTAAGGGAGCACACGCAAATGAAAAAGCTATTCGCACTTCTGCCGGCCGTCCTCGCCGCCGGCAGCGCCTTCGCCCAGGACGCCGCCGCTGACGCGGCCTCGGCGCTCAGCGCCGGCGACACGGCCTGGATGCTGACCTCGACGATGCTCGTCATCCTGATGATCATCCCCGGCCTGGCGCTGTTCTACGGCGGCCTGGGCCGCGCCAAGAACATGCTGTCGGTGCTGATGCAGGTGTTCGTGATCTTCTCGGTGATCACCATCCTGTGGGCGATCTACGGCTACAGCCTCGCCTTCGGCGGCGAAGGCACCTTCTACGGCGACTTCAGCAAGCTGTTCCTGAACGGCATCACGCCCGACACCATGTCCGCCGCGCTGAGCACCATTCCAGAATACGTGTTCGTCGCCTTCCAGTCCACCTTCGCTGCCATCACCTGCGCGCTGATCGTCGGCGCCTTCGCCGAGCGCATCAAGTTCTCCGCGGTGATGATCTTCAGCGTGCTGTGGTTCACCTTCAGCTACGTCCCGGTGGCCCACATGGTGTGGGGCGGCGGCCTGCTCGCCCAGGACGGCGCGCTCGACTTCGCCGGCGGCACCGTGGTGCACATCAACGCCGCCGTGGCCGGCCTGGTGGGCGCCTACATGGTGGGCAAGCGCATCGGCTTCGGCCGCGAATCGATGGCGCCGCACAGCCTGACCCTGACCATGGTCGGCGCCTCGCTGCTGTGGGTGGGCTGGTTCGGCTTCAACGCCGGCTCGGCGGGCGCCGCCAACGGTATCGCCGGCCTCGCCTTCATCAACACCATCCTCGCCACCGGCGCGGCAACCGTATCGTGGATCAGCGGCGAAGCGCTGCTCAAGGGCAAGCCCTCGATGCTGGGCGCCGCCTCGGGCGCGGTCGCGGGCCTGGTCGCCGTGACGCCGGCCGCCGGCTTCATCGGCCCGATGGGCTCCATCGTCCTCGGCCTCATCGCCGGCCTCGCCTGCCTGTGGGGCGTGGGCGGCCTGAAGCGCCTGCTGCGCGTGGATGACGCCTTCGACGTGTTCGGCGTGCATGGCATCGGCGGCATCATCGGCGCCATCCTCACCGGGGTGCTCGCGGCACCGAGCCTGGGCGGCACCGGCGGCGAAGACTTCTCCATCGCCTCCCAGGTGTGGATCCAGACCTACGGCGTGATCATCACCATCATCTGGAGCGGCGTCGTCTCACTGGTCGCCTACAAACTCATCGACGTGCTGGTCGGCCTGCGCGTGTCGGAAGAGGAAGAGCGCGAAGGCCTCGACATCAGCGCCCACGGTGAATCGGCCTACCGCATGTAACACCCACCGTCGTCACCCGCGAAGCCGGTCCTTCCCCGGCTTCGGATTCCAGCGGCGCCCTGCGAGGGCGCCGTTTTTTTGGTGCGCCCGGCAGGGGGCACCAAAAAAGTTCTCGTGTCAAGTCTTTCGTGAAAATCACGGAAGGCTTGAAACCGTATGTGGGACAGTAGGTTAGCTCTTTTCGAGGCCGTGTTGCGGGGCTGCGGCGTTGTGGGCTAGGTGCCACATAAGAGCGTCGGGAGAGAAAGCCGGATCGCACTTAGTCGTGCTGGATTGCCGAGAGGTAGCGGGCTTGTGCCGTCATCATAGCCTAGTCGGCCGCAGCCCCCCCCCAGAACCAAGAACGCGCAGCTTCGGGCTGCGCGTTCGAGGGATGGCCGCCAACGGAAGCCCGTCTCGTCAGCTTGGCTTGGGCGGCGCAGCTTTGCCCGCACCGCCCTTCCTGAATCCCCGATCCCCGGCCATAAAGGCGTCGAGCATATGCGGGATCAGCGTTGCCGCATCAACGGCCTCGCCATACGCCTGCGCGTGCAGCGCGGCATAGCGTTCCAAGTCGGCTTTCAGGCCGGCCGGGCATGAGAACGTGACCTTGACGCTTTCGGTCTTGGGCAGCGGCCCGAGCCGCAGCTTGCGCGTCGTGCTCATCGTGAAGTCCCCCTGTTGAAGAACAGCGGCTGGTAGGGCCGCAGCACCAGATCACGATTGACAATGATCCGCACCGGCAAGCCGGGCCGGCTGGTCAGCGTCGGTTGGACGTTGAGATTTCGGCGGGTCATCTCCTGCCCGACCTGGTTGATGCTGTCCTGTGCGCTGTCGCGCCCGGCGATGATGACGCGATCACCGTCCTGGCGGTTCTCCGGGGCGGCCAGTTCGGCGCCGATGTCCAGCAGCGTCGTCAATGCCGCGCCGGCAAAGACACGATCCCAATGCCAGTCCACATCGTCTTCCAGACCGGCATAGCCGGCCGGGTCGGTGCCGGCCAGGTTGTCGAGCGTGAGCGATGACGTGTCCGGCAGGACGATCCGGTTCCACACCACCTGCACACGGCTCTGCCCATAGCTCACCTGGCTGTTGTATTTGCCCAGGATGCGCGAACCCTGCGGGATCAGCAGGAAATCGCCGGTAGCGGTGTCATAGACCGGCTCCGTCACCGTGGCGATCACGTCGCCCGGCAAGTCCGACTTGATGCCCGTCACCAGCGCCCCAGCGAGCACGGTTCCGGCCATGACCTGATACGGCGAAGCCGGCAGGGTCAGATTGCCGGAATTGCGGGTTTCCGTAGAGCCTGCTCTCAGGAACGCCTCTTTCTGGTCTTGCCGGTTCTGCACGGCGGTCGGGTCGGCCGGCTGGGCCGCCGTCGAGGCCGGCCCGGCGGCCATCGGGTCGAATGCCGCATTGGCGGCGAAGCCCGGCGCAGCAGCCACCTGCGATTGCGCCACCGGCGCGGCCGCCTGCGCACCCGAACGGAAGAACACGGACGAGGCCGCGGCCGCTTCGGCTTCCTTGCGCAGTGCGTCGTTCGGGTCATAGCCGGGGGCCGCGTAGGCGGCCGTCACCGGCTGCTGCGACTTGACGATGGCCGGGCCAAGGTCGCCCGGCAGCGGCGGCCCCAGTTCGGGAACCGCGGGCGGCAGCTTGGAGTAATCCGCCGGCAGCGCATCCAGCCCTTCGGACTTCGACACGCGATCGACGTTGTAAAGCTCGGACTGTTCGCCCGCACCGCGCCGCTGCGGTTGCAACGACCACATCAGCGCGCCGAGCACGGCGACCGACAGGCCGCCGGCGAGGATAGCCAACGTGCGCCGGTTCAGGCGCGTGACCGGGCGCGGCTGCGCGCGCAGCGCCACCGCCTCGGGCGCAATCTTGTCCGCCGGCTGCGGCGCGACGAGGTCGGGAGTGTCGTCCTGGCTCATGGTCAGTTCCTCCCACTCCTTGATATGACGCCATCGGTGCGTTCGATCCGCACCACGTCACCGCCATCGCCGCCCAGGCGCAGTTCGGCCGCGCCGAACAGTCGATCCACGATGTAGTACGGCGAGCGGAAGCGGTAATTCACCAGTTGCCCGTCGCCCTGCGCACCGATCACGAACAACGGCGGCAGCTCGCCTTGCGCGATGCCTGGCGGAAACTGGATATAGACCTTCTCGCCATCGTCGAAGGCGCGCAGCGGTTTCCACGGCGGATTGCTGCCGCTGACCGCGTAGCGGAAGCGGATCTTCTCCAGCGACAGCCCGGTATCGACCGGCGCGGCGGCGCTGGCCGCCTGCGCCTGGCGCTGCAAGGCCAGCATCCGATCTTTCGGGTAGTCCCAGGACACTGACGCCATCCATGCCTTCTCGGTCGAAGTCAGCTCCAGCAAGTACGTTCGGCGGCTGGTGGTGATGACCAGATTGGTTTTCAGGCCCGAGCGGATGGGTTTCACCAGCACATTGACACGCAGCGCGTCGCCGCTGCCGCTGGACGTGTCGCCGACAATCCAGCGCACGGTATCGCCAGCGGCGACCGTCACCAGTTCCTCGCCGGGCTGCAAGGAAACCACGGTCACGCGCCCCGGTGCGGCATAGACTTGGTAGAGCGCGCCATCGGTGAAGGGCCACACTTGAATCGCGTTGACGTAACCCTCGCGGGTCGGCGCGATGCGCGCCTCGGCGTTCGCACGCGAAACGCGCACCTTCTCGTCGGCCGGCTCCGGCGCGGCCGGGGCCGCGTCCACTTCGGGCAGCGGCTTCAACTGTGCGGGCAGCGCCAGCGGTTCGGGCACCGCCACAACCTCGATGGGCTTGGGCGGTTCGGGCAGCGGCTGCGCCTGCACCGGCTCATCGAGTGAGATGGTCGGCGGCGGCTTGCCCTGCGTGGCGCAGCCTGACAGGGCTGCAAGCGTCAGCACGAAAGCGTAAAAGCGGAAAGGCAGGTTCATGGCTTGGCTCCTTCGGAAGAATCCAGTTCGCGGCTCCACGCCAAGCCATTGACGTAGATGCCCAGGGGATTGCGGCGCAGGCGTTCTTCGGTGCGCGGGGTTTGCAGGACGATGGACACCACGGCCGTCCACCGCTCCAGCCCGGCGGCCGCGCCATTGACGTAGCGGCGTTCCGTCCAGCGCACGTTGAACGACGTATCGCTGGCGCGGACGACGCTGGTGATCTGCACCGTCACCGACTCCTTGCCGATGCGCGCGAAGGGATCGTTCACCCGCGCGTAGTCGTTGAGCGCGGCCGCGCCCTTGTCGGTGGTGTAGTCGTAGGCGTCGAGCCAGTTCTGCCGCACGACGATGGGATCGACGGACAGCGAGCGCACCATCGTCACGAAGCGCGCCAGGTGGTGCGCGATCTGCGCATCGCCTGGCCGGTACGGCGTGGCGGCTTCGCCCACGGCGCGCACTTGGCCAGCCTCATTCACTTCGATGACATAGGGCGTCACGATGGACTGCGCCGAACGCCACACCAGGCCGCCGGCCATCAATAGCGCAAGCGTGAGGCAGCCGAAGGCCATCAGCCGCCAGTTCTTAGCTTGCACGCGGGCCGAGCCGATGCGGTCGTCCCACACCTGCGCGGCAGATTGGTACGGGGTGGCAGGCTGCGGCGTATCGGCATAGCGCACCTGCGGGCGTTTGAATCGCATGGGTGTTCTCCTTGAAGGTTAGGTATCGGAATCCCGCAGGCTCGGGCCTTGCCCGGAGCCGCCACCGTCGCCACCGCGAAGCGTGTGGGCGGCGGTGGTCGCGGCATGGGTGATTTGCTGGCGGCGGTGCATCCGCTTGGCCCAGGCGGGTTGTTCCTGCTTGGGCGAGCCGGCGGCACCTTCTGCTGTTTCGCCAGCAGCGGCCTGGCCTGCACCAGCAGCGCCAGCGCCTGTGCCGTTCCAGCCGGCGCGGAAGGAATCGGCCACCTTCTGCCCGGCAGCGGAAGCGCCAGACGCGGCGCGACGGCCTGCGGCCTGTGCCCCAGTCTTGGCGACATTGCCCAGGCCCGCCGCCGCCCCCTTGGCCCCGCCGCCCGCAAAGGCGGAACCGGCCTGGAACGCCGACCGTGCGCTACCGGCCGCCGAGGTCGCAGCACGCGCGCCCGCGCCGGCCA